>JBBDTD010000252.1:21424-22156 GCA_040904645.1 Paracoccaceae bacterium
CGCTCCGCGTCGAGCATGGCCAGTTCCCCCAGCGCCCGGGAAAGCCGCCCGGCCTCCGCTTCCAGTTCGGGCGCGAAGGCGGCCAGCGTCATACCCGCCCGCGCCGCCGCGACCGGGCCGCCCGGGTGCGCGATCAGCGCGACGCGGGGCGCGCTTTCAAGCCTTTGCAGCGCGGAGAGCACCGCAATGAACCGACGCTCCTCCGCCTTGAGGCCGCCGTCAATCTCCGCCCTGCGGCCGGCGACGGCGCGGAGATCGACGCGTAGCGCCCGAAGCGTCGCTTCCTGCGCCTGCGCGGCGCGGCCAAGCGCGGCGAGCCGCTCCTCCGGCGATTTGGCCGCGCCGAGCGACGCCTGCGCGCGCTCCAGCATCTCGGCCGCGCGTTGATCGGCCGCCGCCACGGGCGACGCAAGCAACAGGAAGATCAGCGCCGCCCGGATCATCGCTTCAGCAGCGAGCGGCCGGTCATCTCCGGCGGCGTCGCCATCCCCATCAGGTCAAGCAGCGTCGGCGCGATATCCGAGAGCCCGCCCGGCCCGTCGAGCGACACGCCCGGAACCCCGGCGAGGAAGGCCGCGACTGGCGTCGTGGTGTGCGCGGTGTGTGGCCCGCCGGTTTCCGGGTCGATCATCATCTCGCAATTGCCATGATCGGCCGTGACGATCATCGCGCCGCCAGCCCGTTTGAGCGCATCGAGCGCCGCGCCGAGGCCCCGGTCCACCGCCTCGCAGG
>JBBDTD010000253.1:0-18896 GCA_040904645.1 Paracoccaceae bacterium
CCAAGCTTATGTTCGCCTGATCGGCGGGCTTCTCAAGTTCCAGTCATGGGCGACGGTGACCAAATTCGGCGCGGAGGCGCTGGCCGCCGGGCGCGACGATGATTTCCGTCGGGTGATCGGTTTCACCATCCGGCTCGACATAATCGGGCTTTTCGCGTCGGTCGGCGTCGGGGTCGCCGCCGCGCCATTGATCGGCCGCTGGCTCGAATGGCCACCGGAGGCGTTGGCGCTCGCGCCCTGGTTCGTCCTTACGATCCCCTTCATCACATCGGCGACGCCGACGGGCGTGCTGCGGCTGTTCGACCGTGTCGGGGTGCTGGTGCGCCAGCACGCGCTCACCGCGGTTCTGCGATTCCTTGGCGCAGCGGCGGTCTACTGGCTTGGCGGCGGGCTGGAGGAACTGATCGTCGTCTGGATCCTCGCTTCTTTTCTTTCCGGCTTTCAGCTGATGCTGGCGGCGGCGGGGGAGTTGCGCCGTCGCAGTCTCGCGCCGCGCCTCGCCGCCCGCTGGAGCGAATTGACGGCCGGTTTCCCGCGCATCTGGCGCTTCGTGATCGTCTTGAACGCGACCTCGCTCATGGACACTATCATGACCCACGCCACGATCCTGCTGGTTGGCGGCATGCTGGGGCCGACCGCGGCGGGACTTTATGGCGTGGTGCGCCAGATGACGGAATCGATATCGCGGCTCTCCACCTTGCTCGGGCCGATCATCTTCCCCGAGTTTGCGTGGATGGAGGCGCGTGGCCACCGGCAGGCCATCGCGCGGCTGCTCTGGCGGACGCTGGCGGTGGCTGGGTCCGGGCTTGCGGTGTTCTGCCTCGTGCTCCTCTTCGCGGGAGAGACGCTGCTGACGCTGATCTTCGGGGCTGAGACGGCGCCGGCGGCCCCGCTTCTGACCATTGTGGGGCTCTCGGCGGCGATCGGCGTTCTCGGCTTCGCGATGGAGCCGGTGATGCTGGCGATCAGGAAGGAAAAAGCGCTGCTCTGGTCCGCGGCCCTCTCCACCCTGGCCTTCCTCGCCGCGCTCTGGGGGTTCATGGGCTGGTTCGGGCTGATCGGCGCGGGCTTCGCGCTGCTGCTCAGGCAGAGCCTGGTGTTCTCTCACCGGCTGTTCGTGCTCTATCGCGCGTTGGTTCTGAAACCGAGGCGCAGCGGATGAGCTTCAACATCTGGCTTCTGCTCGGGCGCAACGCCGGGGACAACGCCCAGGCGCGGGAGTTGGCGACGCTGGTCGGCGGCGCGGCGCGAGAATTCACCCTCTCGCACAATCTGCTTCGCGAGGCGCCGGCGGCGTGGCTTGGCGGCTCTTTGGCCAGCCTCGCGGTGAAGCCGGGTTTCGATCCGCCCTGGCCTGATCTCGTGATCGGCGCAGGCCGCCGGAACGCGCCTGCGGCCCGGTGGATCGCGCAAGAAAGCGCGGGGCGGGCGCGGCTGATCTGGATCGGGCGGCCGCGGGCGCCGCTTGCGTGGTTTTCACTGGTCGTCACGACTCCGCAATACGGGTTGAAGGCGGCGGCGAATGTCTTCCGACTCACCCTGCCGCTGACCCCGCCGATCGAGCGGACCGCCGGCCGGCGTTGCCTGGCGCTGCTCGGGGGGCCTGGCTGGTCGACCCGCATAACGCCGGATTATCTTCGGCGGTTCGCTGAGGCGGCCGGCGCCCGCGCGGCCGCGCTGGGCGCGCCGCTTTCCATCGCCACTTCGCCGCGAAGCCCCGCCGGCGCTGGCGCGGCGCTCGCGGGCATGCTGCGGGAGGCGGAATTGCATGAGTGGCGGGCGGAAGGGGCGAACCCCTATCGCCATTGGCTTTCGGAAGCGCGAGAGGTGCTCGTCTCCGGCGACAGCGTCTCTCTCCTCGCGGACGCGGCGGCCACGGGGGCGCCGGTTTCGATCCTGCCAGCGGAGGCGCCGGGATGGTTGCAGACCGTGCGCGCGGCAGGGCCGGGCCGACGGTGGCTTTCGGCGGGCGGCGGGCGCGGGTTGCTCGCGCCCCCGCCGGATATCGAAGGGCTGCACGCGGCGCTCATCTCGCGCGGCTGGGCGCGGCGCGAAGGGGCGCTGATCCGGCTTGAAGGCGCGGCGGAGCGGATGGCGGCGGAGCGGCGGGAGCTTTCTGACCGGCTCTCGGCGTTGCGCCCTCACTGAGCCTCGGCCAGGCGGCGGCGGGTGAAGCGCGGCGCCGACGCCCGCCTCCATCCTTCAGCGCCGGTGACCTGGCGCGCGCCATCGGTCTTCGAACCTTCGCCATCGTCAGTCTCATCTGCCGGACAAGCGCTTCTCGGCGAAGTCGAGATCGGCGCGTTTATCCACGTCATGCGCGGCGTTCGGATGATCGAGAAGCACGATCGCCGCCTTGCAGCCGGCGAGCCGGCCGATCATTTTCGCGACCCGCGCGCGGCTGAGCCGTCCGCACAGATAGAGGAGGGGGCCGAGCAGGCCGATCTTCTTCGCCATCTTCAGCGGGTGCTTGCGATCGGCCTCTATGGATTTCCAGAAGTCGATCGCGCCAACGCCTTCGCGTGTTTCGACCAGAAAAAGGTTGGCGCCCGAAAGCCAGCCATCCGAGAATCTGAGCCAAGTGCGGCGCGCAGGGTTGCCGGCTTTCTCGACGACTTCCTTCACGCTGGCCGCCGCAGCCGCATCGGCGCCGCTGGCCCGCGCGCCGGCGATAAAGTCGCGCACCATCTCCGGCGTCAGAAGCGGGTGGTCCGCCGTGGTGATGAGGAGGGGCGCGCCCAGCGCGGCGAGGCCTTCGGCGGCGCTGGTCGCCGGCGTCGGCCCGGCGTCGATGCGGCGCAGCCCCGCGGGCAGCGCTGGCGCCCCCGGCGCGATGGAGACGGCGATCTCCCCGATCTCGTCGACGCCGCGAAGCGCGGCGATCACATGTTCGATCATCGGCTTGCCGGCGATTTCGGCGAAGGCCTTGGTCGGGACGCCGGCGGCGCGTGCGACATCGTCCATCGGCCCTCGATCGCCGGCCAGCACCAACGCCTTGAGCGGCGCCACGGTCAGAGCGGCCAGGCGGCGCGCAGCCGCGCGATCAGCGCCGCCGCCTGAGCGGCGTCCGGCGTCGTGAACGCGCCGAGCGTCGGTGGGCCGGGCCAGCCGGCGTCCTCCACTTCCACCCCGTCCAGCGCCTTGGCCCCGGCATAGCGCGGCAAGACGTGGAAATGCACGTCGCGGTCGACCATCATCAGCATCAGATAATTGAGCTTTTCATAGCCGGTTACGGATTTCAGCATCGACTCCACCGCCGGAACGACGCGCGCGAACTCCGCGAACCCCGCGGCGCTGACCGCGCCGAACTCCGTCACCGGCTCCTTGCAGGCGAGGATCACCGCGCCGAGGGTCGGCTGATCCGGGCGGAGCATCACGCCCCAATGCCCAAGCTCGGCGATCTTCGTGGCCGGCCAGCCGAACTTAGCAAAAGTCGCGTTTGGCGCTGCGCTCATTTTCTGTCTCTCCATTTCGCGCGGAGAATAGCACCGGGGCGGAGCGTCGCAAGGCGGGCGGGGCGGCGGAGGGAGCGGGCGATAGCTGCGCGGCGGAGATCCTTCAGGCGAAGTGCGAACAGCTTTGCTCCCGCTCGCCGAACGGAAGCCACGTGCTTTGGTCTGACGTGATCGAAGAAAGGCGGACGCGCTTGAGTGGCGGATCAGTCGTGGTTTTTCCTGAGCATGACGAACATATCGCAGCCGACCAAAAGCAGGGTCGCGGCCGTTATCAGCCCGAGATCAAGACGCGGAACCGCGACCACGAGGATGCCGAGGAAGCCTACGAAGATAATGAAAGCGAAGACCAGCGTGGCGCGGTCCATCATGATTTCTCTCCGGCCATTATTGAAGGAAAGTCGTGCGCGAGCCAACGGGCGGTGCGCAGCAGCCGCGCATCGTCGCCCCGCCGCCCGACCAGTTGCACGCCGAGCGGCAGGCCGGTTTGCGTCTCCAGCAGCGGCACGGTGATCGCAGGCGTTCGGCATAGGGTCCAAAGCCCGTTGAAGATAGCGCTGCCGGTGCTTTCCAACCCTTCGGGGGCTGGTCCGGGCGTCGCAGGAGTCATGATCGCGTCGCAGCGCGAGAATATTTCGTCCAGCCCCGCGTTCAACACATCCGCCCAATCGAGGGCGGAGATGTAGTCGCGGGCCGCCACCGCTTTTCCCGCGCTCATCGCTTGACGGATCACTTCGGAAAGCCCGTCCCAGCCGCGTTTTTCATAGTTGAAATAGCATTTCGCCATTTCGGCGAAATTGATGCGCTCCCGGATATCCGCGGCGCTGTCGAAGGCCGGGGGCAGGGTGACTTCGAAGCATTGCCCGCCGAGCGCGCTGACCAGTTCGGCCATCGCTTCGCGCATCACCGGGGCGCCGTCCTCGAAGCCGGGTGGACGAAGAAAGGCCAGCGTCGGCTTCATCGGCGGTTGCGAGAGGCAGACATCCAGCAAACGGGGCGGCGGGGCAGGGTGCGTCGCGGGGTCGCCCGCATCATGGCCGAAGAGGACCTCGGCCAACATCGCCGCGTCTTCGACCGAGCCGGCGAAGACGCCGACCGTGTCGAGGTTCGGGGATTGCGGCAGGATTCCGGTGCGCGGAATCGCGCCGAAGGTGGGCTTGAACCCGACGCAGCCGCAATAGGCCGCGGGGCGGATCACCGAGCCGCCGGTCTGCGTGCCGACAGCCAGCGGCGTCATCCGGGCCGCGACCGCCGCCGCCGAGCCTGAGGAGGAGCCGCCGGGCGTGTGGTTCGGCGCGGCGGGATTGCGGGTCGGCCCCGGGTGAAGATAGGCGAGTTCGGTCGAGACGGTCTTGCCCATCAGAATCGCGCCCGCCGATCTCAGGCGTGCGGCGACTACGGCGTCGGCGGTGGGAACCCGGCCCTTGTCGAGCGGGGTTCCATTCTCGGTCGGGGTTTGCGCGACGTCGATGATGTCCTTGAGGCCGACAGGCAGCCCATGCAGCGGGCCGACCGGGCGCCCCGACCGGCGGAGGGCGTCGAGCCTGCGCGCCTGGCCGAGCACATCGTCGCTGTCGAGGAAGGCCCATGCGCGGACCTCCGGCTCACGCGCCTGGATCTCGGCCAGAAAGGCCTTCGCGACATCCTCAGCCTGCAAGGCCCCTGAGGCGAGACGATCGCGCAGCTCCACACCGCTCAGCGCGGTCAACGGCACTTCTCCGCGGGCGAGCCGTTTAGCGGCCATAGATCTGCTCCGGCAGGTGGAAGACGATCTGCGGGAAAATATAGACGATGGCCATCGACAGGAACACGAGGAAGAGGAACGGCATGACGCCGCGGAAGATCTGCGTCAGCTTGACCTCGGGCGGCGCGATCCCCTTCAGGTAGTAGGCCGACATCGCCATTGGCGGAGTCAGGAAGGAGGTCTGGAGATTCAGCGCGACAAGGATGCCGAAGAACAGTGGATCGACCCCAAAGAGCGGCAGAAGCGGCAGGAATATCGGGACGAAGATGATGATGATTTCCGACCATTCGAGCGGCCAGCCCAGCAGGAAGATGATGACCTGCGCCATCAGCAGGAACTGAAGCGGCGACAGGTTCATGCCGCCGACGAACTCGCCGATCAGCTGCTCGCCTCCGAGATAGGAGAAAACGGCGGAGAACGTGTAGGAGCCGACGAAAAGCCAGCAGACCATCGCTGTTGTGCGAACCGTCAGATAGACGCTCTCGCGCAGCCGCTGGAAGGTCATCGCGCGATAGGCGATCGCCAGAATCATGCCGCCGAGCGCGCCGATGGCGGCCGCCTCGGTCGGCGTGGCGAGGCCGAAAAGAATCGAGCCGAGCACCGAGAGAATCAGCACCGCGAGCGGGAAGAACGAGGTGAAGAGCATCCACAGGAGCCGCGGCAGCGGCACGTCGGGCACCTCTTCGTCGGTTGGGCGGGGCGCGATGCTTGGCTGAAGGATCGACCTGCCGATCACGTAGGCCAGATAAAGGCTGACCAACAAAAGGCCGGGCAGCAGCGCCGCCGCGTAGAGCCGGACGATCGAGACGCCGGAAGCGGCGGCGTAGACGATCAGCATGATCGACGGCGGGATCAGGATGCCGAGGGTGCCGCCGGCGCAGATGATGCCGCTGGCGAAGGCGGGATCATAGCGCGCCTTGAGCATCGCGGGCAGCGCGAGGAGGCCCATCAGCGTGACGACCGCGCCGACGATGCCCGTGGCGGTGGCGAACAGCGCGCACGTGATCAGCGCCGCGACCCCCATCGAGCCCGGAACGTTCTTGGATGCGACGTTGAGCGTGGTGAATAGCCGGTCGACGATGTTCGCGCGCTCCACGATGTAACCCATGAAGAGGAACAGCGGCACCGCCGTCAGCACCTCGTTCGACATCACCGTGTAGGTCTGGTTGATGAACAGATCGAATATTCGGTTGTTCAGGAACCCTTCGAGCCAGAGCGATGTGCTGTCCCACCAGCTTGCTGTCTCATCGAGGCGATTGAAGCCGCGCCACATGCGGCCAGAGTCGAAATAGGCGAAATAGCCAAAGAAAATGCCGAGCGCCATCAGGGTGAATGCGATCGGAAAGCCGAGAAACACCAGCATGATGAAAATGCCGAGCATCGTCAGGGCGACTTGGGGATCGGTCAAGAGGTCAGACTCCGTTGATTCACGCCGTTCGCTTTCGTGGCGGCGAATAGAGGCGCGCCGCTCATTTCATGTCGGGATGGTCGCCGGTCACGATCGGTTTCGCGCCGTGGGTCACTGTCGTCTTGAGGAGCGTCTCGGTTTCCTCGACATCGTCGGCGGCGTTTCGCCAGTAGCCCTCGCGCAGGCAGAGGATGCAGCGGAAGATCTGCGCGAACCCCTGAATGAACAGCAGGATCCCGGCGGCGACCATGATCGTCTTGAACTGGTAGATCGGGATTCCCGCCGGGCTGTTGATGCTCACCTCGCCATAGCCCCATGAGCGCGACGAGTATTTCCAGCCCGAAAAGATCAGCGCGAGCACGCCCGGGAAGAAAAAGAAGATGTAGAGCGTCAGGTCGACGGTCGCCTGCGTCCGCGCGCTCCACAGACGATAAAGGAAGTCGCCGCGCACATGCCCGCCGCGCGACAGCGTATAGGCGCCGCCCATCATGAAGAGCGAGCCATACATGATGAACGACACGTCGAGAGACCACGAAGTAGGGCTGTTCAGCACATAGCGCACGAACACCTCGTAGCTGACCCCGAACGTCATCAGGATGATAAGCCAGCCGAAGATCTTGCCGAATGCGGCGGACAGGCTGTCGGCGAAGTCGATGAAGCGGATCACGGGGCAGGCGCCTCTCTCACATCAAAATCTCTCCCGACCATCTGGCGACGGTCGGGAGCCTGGCGTGGGCCTGGATCGCCTCAGAGCTTGAGCTTGCCCGGGAAGTAATGCTCGTAGGCGAGGCCGAGATCGACCCCGGCCATCAGCTCGTAGAAGCTGACCTGCTCGACCCAGGCGCGCTGGCTGTCCATCACCTTTTTCGAGAACTCGTCCTTCTCGAGATCGGCGATCAACCCGTCCCAGGCCTTGAGCTGGGCGTCGAGGATCTCCTTCGAGGTGCGGTGCACGATGACGCCGTTCTCTTCCTGCAGCTTCACGAGATCGGCCGAATACTGCCGCATCGCCAGCGCGGTGTTGGCGGTGGACGCCGATTCGACGCCGTATTTCAGGATCGCCTGAAGGTCCGGCTCCAGATCGTCGAGGAAGTCCTTGTTGAAGATATACTCGAAGCTCTCCGACGCCTGATGGTAGGAGGAGAGGTAATAGTTCTTGGCCACATCCTGCGAGCCGAAACGCATGTCCGAGGTCGGGTTGTTGAACTCGAACGCGTCGATGACGCCGCGCTCCATCGCCGGCACGATCTCGCCGCCCGGAAGCTGCGCGACCGACATGCCCATCACCTGGAAGAGGTCCGCGGCGAGGCCGACGGTCCGGTACTTGAAGCCGGCGATGTCGGCGACCGTATTCACCTCACCCTTGAACCAGCCGAAGGGCTGCGCCGGCATCGGCGAGCCGAGATAGCCGACGATGTTGAGGCCCATCACGTCCTGCGTCAGTTCGCGGTAAAGCTCGTCCCCACCACCCTGATAGAACCAGGAGAGCATGGTCGTCGCGGAACCGCCCCAGACCGGGCCGGTGCCGAAGAACGACGCGGCCTTGTTCTTGCCGTACCAGTAGACAGGCACAGTGTGCGCTGCGTCGAGCACGCCGTCATTGCATGCGTCCATCACCTGGAAGGCGCCGACGACGGCGCCGGCGGGAAGCAGGTCGACCTTGAGGCGGCCGCCCGACATCGCTTCGACGCGGTTCACGTATTCCTGCGCCATTTCGGTGAAGATGTCCGAGGCCGGCCATGACGTCTGCATCTTCACGACGATCGGGCTTTGCGCCAGCACCGCGGGCGCCGCCAGCGCCCCGCCGCCAGCGATTCCACCGGCCAGCGCGCCGGTCTTTATGAAGGATCGCCGCGATACGCCTGCGCTCGGCGTGTTTGACCCGGCTTTCGTGTCTTTAGACAATTTCATGATTTCCTCCGGCTTATCAGTGGTGGTTCGCCCACCTTGAACTTAACACTCTGCTCATGGATTGAGGGAATTCAAGCACTAAGAAGCGGCTTGTTCGGAAGATTAGAGCAGATTGGGTAGAACCGGATCGTTCGCGTCATGCGACGCGTGCGGCGACTACCAGCGCGTATTTCCGGCGCTTTGACTTTGAAAGTATACCAGACGCCTCGATTTGTCCGGGTTTCACTTGCGTTCCAAACCGGCCCCGGCTAGACCCCGCGGCAACGAGCGGCGCTGTAAAGCCCGCCTGTGTCGGAGCGTAGCGCAGCCTGGTAGCGCATCTGGTTTGGGACCAGAGGGTCGGAGGTTCGAATCCTCTCGCTCCGACCAACCTGGCTGCTGCGGCGGCCCTGAACCTCACCCCCGATTTTTCACCGCCGCAAACCACCTTGGTTGATGAGGTGTGCATGTTTGCTCGGCAATTTGTGGCGAAAAAGTGTTGATTGGAATCCTGTCTGGTGTGTTTGCGGAAGTTGTCATGTTGTTTGGTGTTCCGCGTTCAAAGTTAACCGCCGCCCTTATCGGTGTTTTTCTGGCCGTGATCGCTGGGTCGGCGTCAGCGCTCACCATTTCGCAGACCGGTCTGGTCGACGCCGCACTTGGCGCAAGGTCTGGCTGGACCGCCGAGGCGCCGCTCGGTTTCACGCTCTTTGACCCGGCATAGGGCGTCCTCCTTTGACCCGGCATAGGGCGTCCTCGACTCGGTGGAACTCCATCTGGACCTGCGGCTTTCGGGCTTCTTCGCGGTCTCTTCCGCCCTGACCGCCGCGACATAGCCGGAAACCTTGGGGGAGAGGATGGCGTGATCGGCCCTGACACAGGCGTCGTCGGTGGAGACCCCGAATCGCCCCATCGTCCACCACCGCCAACCGGGCCAGCCGCCGCCGCCAAGGACGCCGAGCGCGATGATGGCGAGCAGCGCGCTTGCGGGGCGCCGGGCGAAGGGCGTGGTCAGCGCGTTCCCTGCCGCGCATGAGCCGGAGCGGGGCCTGCGCTGACCGCTCGCGGGGCTGTGCTGCTTTTTCCCCTCGCGCCGCACAAAACGCTCTGCTATGGAAGCGCCGGTTTTCAGGGGCGGCGCGCCGCGTTCCCGCTGGCGGGCGTGGTGAAACTGGTAGACACGCGAGATTTAGGTTCTCGTGCCGTAAGGCGTGGGGGTTCAAGTCCCTCCGTCCGCACCAGAAACGCAGTCAACCCGCGAACGGGCCACGATGACGCGAAATGACGAGGACGAGATGCAGCTGACAGAAACGCTGGCCGAAGGCCTGAAGCGCGAATACGCGATGACCGTGCCCGCCGAGGCGCTGGCCACGAAAATGAATGCGAAGCTGGACGCCGTGCGCGCCGACTTCCAGATGAAGGGCTTTCGCAAGGGCAAGGCCCCGAAAGCCCTGCTGAAGAAGATGTTCGGCAAGAACCTCATCGGCGAAGTCGTCGACGAGGCGGTGAACGAGGCGATGCGTTCGCATTTCGAGGCGTCGGGCGACATGCCCTCGCAGCAGCCCGAGATCGCGATCCAGAACGAGAAGCTCGACGAAGGCGACGACCTCAATGTCACGCTGAAATATGAGCGGCTTCCCGATGTGCCGGAAACCGACTTCGCGGCGATCAAGCTGACGCGCCTGATCGCGACGGTGAGCGACGCCGAGATTGACGAGGCGCTGACGAAGCTCGCCGAGCAGGCGCAGAACTTCACGGCGCGCGAAGAGGGCGCGAAGGCGGAGGATGGCGATCAGGTCACCTTTGACTTCCTCGGCACGGTCGACGGCGTGGCGTTCGAGGGCGGCGCGGCGGAAGATTACGCGCTGACGCTCGGCTCGGGCCAGTTCATCCCCGGCTTCGAAGAACAACTGGTCGGCGTCGTCGCCGGCGAAGAAAAGAACGTCGAAGTCACGTTCCCGGCGGAATACGGCGCCAAGGAGCTGGCCGGCAAAGCGGCCGTCTTCGCCTGCAAGATCAAGGCTGTCGCCGCGCCGGCGCCGGCGGAGATCAATGACGAGCTGGCGAAGAAGTTCGGCATCGACGATCTGGCGGCCCTGCGCACGCAGATGACCGAGCGGCTCGAAGGTGAATACAAGGACGCCGCCCGGCAGGTTCTGAAGCGCGAGCTTCTGGACGCGCTGGACAAGGCGGTTTCGTTCGAGCTGCCCGTCGGGCTGGTCGGCGCCGAAGCCGGGCAGATCGCGCATCAGCTCTGGCACGAAGAGAACAAGGATCATAAGGGCCACGACCACCCGGAGATCGAGCCGACGGAGGAGCACACCACCCTCGCGGAGCGCCGGGTGCGGCTCGGCCTTCTCCTCGCCGAGATCGGCAAGAAGGCCGAGGTCGAGGTGACCGAGGCCGAGCTGAACCAGGCGATATTCCGCCAGGCGCAGCAGATGCCGGGGCAGGAGCGGGCGTTCTTCGACTATGTCCGCAAGAACCCGCAGATGCTCCAGCAGATGCGTGCGCCGATCTTCGAGGACAAGGTCGTCGACTACATCCTCGAGCTCGCGGCGGTGACGGAAAAGAGCGTCACCAAGGACGAGCTGGAAAAAGCCATCGAGGCGCTCGACGAAGAGTGACCTCGATCTAACGATCCGGTTTTCCGGCCCCGCCCCCGCGGGCCATGGCAAGGCGCGCGGGGGTTTCGCTTTTCAGGGGGATCGAATGCGCGCGCCGAAACCTTTCCGTGTTACGTTTCGTAACGTCGTAGCCGTCGGACCCGGCGGCCAGTACCGAGACAATATCAGGGAAGGAAAGACGATGGGCATGACGATCCAGAACGGATTCTGGAAGAAACCCGTGTTCGCCGCCGGCGCGCTCGCGGCGGCGATGCTGCTCTCCGGTTGCGAGAGCATGATGATGCAGAAGGAAGCTCCGGCGCCCTCGCTCTATCAGCGGCTCGGTGAAAAACCGGCGATCACCGCCGTGGTCGACCAGTTCGTCGCCAATGTCGCGGCCGATGCGCGGATCAATCAATTTTTCGCCCACACCGACATCGCGAACCTGAAGACGATGCTGGTCGACCAGATCTGCGAGGCCACGGGCGGCCCCTGCGTCTACACGGGCGGCGACATGAAGTCGGTCCATGAGGGCATGGGCGTGACCGACGCGGATTTCAACGCGCTGGTCGAAGATCTCGTCGCGGCGCTGGATCAGTTCAACGTGCCCGAGCAGGAGAAGAGCGAGCTTCTCGGCGCGCTCGGCGGCATGAAGGGCGACATCGTCGATAGCTGAGGCGCGCCTCCGACCGACGGCGCGGACGGCGTCCCGGAAGCGGGGCGCGGGGGGCGGCGCGCCCGGAGATCACGAACCTCCGGGCGCGACCACGAGCATAATGTTCGATAAGTTCGGACGATCGCGGGGCCGGCTTCTTGAAGCGCCGCGGGCGAGCCCATAAGACAGGGGAGAGATCCACGGAAAGGCCACGACCGATGAACGATCCGATCGACACCTACATGAATACGCTTGTGCCGATGGTGGTCGAGCAGACCGCGCGCGGCGAGCGAGCCTACGATATATTTTCGCGCCTCCTGAAGGAGCGGATCATCTTCGTGTCCGGCCCGGTGCATGACGGCATGTCGACGCTGATCGTCGCGCAGCTTCTGTTTCTCGAGGCCGAGAACCCGAAGAAAGAAATCGCGATGTATATCAACAGTCCGGGCGGGGTCGTGACCTCCGGGCTCTCGATCTATGACACCATGCAGTATATCCGGCCCAAGGTCTCCACGCTCTGCATCGGTCAGGCGGCCTCGATGGGCTCGCTGCTGCTGGCGGCCGGAGAGAAGGACATGCGCTTCACCCTGCCGAACAGCCGCATCATGGTGCATCAGCCTTCGGGTGGCTTTCAGGGGCAGGCGTCCGACATCCAGATCCACGCGAAGGAAGTGCTGGAGCTGAAGGAGCGCCTCAACAACATCTATGTGAAGCATTGCGGGCAGGATTACGAAACTGTCGAAAAAGCGCTGGACCGCGACAATTTCATGACCGCCGAGCGGGCGAAGGAATGGGGCCTTGTCGACCAGATCGTCAATCGCCGCGATCCCGAAGAGGCCGTATCCTGAGCCCGCGCCAACCCATAACCACACGGCGCCGCCGTAACGAGACAGCGCCGCCGTGACGAAGCGCACACCCGGCGCCCTTGCGCCGGGTTTCAGGACCATGCACAATTAATTGGATGCGGGATTCGACTTTGATAGACTTGATGCAATCTTTCACTAAATTCCGCTGGATACGATCTGACGCCCCTCCTCCAGGGGCTGGGAGAGACGCATGAGCAAGTCCGGAGGGACCGAGTCCAAGAACACGCTTTACTGCTCCTTTTGCGGCAAGAGCCAGCATGAGGTCAGAAAGCTGATCGCGGGGCCGACCGTTTTCATTTGTGATGAATGCGTCGAGCTGTGCATGGACATCATCCGCGAGGAGACCAAATCGGGTCTCGTGAAATCCGCGGACGGCGTGCCGACTCCGCAGGATATCTGCGAAGTGCTCGATGATTACGTGATCGGCCAGCAGCGCGCGAAGCGTGTGCTCTCGGTCGCGGTCCATAATCATTACAAGCGTCTTAACCACTCCGCCAAATCGTCGGATGTGGAGCTGGCGAAATCCAACATCCTGCTGATCGGCCCGACGGGCTGCGGCAAGACCTTGCTGGCGCAGACGCTGGCGCGGATTCTCGACGTGCCTTTCACCATGGCCGACGCGACCACGCTGACCGAAGCCGGCTATGTCGGCGAGGATGTCGAGAACATCATTCTGAAGTTGCTCCAGTCCGCTGATTACAATGTCGAGCGGGCGCAGCGCGGCATCGTCTATATCGACGAAGTCGACAAGATCAGCCGCAAGTCCGACAACCCGTCGATCACCCGCGACGTAAGCGGGGAGGGCGTGCAGCAGGCGCTCCTGAAGATCATGGAAGGCACCGTCGCCTCCGTGCCGCCGCAGGGCGGGCGCAAGCATCCGCAGCAGGAATTCCTGCAGGTCGATACGACGAATATCCTCTTCATCTGCGGTGGCGCCTTCGCCGGGCTGGACCGGATCATCGCGCAGCGCGGCAAGGGCTCCGCCATGGGCTTCGGCGCCGACGTGAAGGTCGCCGAGGAACGCAAGACCGGCGAGTTGCTTCAGGAACTGGAGCCGGAGGATCTGCTGAAATTCGGCCTGATCCCCGAATTTGTCGGCCGTCTGCCGGTCATCGCCACGCTTACCGATCTGGATGAGCCGGCGCTTGTCACCATTCTCACCAAGCCGAAAAACGCGCTGGTGAAGCAGTATCAGCGGCTCTTCGACATGGAGAGCACGAAGCTGAACTTCACCGAGGAGGCGTTGGTCGCCGTCGCCCGCAAGGCGATCGACCGCAAGACCGGCGCGCGCGGTCTGCGCTCCATCCTCGAGAATGTCCTGCTCGACACCATGTTCGAGTTGCCGACGCTCGATGGCGTCACCGAGGTGGTGGTGAATGAGGAAGTGATCGACAACGGCGCCGCGCCGCTGAAGATCTACGCCGAGAAAAAGCGTGGGGAGGCTTCGGCGACCGCCTCCTGACGCGGCGCCGGGCAAACCCTGAATGAAAAAAAAGCCGGGCCAATGGCCCGGCTTTTGTCGTTTCAGGCGCCGGGCCTCACCCCTTCGGCGCGACCCTGAGGCCAAGATCGCGCAGCTGCTCGTTCGTGGCGGGGGCGGGGGCGCCCATCATCAGGTCTTCGGCGCGCTGGTTCATCGGGAACATGATGACCTCGCGGATATTCTCCGCGTCGGCCAGCAGCATCACCATCCGGTCGATCCCCGGCGCGATGCCGCCATGCGGCGGGGCGCCGAAGCGGAACGCGTCCAGCATGCCGCCGAAATGCTCATCGACGAAGGCGCGGTCATGGCCGACGATCCCGAAGGCCTTGTACATGATCTCGGGCTTGTGGTTCCGGATCGCGCCTGAGGAAAGTTCAACTCCGTTGCAGACGATGTCATATTGATAGCCGAGCACGTCGAGCGGATCGGCGGAGTCCAGCGCCTCCAGCCCACCCTGCGGCATCGAGAACGGGTTGTGCGAGAAGTCGAGCTTGCCGGTGTCCTTGTCGCGTTCATACATCGGGAAATCGACGATCCAGCAGAAGTCGAACCGGTCGGTCGCGGTAAGGCCAAGCTCCGCGCCGATCACGTTGCGCGCCTTGCCGGCGACATCGATGAATTTCGTCGGGTCGCCGCCGAGGAAGAAGGCGGCGTCGCCAGCGGAAAGCCCGAGCTGCTTGCGGATCGCTTCGGATCGTTCTGGCCCAATATTCTTTGCCAATGGTCCGGCACCCTCTAGTTCAAATGCCGAACTTTCAATTTCCTGTTTTAGCTTATCAATTTTAGGATCTAGCTGGGCCAATATAGCGTTTAGTTTCGCCTTAGGCTGCGATAGTTTTATTTCCGGCATATAGCGCGCAATTGCTTCACGCCGCTCTTCAAGAAGTTTGTTAAGTTCTTCATCTCGGCTGCGCCAGAAGATATACCCCATTCCCGGCAGCCCCTCCTTCTGCGCCCAGGAGTTCATCCTGTCGCAGAATTTGCGGCTGCCGCCCGTAGGCGCGGGAATGGCGCGGATTTCCGTTCCTTCCTGCTCCAGCATGCTGGCGAAGATCTTGAAGCCGGAGCCTGCGAAATGTTCGCTCACCACCTGCATCTCGATCGGGTTGCGCAGGTCGGGCTTGTCGGAGCCGTATTTCAGCATCGCCGTGCGATAGGGGATGCGCGGGAAGTCCGGGGTCACCGGGCGGCCGCCGCCGAATTCCTCGAAGACGCCGCGCATCAAGGGCTCGATGGCCTGAAACACGTCCTCCTGCTCGACGAAGCTCATCTCCAGGTCGAGCTGATAGAACTCGCCGGGCGAGCGGTCGGCGCGCGGGTCCTCGTCGCGAAAGCAGGGCGCGATCTGGAAATAGCGGTCGAAGCCGGCCACCATGATCAACTGCTTGAACTGCTGCGGCGCCTGCGGCAGCGCATAGAACTTGCCGGGATGGAGCCGCGACGGCACCAGAAAGTCGCGCGCGCCCTCGGGCGACGACGCGGTCAGGATCGGCGTCTGGAACTCCATGAAGCCGAGATCGGTCATCCGCCGCCGGATCGAGGAGATCACCTTCGAGCGCAGCACGATGTTCCTGTGCAGCTTTTCGCGGCGAAGGTCGAGGAAGCGGTACTTGAGCCGCGTTTCCTCCGGGTAGTCCAGCTCGCCGAACACCGGCAGCGGCAGCTCGTCCGCCGCGCCCAGCACTTCGACGCCGGTGACGAAGATTTCAATCTCGCCGGTGCCGATCTTCGGGTTCACCAGTTCCGGCGCCCGCGCCTTCACCACGCCGTCGACGCGGATCACCCATTCGGCGCGCACCGCCTCGACAGCGGCGAAAGCCGGGCTGTCGCTATCGGCCAGAAGCTGCGTGACGCCGTAATGATCGCGGAGATCGACGAAAAGCACCCCGCCATGATCGCGCACCCGATGGACCCAGCCGGAAAGCCGGACGGTCTCTCCGACATTGGCGGCGGTGAGGGCGGCGCAGGTGTGGCTGCGATAGGCGTGCATGGGGCGTCTCCGGGGCTTGGTGCGCCCGGATACACAATGCGGCGCCCCTCATGTCAAGCCGCGCTCAGGGCGCGCCCTGTACGGCGCCATGGTAGAAGTAGATCCCCAGCCCGACCGTGAAGATGATCTGACCGGCCAGCGCATGCAGCGCCAGCGCCAGCCCGAAGGACCGGTGGCGCAGATAGGCCCAGCCCATGATCGCGCCGCCGAAACCGGTCATCAACAGCGTGACCCAGGCCCCGAAGAAGAGGTGGCCAAGCGCGAAGGCCGCCCCGTTGGCCGCGATCGCCGTCCAGCGGTTGGGGAACAGCGCGCCATATCGTTCAAAGAACAGGGCGCGAAAGATCAACTCCTGCGGCAGCGCCGAAAAGATCGGGTAAAGCAGCATGATCATCAGCCAGAGCCGAGTGCGGTTCAGCGGCAGGTCGAGCAATCGTGCGGGCGCGAGGGCGAAAACCACGATCAGCGAGACCGCGATCGCCACCGACGCAAACAGCAGGATCAACCGCCATTCACCGAGCACCGGGCCGGCGAACAATTTGCGCCAGCGCCAGCCGGGCGTCAGGTGCAACAGGAGACAAGAGAGCGCGGCGAAGCCGATCAGAACCGGAAACAGCGGATAGAGACCGAACGTCGCCGACATCGCCAACGGCGCGCCGACGAAAAGCACGATGAACTCCACCCAGAGACGGCCGTGGGACGGATGCCCTGCGTCCGGCGGAGCCTGGATCATGGAACAGGGGCGGGTGAGGGCGGTCTCTCGGGCCGCCCTCGTTCCGCTCAGCCTTCGGTGATCGGCGTGATCACGATCTCGACGCGCCGGTTCTGCGCGCGGCCGCTTTCAGTCTCGTTGGTGGCGATGGGCTGCGTCTCACCCTGACCATAAGCCACGACCCGCGCCGGAAGCACGCCGCGCGCGGTGATGAACTGGGACACGCTGTCGGCGCGCCGCTGGCTCAGCTGCAGGTTATAGTTTTCCGCGCCGACGCTATCCGTGTGGCCGACGATGTCGATCACGCTGCTTTCATATTGCGCGAGCGTGCGCGCGACGCGGGTCAGCGGCTCGACGAACCGGGGCTGGATGTCGGCGCGGTCAAAGGCGAAGGTGACTTCGGAGGGCAGGTTCACGAGCAACGCATCGCCGGTGTTCGTGACCGTCGCGCCGGTGCCCTCGAGATTGCGCTCCAGATCGCGCTGCTGCTGGTTGAGGTAGGTCCCGACACCGGCGCCGGCGATCGCGCCGACCCCCGCGCCGATCAGCGCACCCTGCCGGCCGCCGATGAGAGCGCCGATCCCGGCGCCGAGGGCTCCGCCGCCGAGCACGCCGGCCCCGGCGCTACGTGCGCCTGTCTGGTCATTGGCGCAGCCGGCGATGAGGGCTGTGAGCGCCAGAGCGCATGCGGTTTTCTTGAGCATTCCATTCTCCTTCGACCGTCGCCCTTATGGCGCGGTCATGATCAGGCGAGTCTTATACGACGCCGGGGCGAAATTACGGCGGTCAACGCTCATTTGTCAAAAACCCGCTCAAAGCCCAGACCCATTTATCGACATGGAGAGCGCAGCGGGCCCCACCATGCCGGACGCCAGGTTTGTCTGGTCAGCGGACCATCCTGAATTTTCACACGGTGTTTGAATTCTGCCGCGCGGATCGACAGGGCGAGCCACATTCGGCCGTAGTCCCACCCACCCTGCTTGCGATCTATAACACCTGCCCGTAGATATACAGGCAAAATTGATCAAATAGTAACATAAGGCCAGCAATGACCGGCGGATACAGGCTGATTACAACCCAGGAAAGTCTGGAGACGACTTGCCGCGAAATGGCGGAAGCTTCCTATGTCACGATCGACACGGAGTTCATGCGCGAGCGGACCTATTGGCCGCAACTTTGCCTTGTGCAACTCGCCCGGCCGTTGGGCCCGGACGGCGAGGAGAACGCGGCGCTGATCGACCCGCTGGTCGGGCTGGATCTGGAGCCGCTCTTCGATCTGATGCGCAACCCGAAAGTGTTGAAGGTGTTCCACGCCGCGCGCCAGGATGTAGAGATCTTCGTCAATCTGATGGGGGAAGTGCCCTCGCCGATTTTCGACACGCAGATCGCGGCCATGGTCTGCGGATTCGGCGATCAGGCCGGCTATGAGACGCTGGTGCGTAGCTTGGCGGGGGCGTCGCTCGACAAATCGTCGCGCTTCACGGATTGGGCGCGTCGGCCGCTGAACGAAAAGCAGCTGGTCTACGCCGCCGGCGACGTGACGCATCTTCGGACGATTTTCGAGAAGCTCTCGGCGCGGCTGGAGGAAACCGGCCGCGCGGGGTGGGTGGCGTCCGAACTGGAAACGCTGCGCGCCCGTGAGACATATGTCGTCGAACCCGAAGACGCCTGGGCGCGCATCAAGACCCGCTCGAACGATTCGCGCTTGCTCGGCGTGGTGCGCACGCTGGCTGAGTGGCGCGAGCGGACAGCGCAGGAGCGTGATCAGCCGCGCGGCCGGATCCTGAAGGACGAAGCCATCCTCGAAATCGCGGCGAGCCGCCCGACATCGCGCGACAAGCTGCTCGAATCCCGCGCATTGCAACGCGAGGGGCGCAAGCCCGAGATGCTGGACGCGATCCTCGAAGCTGTCGCGCTCGGAACGGCGAACCCGGTGAAGGCGCCGCCAGCGCCGGAAAGGCCGAAACAGCAACAGGGCGGCGCGGCGCTGGCGGAGCTGTTGCGCGTGCTGCTCAAGGCCAAGTCCGACAGTCTGGGCGTGGCGCAGCGCCTGATCGCCTCATCGGCGGAGCTGGACGCGCTGGCGAAGG
>JBBDTD010000253.1:18906-22138 GCA_040904645.1 Paracoccaceae bacterium
CCGGTTGGCGCCGCGAGGCCTTTGGCGAAGACGCGCTGCGGCTGAAGCGTGGTGAGATCGCGCTTTCCGCCGGGCGCAAGGGCGTCAGAATCGTGGAGGTTCCGGCGGATTGACCCCCTGCGGCGCCGACCGGCGGAGAAGCGCGGTCAGAACCGCCCTTCGACCGAATCCCGGTCGGACCAGACCCTGACGCCGGCCGCCCCGCGCAGCATGTCGACCGGCAGTTCGATGTCGGCCCGGACCTGACGCGCGGCGACGGGCGCGTTCGCGAACTCGGAGGGGTTCTCGGGCGGAAGCACCAGAAAATCGTATTCATAGAACCCGTCCACAGCCTGGCGGCCACCGTAACGGATCCTGAGTTCAGGTTGATAATAGCCCGCGCCGGGCGCGGTCGCGAAGGCGGTCAGCATATAGCCTTCGTAGAGGCGGCCGAGTTCCAGCGTCTCGATGGCCACGACGGAGACCTTCGGCGGCAGGGTTGCAAGACCGGCGGACACCTCGTCAGGGTCCGTTGAACAAGCACCAAGCGTCATCGCGGCCCCAATCGCCGCGCAAGTCAGTTTCCAGCCCCGCATCGCGTACCTCCAACACAGCCCCGCATCCCGGCGCAAAAGGCCACAAACCGCCGCGAATGAAAAGGGGCGGCTGGACGCCGGCGACGCCGCAGCTTATCTCGACCCCGATGGAGGGCACGTGGATGAGCGCCGAAAACTTCGACGAAGTGGTGGAAACCTTCGGGTTTCTCGACGATTGGGAAGATCGGTATCGTTATGTGATCGACCTCGGCCGCGCTATGCCGCCGATGGAGGATGGGCTCAAATCAGCGCTGACCAAGGTTGATGGCTGTGCGAGCCAGGTCTGGATCGCGCCCCGGCTTGAAGGGGAGGGCGCCGCGCGGCGCCTGCATTTCATCGGCGATAGCGATGCGATGATCGTCCGCGGGTTGGTCGCGATCCTGACGCTGATGCTGAGCGGCCGCAAGCCCGCGGAGATACTGGCTGAGGATGTCGACGGCGCCCTCGCCGGGCTCGGGCTGGATCAGCATCTTTCCGCGCAGCGTTCCAACGGCCTTCGCGCGATGGTGGTTCGGGTGAAGGAACTGGCGCGCGCGGCCGGGCAGGGCTGAGCCGAGCGGCGTCAGGCTATTTGCCGAGCCAGGCCTTCACCACTCCCTCGACATGGCGGGGTATGCGAACCTGTCGCGTCGCGCCCGCCTGCTCGGCCAGCACAGCCCTGGCGGCGTCAGTCACCGCGATGTCGAACTGGATATCGTGGACGCTGAGCTGAACATCGGTCACCCATCGGCGTCATGCGTGCCGGGCCTTTTGCAAGAAGCAAGATCAGCGGCTTGCCGGCTTCGCCGCAGACAGCGCGCAGCCTGGAGTTCAGGCCGCCCTTTTTTTCCGTTATGGCGGGGAGTAGCCCGCTAAAGCCGATGAAGCGGCTGCAGGGCGTCTTTTGCGACCCCCAGGCGCCAGCCCGCCCCGAAAGCGGTCCGGGCGGTGAGAGAAGGACAGGGATCGGTGATGGATGATTGTTTCTTGCTCTCCGTATCATCTGTTTACTGCGAAAGTTGTCCGGAGCGCGCATTCCCGTGATGCATCGTATGGATAAGCGGATTGTTTCCGCCGTTGCCCTTTGATCTTTCGCAAGGGTAGGCTGGTTCAGTTCAGGGAGCCGCCGCCATGTACGATGAGAATTCCACCCATGCTTCCGTCGCTTCTCTGCTGGCCGCGCGGCGTCCGGGTCACACTCTTCCAGCGGCTCTCTATACCGGACGGGCGGCGTTCAGGGCCGATTGCGACATCATGTTCTCGCGCCATTGGATTGCGGTTGGCGTGGCGTGCGATGTGCAAGAGTCCGGCGATGTCATTGCGCTTGACGTCGGGTCGGCGTCGATCCTGATCCTGCGGGACGATGATGACATGCTGCGGGCGTTTCACAACGTCTGTTCGCATCGCGGCGCGCAGCTTGTCCCGCCGGGTCGATCGGTGGTTGGCAAGCTGGTTTGCCCCTATCACCAGTGGACTTACGATCTCGACGGCGCACTCGCCCTTGCGCCCCATATGGGTATCGATTTCGACCGAGACCTGCATCATCTGAAGCCCGTCGCGCTGCGCGACGTGGGCGGGATCCTCTATGCTTGTCTTTCCAGCGAGCCGCCGGATGATATCGGGGAACTGACCCGGGTGATGGAGCCGCGCCTGGCGGGTTACGATCTGCGCCACGCGAAAATCGCTTTCGAGCAGGACATGATCGAGGAGGGCAACTGGAAGCTGACGATGGAAAACAACCGCGAATGCTATCACTGCGCGTCGAACCACCCGCAGTTGTCGCTTTCCTTTCACGCAGCTGATTTCGGCTATGATCCCGACGGCCTGACCGACACGGAAAAGGCCGAGGCGAACGGGCTGCTCGACGCCTATGCGCGCTACGGCGAGCATTGGGAAAAGGAAGGGCTTGCTCATGCCGCGGTCGAACATACCGTCGGCTGGCCGACCAATTTTCGCACCCAGCGGCTGATCATCGCCGGTTTGGGCGAAAGTCAGACGCCGGACACCCGGGCCGCCGTCGCCGTGCCGCTGGGCGAGGCTGACCGCCCATGGATGGGCGACATGCATCTGTGGGGAATCAACTCATGGAACCACGTCATGTCGGACCATGCTGTCATCTTCACCGCATTTCCCTTGGGGCCGAACCGAACGCTCGTGCGAACCAAATGGCTGGTCAATCGCGAGGCCGTCGAGGGAGAGGACTATGACCTGGAAAACCTCACCGCCGTCTGGAAGCAGACCAATGCCGAGGACGCTCGTCTGGTGGCGCTGGCGCATCGGGGCGTATCTTCGCCGGGCTATCGTCCCGGTCCCTATTCACGGTTCACCGAGCGCGCGCTCGATGAATTCGCGGCCTGGTATGTCGATCGGATGACCGCGCACGGCCAGAGCGCATGACCGAAATCGACCTGTCCGCATGGCGCGCCCGGCGGCGGCGGCGTTTTCCGCCCGAAAGTTGGGCCTCTCTCGTGTGTCGGGCGGTATGGGACGAAACACCGGACGTCCGCACGTTTCTGCTGACGCCCGCAGACGGCAGCCGGATCGAACATGATCCGGGCCAGTTCATGACTTTCCGCATCGACACGCCCGATGGCGTGATCGAGCGGTGCTACACCATCGCATCTTCGGCGGCGCGGGACGGCGGTATCGACCGGGTGAGCTGCCGCCGGCAGGTGCGC
>JBBDTD010000254.1:0-3634 GCA_040904645.1 Paracoccaceae bacterium
CCCCCCCCCCACAAAACCTGCCTATCGAGACTCGCGCGGGGCGAAAAGCTTCTCGAAGAAGCCGACCATCTCCGGCACCATCTTCTCGCCATAGCCATCGGCCACGCCGAGCGCCAGCGTCTGGCGCGCGGCGCCCGACATCAGCGAAACCGCGCCCGTCGCTTCCGCCATCGCGGCGTAATAACCGACATCCTTCTTCGCGTTCTTCACGGCGAAGGAAAGCGCTGTCGGGTCGCCGTCGATGGCGTTCGCCTTGATGAAATCCATCATCCCGGATCTCAACGGCCCGGCCGACATGATCTTGTAGAGATTCTCGCGCGGGACGCCGACCTTGTCGGCCATTGCGAAGGCCTCAGACATCGCCATCGCGGTGGTCATCGCGAAGAAATTGTTGATCAGCTTGATCTTGTGGCCCGCGCCGAGCGGCCCGATGTGGAACGCGTTTTCCGAGAGGTCCTTCAGCACCGGCTGGACCTTGGCGAAAGCCCCCTGATCGCCGCCGATCATCAGGTTGATCTTGCCCTCGAAAGCCTGCGCCGGGGTGCGCGAAATCGGGCTGTCGAGATAGACGCCGCCGGCGGCCGCCACTTCTTCGCCAAGCGCAGTGGTGCTGTCGGGAAGCGAGGTGCCGAAGTCGATCACCACCGCTCCGGGCCTCAACCCGGCGATCACGCCTTCGTCGCCGCGCATCC
Organism: Paracoccaceae bacterium; assembly: GCA_040904645.1. GTDB lineage: Bacteria > Pseudomonadota > Alphaproteobacteria > Rhodobacterales > Rhodobacteraceae > Pikeienuella. Next base: position 693 of record JBBDTD010000254.1, read on the forward strand.
GGCTTTCGACATTGGCGGAAGTGTCCATGCAAAGCATCACGATGTCGGAAGCCGCGGCCACCTCCTTCGCGGTCTTCACCTCGGTCGCGCCGCGCTCCACCGCCTTGTCGACCCATGTGCGGGTCCGGTTGGCGATCACCGTCAACGGGTAGCCCATGTCCAGCAGGCGTTGGCACATCGCGCCACCCATGAGGCCAAGGCCGATGAAACCGATTGCTGGTTTACTCATAAAGAACTCCTGTCTAGATGCGCTCGAAAGCGCGTTTCTTCAAACCTGATTGCAGCTCGTAGATCGAGCCGGCCTTCGCCGGCTTCGGCAGCGGAATCCGCACGGGCACCGGCGCAAGCCGGGGCGTGTCGGTCGGCGCGCCGCACAGCATCCGCTCATCATACTCGTCGAGCGAGGCGAATTTGGTGTCCGAGCCCATGATCGGAAACGCGTCCGCCGCCATCATCTCGAAAAACAGCATCCGCCGATCGCGGTCAGACCGGTTCAACGCCGAGCCATGAACGGCACGGCCGTGATGGATGGAAATCGAACCCGCCGGCCCGGTCAGCACCGCCGCATCCTTCAGATCATAGCCGTCGCGCGCGATATCCATCGCGCCGACAAAGACGCCATCGTCGAAATGGTCGTGGATCGGTCCCTTGTGGCTGCCGGGAAAGACCATCAGCGGCCCGTTTGAAGGCTCCAGATCGTCAATCAGGACGCCGATCGCCAGCACATCGTCATTGGTGTGCGGATAGAAGGCGAAGTCCTGATGCCATTCCACCGCCGCGCCGTAACCCGCCGATTTCATGTTCAGTTTGGTGGTGTGAAGCCGGATGTCCGGGCCGAGCAGGTCGCGCGCCGGCGCAAGGATGTGGTCGGAGCGCAGCAACTTCGCCGCCGGCTCGCTCAACAGGTGAGGCAGCTTGATGCGCCGCACTCGTGGGGTCCCCGGCGTATGACTGTCTTCCAGGTCGAGCCGGTCGTTGGAGGCGGCCATGCCGCGCGCCTCATCCTCGAAACGGGCGATCTCCGCGCGGATCTCCTCGATGATCGCCATCGGGATCCGGCGTTCGAGCAGAAGATAGCCATGCTCTTCGTAGAATGATTTCTGCTCGGCGGTCAGCGCTTCCATCACTCTCTCCTTAGCCGCTCCAGGCTTTTCCAGTCGAAGTTCACGCCATGCCCCGGCCGCTCCGGCGCGATGGCCACGCCGTCACGGATCTCCAGCGGATGCTCGATATGCGCATCGAGCCCGAAGCCATGCGCCTCCAGATAGGAGGCGTTGGGCGCCGCGGCCAGCAGATGGACGGTGAAATCATGCGCGCCATGCGAGGTGACCGGCAGGCCAAACGCCTCCGCCAGTTTGGCGATCTTCATGAAGGCGGTGACCCCGCCGCAATTTGTCACGTCCGGCTCGGGGAAGCTGACCGCGCCGGCGGTGATGAAATTCTTGAAATCCTGCACGGTCCGCAGGTTTTCCCCGTTGGCGACAGGCAATCCGCCTTCGGCGAGGACACGGGCGTTCCCGGGGATATCGTCCGGTTCGACCGGCTCCTCCAGCCAATAGGGGTCATGGGGGGCGAAAGCGCGGGCGGCGCGGATCGCCTGATCGGCCGAGTATTTCATGTTGGCGTCGAGCATCAGCGGGAACCCGTCGCCCAGGAACGCCCGCATCGCCGCGACCTTGGCGACGTCTTCCGACAGCCGGTCGCGCCCGACCTTCATCTTGATGGCGCGAAAGCCCTTGGCGAGGTTGGCCTGCGTCTGCGCGATCAGCTCATCCGCCGAAAGCATCAGATCGATGCCGCCCGCATAGCATTTCACCGCGGCGTCATGCCCGCCGAGATGGCGCCAGAGCGGCTGGCCAGCCTTTTTCGCCGCAAGGTCCCAGAGCGCGATGTCAAAAGCTGAAAGCGCCAGAACCGTCGGCCCGCCGCGTCCGCCATAATGCGTCGCCCACCAGATCTTCTTCCAGAGATACTCGATGCGGGAGACTTCCTCCCCGACCACGATTTCCGCAATCTCCCGGCCAAGGATGTCATGCGCCGCGCCGCCGTTCCGCCCGCAGGTGAAGGTGTAGCCAACCCCCTCCGCCCCGTCGCTATCGGTGACACGCGCAGTGACGATCTCGAACCCATGCATCGCGCCATGCATGGAATCGGTCAGAACCGTCTCCAGCGGAATGAAGTAAAGGTCGGAGCGGACCCGCTCGATAAGTGCAGCCATGAGAAGCCCTCAGAGGAAAACCGTGGTGATCTGCGGGAAGAGCAGAATCACCGCAAGGATCAGAACCTGCATCGCGATGAAGGGCAGGAAGCTGCGGAAAATATCCGGCAGGGTGATATGGGGCGGACAAACCGACTTGAGGTAGAACGCCGCGGGGCCAAAAGGTGGTGAGAGGAAGCTTACCTGCATGTTCACGCAGAAAAGAATTCCGAACCAGATCTTCACCATCGTCACTGAATCGAGCCCACCAAAAAGTCCCAGCTCGTTCATCGGCAGCTTCAGCACGATCGGCAAGAACACCGGCATGACGAGCAGAACGATCCCCGTCCAGTCCATGAAGGCTCCGAGGAAAAGGAAGATCAGCATCATGAAGAGGAGAACGCCCATCGTCCCGAGCTCAAAGCCGATGATAAGATTGGCCACATAGGTCGGGCCGCCGGCGATGGTGTAGGCCCCCGCCAGCGCGGTGGCGCCGAAGGTCACCCAGATTATCGTGCCGGTGGACTTGAAGGTCCGCATCGAGGCTTCGCGCAACAGCTTGAAGCTGAACTCTCCGCGAAGGATAATGAGAACCAGGACGGCGACCGAACCCATCCCCGCCGCTTCAGTGATGCCGGTCACGCCGCCGTAAATGGAACCCAGCACGACAAAGACGATCAGGAGCGGGGCGAGGAGGCCCTTGCCGTTTTCCCAGGCCTGCGCCGCCGTTTTTCGCCCGAGGACG
>JBBDTD010000255.1:0-5761 GCA_040904645.1 Paracoccaceae bacterium
TCCGGGCCAGACCAACACCGTGCGCGAAATGGTCGACGCGATGACCCATGTGGCCGGCTCCAACGCCGCCGGCCACATCACCTGGAACCCGGACCCGTTCGTGCAGAAGATCTGCGATGGCTGGCGCGCCCATCTCAACCCGGCCAAGGCGATCAGGCTCGGCTTCCATCAGGATCAGAGCTTCGAGGACAACATCAAATGGTTCCTAGAGGACGATATCCGGAAGTGAGCGACCTCCCCCGCCCGCGCTGCGGCGCACGATGATCCGCGGGCGGGAAGACAAGCCCGCGGTCGCGGTCGCGCTCGCGCTGGCCACCTATATCTGCTTCACGGGAATCGACACTTCGGCGAAATGGCTGGTGCAGGCCGGCCTGCCGGTCAGTGAGGTCGTCTTTGTGCGCTATCTTGGCCACCTGGCGATCGTGCTCGCGCTTTTTGCGCCGGTCGAGGGGCGCGCGCTCTTCGTCATGCGCAAACCGCGTCTGACGCTGATCCGCGGCTCAATGCTGGTCTGCGCCACGTTTTCGAACTTCACGGCGATGCAATATCTGCCGATGACGATCATCACCTCGATCTTCTTCATATCGCCCTTGCTCATCACCGCCTTCGCGGCGTTTTTCCTTGGCGAGCATGTCGGGCCGCGGCGATGGGCGGCGGTCGCGGTCGGTCTGGCGGGCGTTATCGTCATCACCCGCCCCTGGGGTGCGGCGTTCCATTGGGCGATGTTTCTCTGCCTCATCCCGCCGCTGGCGAGCGCGGTCTACACGCTGATCACGCGCCGGCTCGCGGGGGTCGAAAGCCCCGATACGATGCAGTTCTACGCCGCGCTGATTCCGGTCTGCATACTCGCGCCCTTCGCTTTCCTCGAATGGAGCTGGCCGCAGGAGATCTGGAGCTGGGTCGCTTTCGGGATGATCGGCCTTTGCGGCTGGCTCGGTCACCAGATATTCACGCTGGCGCACCGGTTCGCCGGCGCTTCGGTCCTTGCGCCGTTCACCTACTCGCATATCGTCTGGATTTCGCTCTCAAGCTGGCTGATCTTTCATCAGCCGCCGGATTCCTGGACCATCGGCGGCGCCGCGATCATCGTGAGTTCGGGACTCTATGTCTGGCTGAGAGAGCGCAAGGCCGCCGCCCGCTGAGGCTCAGGCCGCGTCCGCGCGCCCTGCGCAGCCGATCATCGGTTCGATCAGGTGGCGCGCCAGATGGCGCACCACCGGCGCAGCGACCCCGTCGCCGAGAAGATGCGCCGCTTCGAGTTCACGCGGAGGCAGCACATAGCTTTCCTCCAGCCCCATCAGCCGCGCCGCTTCACGCGCCGTCAGATGGCGCGCGCGGACCTCCCCCGCCTCGATCACCAGCAGCGTCTGCCGGCTTGAGCCGCCGCCCGGCGTTCGCAGACACCCTGCGACATCGTCGAAGCGGACTTCGGCGCGCTGGACCCGGCCGCCGGCGCCGTCTGGCCGGGTGCGACGGTACACACAGCCGACGAAGCGCGTTTTCTCGCCAATCGACCGCGCCACGGCCGCATCGACCCGCGCGCGATGCGCGGGGTTCATAAGCTCAAGCAGGCGCGCGGTTCCTTCCGCCGTCCGCCATTTTGCGTCCTCGGGCGCAGGCTCGATAATGTCGGACAAACCGATATTGCGGCGTGGCGGTTCCGGCGGTGCCCACCAGAGGTGCCCGCGCCTCAGGGGGCCCGGCAGATTGCCGACCGCGCGGACCAGCGCCGGCGGATGCGCCCAGCCGGACGGGACCGAGGCGAGCGCGGCGGCGCCCAGATCAAGGCTGCGATGCGCGCCGATCACGAAGAGCCGGGCGCGCGATTGCGGCGTGAAGTGGTCGGCGTTCGCCACCAACGCGCCAATCCGGTAATCCATCGCGGTGAGCGCGTCGCAAATCGCCGCGAAATCCGCGCCGCCACGCGACGTAAGCGCGCCTGTCACATTCTCCACCGCGACCATGCGCGGCGCGCGCCCCTCCGCGCCAAGCGCGCCGATGAGGCTGGCGAAGGCGAAGAACGCCCCCGACCGGGCGCCGCCGAGCCCGGCCCCCGCCCCGGCGAGCGAGAGGTCCTGGCAGGGGAAGGAGCCCCAGATCAGGTCCGCGCGCCCCGGCAGGTCCGCCGCGCCGAGCGCGGCGATATCGCCAGGCCGAAACACGTCATCCCCCCAGTTGGCGCGATAGGCGCGCGCTTTCTTCGGATCGAAATCATTGGCGAAAAGACAGTCCCATCCCGGCCCGAGTCCCGCCCGCGCCATGCCGCCCCCGGCGAAAAACTCATAGAAGCCGGGTTTCACTCGCCCTCGAACGCGCAAAGCGCCTGAACGTTCAGGCCCATTCCCTCTAGCCGCGCCCGCCCGCCCAGATCCGGCAAGTCGATGACGAAGGCGCAGCCGACGACCGAACCGCCCAGCCGCTCTATCAGCCGCACGCCGGCCGCCGCGGTGCCGCCGGTGGCGAGAAGATCATCGACCAGCAGCACCTCTTCGCCGGGCTGGATGGCGTCGTCATGCACTTCGACGATCGCCTCGCCATATTCGAGTTGATAAGATTCCTCGATTGTCCTGGCGGGCAGCTTGCCCTTTTTGCGGATTGGCGTGAAGCCGACCGAAAGCTGATGCGCGACCGCGCCGCCGAGGATGAACCCCCGCGCCTCCAGCCCCGCGACCCGGTCGATGCGGCGCCCGGCATAGGGGTGGACCAGCATGTCGACCGCCATGCGAAACCCTCGTGGATCGCCCATGAGCGTCGTCACATCCCGAAACAGAACCCCCTCATGCGGGAAATCCGGGATGGTGCGAATATAATCCCTGATGGTTTTCGGCCGGCTCACGCTGCTATCCGTGTTGTCTCTTGCGAACGCGACGTTGGACCGCGCGTTCGCCGAGGTCAAATCACGCCGGCCCGAACGCGCATCTGTCAGAAATCCGAAAGGATTCCCTTTCTTTCCCAGTCGCCATAGCGCGTCGGCTCCGGCCCCACGCGGCCGCCAAGCTCCTTCGGCAGGTCGCGGGGCGCATTGGCCTTGCGCCTCGCTTCGGCCTCGTCCAGCGCCCGCCGCGCCGCCTCCGCGATCCGCTGCGCCGCTTCGCCGTCTTTTTCCTGCACGCTATCGCTCATATATCCAGTCCCGGAGATGGTTCCGAGTCAGGGATATAGCGGATGAACTACGCGAAAACAGCCTTGTTGCTGGCGGCGATGACCGCTCTGTTCCTCGTTGTCGGTTATCTGATCGGCGGCGCGGGCGGCGCGATGATCGCTTTCCTGATCGCGATGGCCATGAATGGCTGGGCTTGGTGGAACTCCGACAGGATGGCGCTCAAGATGCACAACGCCGAGCCGGTGACCCGCGCCGGCGCGCCTGAACTCTATAATATGGTTGAGCAGCTTGCGCGTAACGCCGGCCTGCCGACACCGGCGATCTGCATCATTCATTCAGAGCAGCCCAACGCCTTCGCCACCGGCCGCAGCCCTGAAAACGCCACCGTCGCCGCGACCACAGGCCTCATCAAGCTCCTGACGCCGGAGGAATTGGCCGGGGTGATGGCGCATGAATTGGCGCATATCCGCAATCACGACACGCTGATCATGACAGTCGCCGCGACCATCGCCGGCGCCATCGGCTTTCTCGCGCAGTTCGCGCTCTTCTTTCGCAATGATCGCGGCGCGGGCGGCATGATCGGCGCGATTCTGGTGATGATTCTCGCGCCGATCGCGGCAAGCGTGGTGCAGATGACCATCTCGCGCACCCGTGAATACGCAGCCGACCGCGCAGGCGCGGAGATCAGCCGCGATCCGCTCGGCCTCGCCTCCGCCTTGGCGAAGATTTCAGGCTACGCCGGTCGGATCGAGATGCCGAGCGCTGAGCGAAACCCGGCCAGCGCGCATCTTTTCATCATGAACCCGCTGATCGGAAAGGGCGCGGACAAGCTTTTCTCGACCCATCCCAACCCCGAAAACAGAATCGCGGCGTTGGAGGAGATGGCGGGGCGATCTCTCTCCGCCCGGGCAGCCGGGCCGCGCGCGCCCCGCAAAGGCCCCTGGTCATGAGCGGCCAGGCCGCACGCGAGGGCGCGATCGTCCTCATCCGCCGAGCGCTCGAAGACGGCGCGCCGCTGGACGAGGCAGCGCTTCCCCCGGCGCTGGCGCCGCCCGACCGGGCGCGCGCGCTGACTTTGGCGCGCGCGACGCTGCGCTGGCTCGGGCCGGTCGACGCGGTGCTGGCCCCCTTCCTTAGCCGGGCGCCCGCCCCGGCGGCGCGCGCGATCCTGCGGCTCGGCGCGACGGAGCTGCTGGCGCTGGGCGAGGCGGCGCACGGCGCCGTCGACGGCGCCGTGCGGCTGACGAAGGCGGGGCGGAAAACGGCGCCGCTTTCAGGCTTCGTGAACGCGATTCTGCGAAGGGTGGCGGCCGAAGGCCCGGCGATCTGGGCGGAACTGGACAAGCCCCGCCTGGCGACGCCCGACTGGCTCTGGCGCGCGCTCCGGGCGGATTGGGGCAAGGCAGGCGCCGCCAGCCTCGCCGCCGCGCATCTGCGCGCGCCGCCCCTCGACCTGACGCCGAAGGATGGCGACGCGGCTACGCTGGCCGTGCGCCTTGACGGCGCGGTCACGCCGACCGGTTCGGTCCGTCTGGAAAGGCCGGGCCGAATCAGCGACATGCCCGGCTACGGGACCGGCGACTGGTGGGCGCAGGACGCCGCCGCCGCCGTGCCCGCGCGGCTCGCCGGTCCGGGCGAAGGCCGCCGCGCGCTTGATCTTTGCGCGGCGCCCGGCGGCAAGACCATGCAACTCGCGGCGGCCGGATGGCGGGTCACCGCGCTCGACAACGCCGAAACGCGGATGGCGCGGCTGTCGGAGAACCTTTCGCGCACTGCCCTGCATGCCGAAATCGTCATCGCCAACGCTTTCGTGTGGCGGGCGGAGCCTTTCGATCTCGTCCTTCTCGATGCGCCCTGCACCGCGACGGGGACGATCCGGCGCCACCCGGAACTGCCACATATCCGCGATGGCTCCGGCGTTGCGGCCGCGGCGGCGCTTCAGGCGCGGATGGCGGACGCCGCCTGGGCGCTGACCGCGCCGGGGGGGATGATGCTCTTTTGCACGTGCTCGCTCCTCCAGGCGGAGGGCGAGGCGCAGGCCAACGCCTTTCTCAAACGCCACGAAGACGCGGAACGGGTTGGAATCGACGCCGCCGAGACAGGCGACGCCGCACTCATCACCCGCGCCGGCGATTTTCGAGCGCGTCCGGACTTCTGGCCCGAATCCGGCGGCATGGACGGCTTCTTCGCCTCCCGTTTCCGGCGGCGCGCGTGACAGGGTGGACGTGACAGGGCGGCCGCATCGGCGTAGGCTTCGCTCAATACCGGGCACACGGTGATCGAGCGAACCATGACAACCAACACTACGCGACAGCATTTCGCGCCGATGATCGACGTGCGCGGTCGGCTGCACGTGTTTCTGGCGGCGTTCGGCCCGGCCGCGAAAGCCCCGGCGATGGCGCAGGAGCCGCTTTGGACCGGCGACAGCGCGCGGGCGCGTAAACTTGGCGCTGGCCTCATCCGGCTGGGCGGCGCGACGGTCACCGCCCAGCCGGGCGCAAGCCCCTGGGATCTGATCGCGCCCACTCAGGCGTGGGAGGACGCGCTCCACGGCTTCGAATGGCTGGACGATTTCGCCGCCACATCCGACGGCGAGACCCGGACGAGGCTTTCAGCCTGGCTCTTCGACTGGATCGACCGTTTCGGCGCCGGCGCCCG
>JBBDTD010000255.1:5771-21569 GCA_040904645.1 Paracoccaceae bacterium
CCGGCTGGCGGCCCGAGATGACCGGCAGGCGCCTGACCCGCTGGAGCGCCCATGCGCCGGCGATTCTCGAAGCCGCCGCCCCCGCCGAGGCGCGGGCGTTTCTGCGCTCCCTCGGTCGGCAGACGCGCTATCTCCAGCGCCAATGGCGCCGCGCGCCGGCCGGACTGGCGCGGTTTCAGGCGGCGGCCGGGCTGGTCCACGCGGGGCTGCTCTTCCCCAAGGGCGCCGCGCTCGGCGTCGGCGTCGTCGCGCTGGGGCGCGAAGCTGAGCGTCGGATCGGCGCCGACGGCGGCGTCGCCTCGCGCAATCCCGAGCAACTGGCGGAGATATTCGCCGCCCTGGTCTGGGCCGCGAAACGGATCGAGGACACAGGCGCTCCCCCCGCCCCGGCCCATGCCGCCGCGCTTACGCGGCTCGCCGCCGCGATCCGCGCGCTTCGGCTTGGCGATGGCGCGCTGGCGCGCTCTCACGGTGGCGGCGGCGGGGATCGCGAAGCCATGGACCGCGCCCTCACCGCCTCCGGGTTGAAGCACGGCGCGCCGGTTCACGAAACCATGGGCTATCATCGCATCGCCTCCTCCCGCACCATCGCGATCTTCGACGCGGGAGAGGAAAGCGCCACCCGCCGCGAGGCGGCGCCCGACCCGCGCCATGCGAGCATTTTCTCGTTCGAGGCGTCCATCAAAGGCCGGCCCCTTGTGGTGAACTGCGGCCCCGGCGCGCCCTTCGGCGAAGCTTGGCGCCTCGCGTCGGAGGCCGCCGCCGCGCATAGTGGTCTTTCCCTCGATAGCGGCGCGCCCGGTGGCGACGAGTCGGCGCCCGCCGCGCCCGGCCATGTCAGCGCGCTCCGCGAGGCGGATGAGACCGGCGTCTGGCTCATCGCGGAGCATGACGGCTGGCTCCACTCGCACGGGCTTGTCCACCAGCGGCGGATCTGGCTTTCGGCCGATGGCGGAGATATGCGAGGCGAGGACCGGCTCAACGCCTCCGGCCCGGCGGCCCACGCCGCTTTCGACCTCGCGGCGGGTCGAAATGGCGGAACCGCCGTTCCCTTCACCATTCGGTTTCATCTTCATCCCGATGTCGAGGCGGAGATGTTTCTCGCCGGCTCCGCGGTGCGGATTCGGCCGGGAACCGGCGATGTCTGGGTGATGCGCCAGTCTGGCGGCCACATCGCAATCGAGGAAAGCGTCTATCTGGACGAAGGGCGCGGAAAGCCCCGCGCGACAAAACAGATCGTGGTCAGGGGACGGGCGGCGGAGTACAGGGGCGAGGTGAGATGGACATTCCGCCTGGCCGAGCAGGACAAGCCCGGCGCGGCCGGAGACGCCGCGCGAGCGGACGCCTGAACCGAGAAGGACAATTACCATGACCGAAGCGCCCGCGCCGATCCGGCGCGCCCTGATTTCCGTTTCCGACAAGACCGGGCTTGAAGAATTCGCCGCCGCGCTGGCCGCCGCTGGGGTGGAGCTGATCTCCACCGGCGGCACGGCCAGGACGCTTCGGACCGCCGGCCTCAAGGTTCGCGGCGTGTCGGAACTGACCGGCTTTCCCGAAATGATGGACGGGCGGGTCAAGACGCTCCACCCGATGGTGCATGGCGGATTGCTGGCGCTGCGGGGCGAGCCGGACCACGAAGCTTCGATGGCCGAGCATGGCATCCTTCCGATCGACCTTCTGGTGGTCAATCTCTACCCGTTCGAAGCGACGGCGGCCGCCGGCGGCTCCGTGGACGAATGCATCGAGAATATCGACATCGGCGGCCCGGCGATGATCCGCGCGGCGGCCAAGAACCACGCCCATGTCGCGGTGGTCGTCGACGCAGAGGATTACGGCGCCGTGCTGGAGGAAATTGGCGCCGGCGGCACGTCGCACGCCTTTCGCCGCCGGCTCGCGCAGATCGCCTATGCGCGCACCGCAGCCTATGATGCCGCCGTATCGACCTGGATGGCCGCCGCGATTGAAGAGCCTGCGCCGCGCCGGCGCGCCTTCGCCGGAACGCTGAGCCAGACCATGCGCTATGGTGAAAACCCGCACCAGTCGGCGGCGTTCTATCTCGACGGATCTGGCCGCCCCGGCGTCGCCACCGCCCGGCAGCATCAGGGCAAGGCGCTCAGCTACAACAACATCAATGACACCGACGCCGCGTTCGAGCTGGTGGCCGAGTTCGCCGCCGCCGACGGCCCGGCCTGCGCGATCATCAAGCACGCCAATCCCTGCGGCGTGGCGCGGGGCGCGACGCTCAGCGAAGCCTATTCCCGCGCGTTCGACTGCGACCGCACCTCCGCCTTCGGCGGCATCATCGCGTTGAACCAGCCGCTCGATGAGGAAACCGCCGCGAAGATCCTGGAGATTTTTACGGAAGTGGTGATCGCCCCCGAGGCCAGCGACGGCGCCAGGGCGCTCTTCGCCGCCAAGAAGAATCTGCGGCTGCTGACGACCGGCGCGCTGCCTGACCCTTCCACGCCCAGCCTTTCCTTCCGGCACGTCGCCGGCGGATTCCTGACGCAGGACCGCGACAACAGGGTGGCGCCGCCTGCGGATCTCAAGGTGGTGACAAAGCGCCAGCCAAGCGCGGAGGAACTGGCGGATCTCCTCTTCGCGCGGATCATCGCCAAGCATGTGAAATCCAACGCCATCGTCTATGCGAAGAACGGGGCGACAGTGGGAATCGGCGCGGGGCAGATGAGCCGGGTCGATTCGACACGGATCGCCGCCCTCAAGGGAGAGGACATGGCCGCCGCGCTCGGCCTGCCACAAAGCCCGGTAAAGGGCGCCGTCGTGGCGTCGGATGCGTTCTTTCCCTTCGCGGACGGGCTGATCACCGCAGCGGAGGCCGGCGCGACCGCGGTGATCCAGCCTGGCGGCTCGATGCGCGATCAGGATGTGATCGACGCGGCCGATGAGGCGGGGCTGGCGATGGTGTTCACCGGCATGCGGCATTTTCGTCACTGAGCGCCGGATGGTCTGCGGCGGACAAGAAAAAGGGCCCCTAGCGGGGCCCTTTCCTTTTGGTCAGACAAGGCTCGATCAGCTTTCGTAAGCTGGCATCGCCTCAAGCGATTCGTTGGTCTCGTTGATGATCACGTGGAACTCGCCGCCGTCCTCGCTCTGCATCACGTTCAGCTTGTCGAAGCCCAGCGCGACCGGCTTTTCGCCAATCCCGAGGAAGCCGCCGACATCGACGATCACGTCAGTGATCTTGCCATCCTTGTCGACGATCAGCTCGTCGATCTCGCCGATGCGCTCATCGCTGACGTTACTGACGGAAGCGCCCTGCAGGTCGTCGGCGGTCAGCACCGCAAGGTCAGCCTCGACCCAGACAGGCTCCCCCGCGGCGTCGCCGACCCGCTCGGAGGCGGCGGTGTCGGTTCCGACTGCGGAGCCAGTCGCAGCGCCAGTCATTGCGCCGGTGGCGGCGCCAGTGGCTGCGGCGGTGTCAGCCGTTCTGTCAGCCGAATTCAGACGACCCTGACCCAATTCGCCGGCTGCAGCGGCGTCGTAGGCAGGCTGGGCTTCAAGCTCCTCTTTCGAGAGGCTGGAGACGATGAAGACCGTGTCCGGATCATCGGAGTCCTGTACGATGCTCAGCGTATCCATGCTGACATTCACACGATGCTCGCCGAGGCCGAGAAAGCCGCCAACATCCACCAGAACGCCGGCGATGGCGCCTTCCTTAGTGAAGAGCACGTCGCTGACCTCGCCGATGTTTTCCCACTCGGCGTCAGGATCGGCCATGCCCGCGTCTGTCGATGCCTGACCGGCATAGACGTAGCGGCCGATAAAGTCGCTCGCTATGATTTCCGTGCCGCCCGCGACCGGCGTGGCGACCGAGCCGTAATCAGTGGCTGGGGCCGTCGAGGTCGAAGTGCTCTGCGCGAAAGCGGGCGCGGCGAGCAGAGCGGCGATCGCCGTTGAAGCAAAGAGGCGTTTCATAACAACTTCCTTTCTTTATTTCTGCGACAGTCCGATGCCGCTTGCATCTGAAGAACGCGCCAACACCCCGCTGGTTTCCCAATTCTTGAGAAAATGTTTTTTCGATTTACGGGAACAAAAGCCCGGGCCGTTCGTTTTCCGCTGCTTCTTTGGCATGGCCCCATTCATCACTTCCCAGCACGGTTCCAACGGGCTGGCGCGCCGGAAAACCCGGAGTTCCGCCTCTGGCGCAGATCGCGGTTGTGCTGGATAAGTGGCGAATGATCCGCGATTTCTCCGCCTCCGCGCTTTTCATGGGCGTGCTTGCCGCCTTCGTCGGCTTCGCTTCCTCCTTCGCCGTGGTGCTTCAGGGGCTGCGGGCCGCTGGCGCGACGGAGGCGGAGGCGGCGTCGGGGCTGATGGCCATCGCGGTGGCGAAAGGGCTCGCCGCGATCTTTCTGTGCTCAAAGACGCGGGTGCCGATCTCGCTGGCATGGTCGACGCCGGGCGCGGCCCTGCTCGCGACCTCGGGCGCCCTGCCCGGCGGCTTCGCGGAGGCGGTGGGCGCGTTTCTCGTCTCGGGCCTCCTGCTGGCGGCGACCGGGCTGTTCCGCCCGCTCGCCCGAATGATCGAGCGGATTCCCGCTTCACTCGCCTCTGCGCTGCTGGCGGGAGTGTTGCTGACGCTCTGCCTTGCACCGTTTCGCGCCATCGCCTTCAACCCGCTCTGGGGGCTGTCGATCCTGGCCGGCTGGGTGATCGGCGGGCTGATCGGCAAGGTCTGGTCGGCGCCCGGCGCGCTTTGCGGCTTCATACTTGTCGTCGTGTTCGGCGTTCGCCCTGAGACCGAAGCCTTCGCCGCGCTTTCCGGCGCGGCGTTACAGGCGCCCATCTTCACGATGCCGATCTTCACTTTCGCCGGACTGGTCGGCATCGCGCTGCCGCTCTATGTAGTGACGATGGCCGGGCAGAACCTGCCCGGCGCAGGAGTGCTGAAGGCCCATGGCTATCCGGCCCATGCCGGGCTCACGCTCTCCCTCTCCGGCTTCGCGACGGTGCTGGCGGTGCCGTTTGGCGGCCACGCCTGCAACTACGCCGCGATCACGGCGGCGATGTGCATGGGGGAGGAGGTGCATCCCAACCCGGCCCGCCGCTACTGGGCGGCGATATCGGCGGGCGGCGCCTATGTGATTTTCGGCGTTTTCGCGGGGCTCGCCGCAGGTTTCGTCGCGCTCGCGCCGACAGTGCTGATCGAAGCGGTGGCGGGCCTCGCGCTTCTCGGCGCCTTCGCCGCCGCTTCGGCTGCCGCCTTCGCGAATCCTGAGGATCGCGAATCGTCCGCCGTCACGCTACTCGCCACCGCCTCCGGGATCAGCCTTCTCGGCATTTCCGGCGCGTTCTGGGGGCTGATCGCGGGCGGGTTGATATATTGGCTGCGGAGGGCGCGATGACGATCTTCCGGGCGCCTGTGGCGGCGGATGCGGCGGCGCTGGCGGCGCTGGTCGAAGGGCTGAATGGCCATCAGGGCGACCCGACCGGCAATTTCACCGCTGAAAAAGCGCTCCGCGACGTGATCACGCCCGGCGCGCCGCTCTCCTGCATCGTCGCGGAGGAGGCCGGGCGGCTGACCGGCTTCGCCTTCTGGCACTTCGCCTATGAAGCGGCGTACGCGGCGCGCGGCGGCTTCATCACCGATCTGTATGTCGAGGAGACGCGGCGCGGCTCCGGCCTGGCGGACGCGCTCCTGCGCGCGGCCGCCAGGCGCATAAAGACGGACGGCGGCGAATATCTCTGGCTCACCACCCACCGCACGAACGAGCGCGCGCGCGCCTTCTACCGCAAGCACATGACCGAAGAAGGGCATGTGGTGGTCGAGTTCGCCGCGTGGGATCAGTTCGCCGCCCTCTGCGGCTGACCCTGCTCACATATTGGGATAGTTCGGCCCGTCCCCACCCTGCGGCGTGCGCCATTCGATGTTCTGCGGCGGGTCCTTGATATCGCAGGTCTTGCAGTGGACGCAGTTCTGCGCGTTGATCTGGAAGCGCGGCTCACCGTCCGCCTCCACGATCACCTCATAGACGCCCGCAGGGCAATAGCGCTGCGCCGGCTCCGCGTATTTCGGCAGATTGGATGCGATCGGGATCGACGGATCGATCAGATGCAGATGGCAGGGCTGGTTTTCTTCGTGATTGGTGCCCGAGAAGCTGACATTGGTCAGCCGGTCGAAGCTGAGCTTGCCATCAGGGCGCGGATAGTCGATCGGCTTGTGCTTGGAGGCCTGTTCGGTCGCCGCCGCATCGGTCTTGCCGTGGCCAAGCGCGCCGAAGATGTTGAGCCCGGTCAGGCTCGCCGCCCACATATCCGCGCCGCCGCCGACGAGCGAGGCGACAAGCCCGAAGCGCGACCAAAGCGGCTTCACATTCCTGACCCGCTTCAGGTCCTTCGCGATCGGGCCGGAGCGCACGTCGACCTCATATTCGGTCAGCTCATCCGCGCCGCGCCCGGACTGGATCGCGGCGAAGGCCGCCTCCGCCGCCGCCTTGCCGGACAGCATCGCGTTATGATTGCCCTTGATCCGCGGCACGTTGACCATGCCGGCCGAGCAGCCGAGCAGCGCGCCGCCGGGAAAGGTGAGCTTCGGCATTGACTGCCAACCGCCTTCGGTGATCGCGCGGGCGCCGTAGGAGAGGCGCTTGCCACCCTCCAGCACGCTCGCGATCATCGGATGATGCTTGAATCGCTGGAATTCCATATAGGGGAAGAGATGCGGGTTCTTGTAGTTCAGGTGAACCACGAAACCGACCAGCACCTGATTGTCTTCCGCGTGATACATGAAGGAGCCGCCGCCCGCCGCGCCGCCGAGCGGCCAGCCCATGGTGTGCGTGACCTGGCCGAGCCGGTGGTTCTCCGGCTTCACCTCCCAGATCTCTTTCATGCCGAGGCCGTATTTCTGCGGCTCGTGACCCTTGGAGAGATCGAACTTCGATATCACCTGCTTCGAGAGGGAGCCCCGCACGCCTTCGGCCAGAAGCACGTATTTGCCGTGCAACTCCATGCCCGGCTCATAACCCGCGCCTTTCGTCCCGTCCTTCTCGATGCCGAACTCGCCGGCGACGACGCCCTTCACTTGGCCGCCATCGCCATAGACGAGGGCCGAGCAGGCCATGCCGGGAAAAATCTCCACTCCCAGCTCTTCGGCGTACTCCGCCATCCAGCGGCAGACATTGCCCATCGAAACGATGTAATTGCCGTGATTGCTCATCAAGGGCGGCATCGGGAAATTCGGGATGCGGATCTCCCCCGCTTCGCCGAGGATGTAAAAGCGGTCGTCCTTCACCGCTGTATGGATCGGCGCGCCGCGCTTCTTCCAGTCGGGGATCAGCGCGTCCAGCCCGCACGGGTCCAGCACCGCGCCCGAAAGGATATGCGCGCCAACTTCTGAGCCCTTCTCCAGCACCACGACGGAGATATCCTCGCCGCCGAGCTGCTTCAGGCGGATCGCGGCCGAAAGTCCCGCAGGGCCGGCGCCGACAATGACGACGTCGTACTCCATCGATTCGCGGCTGGGTTCGCTCATGGCTGCGCCTTTCTTCAGGTCTGGTCGGGTCGCCCGCTATCAGGGGGCATTTAGGTCGGGGGGCGGGTTATGGTCAATGTCAGCCCCTCCAGATGAGGTGAAACTGCGCCGCCGCGCCATCTGGCGCGCGGGGCGCAGCTGCGCGCCATCTGGCGCGCGGGCGGGGCTGGCCCTATGATCGGCGCATGACCTCCACCGGCTTATCCGACGTTGAGACGCGCGCGCTGCTCGTCGCCCTCGCCTGGCAGGTGGAGATGGGCGTTGACGAGTGCATCGGCGAGGGTCCGGCCAACCGGTTCGAGGAACGCCCGCCGCCGCCCGCCGCCAAGCCGACCCCGGCCGCCAGCCCGGCCGCCGCCCCTGCGCTTCGCGCCGCCACCGCAGAACGCGACCATGGCGGCGAGGCGATCACCGAAGCCCGGCGGTTGGCCGCTGCCGCCCCCACGCTGGAAGCGCTCCACGAAGCCATCGCCGGGTTCGACGGCTGCGCGCTGAAACTTGGCGCCAGGAATACGGTCTTCGCCGACGGGAACCCCGGCGCCCGGGTCATGTTCATCGGCGAAGCGCCGGGCCGGGAGGAGGATCGCGAAGGCAAGCCCTTCGTCGGGCGCTCGGGCCAGCTTCTGGACCGCATGCTGGCCGCCATCGGCCTCGACCGGCGGGCTTCGGACCCGGCGCGCGCCGCCTATATCACCAATGTCCTCCCCTGGCGCCCTGTGGATAACCGCGACCCGTCCACCGACGAAGCCGTCATGCTCTGGGCGTTCCTGCAGCGCCATATCGAGCTTGCCGACCCCGAGATCATCGTCACGCTCGGCAAGACGCCGGCTTCGGTCATGCTCGAAGGCGCGATCTCCATCACCCGAATGCGAGGGCGATGGCTTCGGCCCGCCCGCGCGCTGGGGCGGCCGCTGCTTTTGACCTTCCATCCCGCCTATCTTTTGCGCCAGCCCGCCGAAAAGGCCAAAAGCTGGCGCGATCTGCTCGCGCTTCGCGCCGTCCTCGACGGCGCCGCGCCGCCGGAGGGCTGAACATGAGTCTCGATCAATCACGCGCTTTCATTCCGGTCCGCATCGCGGTGCTGACCGTTTCCGACAGCCGCACCCTGGCCGAAGATCGCTCCGGCGACGTACTGGCGGAACGGCTGACCGGCGCGGGGCATATCCTCGCGGATCGGGCCATCGTCACCGACGATGTCGAAAAGATCGTCGCGCGGCTGAAGGGCTGGATCGCCGATCCCGGCGTCGATGTGGCGATCTCCACCGGCGGCACCGGGCTTACCGGGCGCGACGTGACGGTGGAGGCCCATAAATCGGTCTATGAGAAGGAGATCGACGGCTTCGCCACGGTCTTCCACATGATTTCCTACGCCAAGATCGCCACCTCGACGATCCAGTCGCGCGCCTGCGCCGGCGTAGCGGGCGGGACCTATCTCTTCGCCCTGCCCGGCAGCCCCGGCGCCTGCAAGGACGGCTGGGACGCGATCCTCGCCCATCAGCTCGACTATCGCCACAAGCCCTGCAATTTCGTCGAGATCATGCCGCGCCTCGAAGAGCACAAGCGCGGGTGAGGCGGGGCGTGGCGACCGATGAGGAAGCGGCGTTTCGCCGACTCGGCCCGTGGGCGGCTTGGTCCCCCTATCGCGGCGCGCTGATCATTCCCGTCGACCGCGCCGGCCGCGTGCTGCTTCAGCTTCGCGACCATAATCCCGCTGCGGTCCATCCGGGCGAATGGGGGCTTTTCGGCGGGGAGGCGGAACCGGGGGAGAGTTTGGCCGAAGCCGCAGCCCGCGAATTTCTGGAAGAAACCGAAATCGCCCTGCCGCTATCCGCGTTCAAACCCTTCGCGCGGATCGTCTCGCCCGTATCGCTGAGGCGGCTCTACGCGTTTGAAGTCGTGCTGGAGGCCGCCGCGCGCGATATCCGGCTGAACGAAGGCGCGGGTTTCGGGTTTATCGAACCGGCGGATTTTCCCCGGCTCGACATGGTCGCCGCAGCGCGGATCATCCTCGCGGCCTGGACGGGCGCCGATCAGAGCCAGTCGCGCAAGATCGCGACCAGCGGCAGGTCGGCCGGCGGCATCGGATAGTCGCGAAGCGCGTCGACCCGCGCCCATTTCAGCCGCTGCCCCTCCTTCGCCATCGGCGTCCCCTGCCATTTCCGGCAGGCGAAGAGCGGCATCAGCAAGTGAAAATCCGGGTAGGCGTGGCTGGCGAAGGTCAGCGGCGCGAGGCAGCTGGCCCAGGTGTCGACGCCAAGCTCTTCCTGAAGCTCGCGGATGAGCGCCTCTTCCGGCGTCTCTCCCGGCTCGATCTTGCCGCCGGGAAACTCCCAGAGGCCGGCCATGGGCTTGCCCTCGGGCCGCTCCGCGATCAGCACCCTGCCGTCGCGATCTATGAGCGCGACGGCGGCGACAAGGACGAGTTTCAAGAGCGATAATCCGCGTTGATCTCGATATAGCGATGGGTCAGGTCGCAGGTCCAGACGACCGCTTCTGCGTTCCCCACCCCGATATCGGCGGTGATCTCGATCTCGCTGCGCTTCATGTAAGCGGCGCCTGCCGCCTCGGAATAGCTTTCCGCGACCCAGCCCTTTTCCGCGACCAGAATATCACCGAGCCAGATCGCCAGCCGATCCCGCTCCGCCGGCTGGCCGGATTTGCCGACCGCCATGACGATCCTGCCCCAGTTCGGATCCTCGCCGGCGATCGCGGTCTTGACCAGTGGCGAGTTGGCGATGGAGCGCGCGATGATCGCCGCGGAGTTTTCGCTCGCCGCGCCGGTCACCTTCACGGCGACATATTTGGTGATGCCCTCGCCATCGCGAACGACCGCCTGCGCGAGGTCGATCAGCACCTCGCGGAGCGCGGCTTCGAGCACCGCGGCGCGCGGGTCGCGCCGGCTTAGAATCGGCGCGCCGCCCGCCTGCCCGGTCGCCGCGACGATGAGCGTGTCGGAGGTGGAGGTGTCGCTGTCTACGGTGGCGGCGTTGAAGCTGATCTTCGTCGCCTCGGAGACCATCGACTGGAGCAATTTCGGCCCGACCGGCGCATCGGTGAAGACGAAGGCGAGCATGGTCGCCATGTCCGGCGCGATCATGCCGGAGCCTTTCGCGAAACCGGAGATGGCGGCGGAAACGCCGTCGATCTCGATCACGCGGCCCGCGCCCTTGGCGAAGGTGTCGGTGGTCATGATCGCGTCCGCCGCGTCGCGGATCGAAGCGCCGGAAAGCCGCGCGGCCATGTCGGCCAGATGCGCGGTGATCTTCTCCGCCGGCAGCGGCTCTCCGATGACGCCGGTGGAGGCGACGAAGACGCCGTTCTTGTCGCCGCCGATAGCCGCCGCCGCGGCCTCGGCCACCGCCTCGACGCCCCGCATGCCGTTATCGCCGGTGAAGGCGTTGGCGTTGCCGGAATTGACCACGATGCCAAGCGGGCCGCTCAGCGCCGCCGCCGCCAGCCCCGCCAGCCGCGCGCGGCACCAGTCGACCGGGGCGGAGCGCGTGGCGGAACGCGTGAACACCCCGGCCACGGTGGAGCCCGCCGCGATCTCGGCCAGCATCACGTCCTTGCGGCCCTTGTAGCGGACACCGGCCTCGGCCGCCGCGAAGCGCACGCCCCTGACTTCGGGAAGATCGGGGAACGGGCGCGCGAAAGGCGAGACCGAGCCCTTGGCCTCGGGCTTGACCGCTCCCGCGCCCAGATCGACAAGCTTGGCCTCCACCCCGGCGAGTTTGTCGCGCAGCGCAGCCGCGCGGTCTTTCAGCCGCGCGATCTTCTTTTCCGCGGATTTACCCGCCTTGACCGTCTTCGCGGCTTTACGCGCCTTGCCTTCGCCCATGTTCGCCGTCCCTATTCCGCGATCAGATCGTCATTGCGGAGCTGATCCAGCCCGGGCTGCCCCTCGGGTAGCGTCACCTCGCTGTTTTCCAGCAGGGCGGCGACCACTGCTTCGGTGACCTCGCGGCTCATCTCCCCGATGAGTTCCTCACGGACGCTGTCGAGCGCCGGCGCCGGGCGGTCGCGGGTCTCCTCCAGCAGAATCACATGCCAGCCAAACTGGGTCTGCACCGGGTCGGAAACCTCGCCCGGCTTCAGCGCGAAGGCGGCGGCCTGGAATTCAGGCACCATCTGGCCGTCTTCGAACCAGCCGAGATCCCCGCCAGCAGGTGCGGAGGGGCCCTTGGAGCGCTCCTTCGCGAGTTCGGCGAAATCTGCGCCCTCTCCGCGCGCCAACTCCGCGATCTCCTTCGCGTCAGCTTCGTCCGGGACCAGAATATGGCTCGCCTTGTACTGGGTCACCGCCGCGCCATCGACGTAACGCGACTTGTATTCCGCCTCCAGCGTCTCGGGCGTGATCCGCTCGTTCAGACGCTGGCGCACGTAAAGCTCCGCGAGGAAACTGGTGCGCTGAAAGGCGAGGCCGCGCAGCACCGCCGGCTCTTCGGCCAGCCCCGTGCGTTCCGCCGCCTGACGCAGCAATATCTGATTGGTGATCTGTTCGAGCAGACCATCATAAAGCACGTTATCGGGGATCGACTGATACTGCTCCGGCAACTCGCTCCGCAGCGCGATAAGCTCGCCCAGCGTCACGTCCTCGCCGTTCACCGTGGCGATCACCATTCCGGGATCCGCCATTTCCGCATGAACCGACTTTTCATCCTGCGCGAATGATGGCGACACAAATCCGACTGACATCGCGGCAGCGAGAAGGACAGGACAGAATAGACGCATTGGTTACCTCCGCTCGGCCAGGCGGGCGCCCGGCCTTCGATCACAAATCACCGCATCCGCTCTCATGACGGCGCGGCAGGCGCGCGCGGCGTTGACAGGGTCCGGGGCGGCGCATACATGTCCGACCGGCCCACGGGCCCGAACGGCGCGCGTCGCCTTCATCTACGATGTCGGGCCGTGGCGGACAAGCGCCCCCGACCCCATCCCATGAAAACCGCGCGCTCGAACGGGACCGCCGGGCCTTCCGGGCGCAGTGAGCGCCGCAGATTTGAGGACGGGCGATGTTGGGTTTCGGCGGATTGGCGAAAAAGGTCTTTGGCACCACCAATGACCGGTTCGTGAAAGCGGCCAGAAAGCAGGTTGAGGCGATCAACGCGCTGGAGCCTGAAATCGCTGCGCTCTCGGACGATGAGCTGAAGGCGAAGACACCCGAATTCCGCGCGCGGCTGGAAAAGGGCGAGACGCTTGACCAGCTGCTGCCCGAAGCCTTCGCGACAGTGCGCGAGGCCGCGAAGCGCACGATCGGGCTCAGGCCGTTCGACGTCCAGCTTGTCGGCGGCATCATGCTTCACCAGGGCAAGATTTCCGAGATGAAGACCGGCGAGGGCAAGACGCTGGTCGCGACCATGCCGGTCTATCTCAACGCGCTCGAAGGCCTGGGCGTCCATGTTGTCACCGTGAACGACTATCTGGCCCGGCGCGACGCTGACTGGATGGGCAAGGTCTATCGTTTCCTCGGCCTCAGCGTCGGCGTGATCGTTCCCAATCTCGACGACCGGGCGCGCAAGGCGGCCTACGCCGCCGACGTGACCTATGCGACGAATAACGAGTTGGGTTTCGATTATCTGCGCGACAACATGAAATACTCGCTGGAGCAGATGGCGCAGCGCGGCCACCGCTTCGCCATCGTCGACGAGGTCGACAGCATCCTGATCGACGAGGCGCGCACGCCGCTGATCATATCCGGCCCGACCGAAGACATGTCGGAGCTTTACATCACGATCGACCGGTTCCTGCCCGAGCTGAAGCCCGAGCATTACGAGATCGATGAAAAGCAACGCACCGCCATCCTGACCGAGGACGGGACCGAGACGGTGGAGGTGCTGCTTCGCGACGCCGGCCATCTGGCGCCGGGAACCACGCTTTACGACCCTGAGAACGTGACGCTGGTGCACCACGTCAACCAGGCGCTGCGCGCCCATCAGCTTTACCAGAAGGACAAGGACTACATCATCCGCAACGGCAAGGTGGTGATCATCGACGAGTTCACCGGCCGCATGATGGACGGAAGGCGCTGGGGCGATGGCCTCCATCAGGCGGTGGAGGCCAAGGAAGGCCAGAAGATTCAGCCGGAGAACGTCACCCTCGCCTCGGTCACCTTCCAGAACTATTTCCGCCTTTACGAGAAACTGGCCGGCATGACCGGCACCGCCCTGACCGAGGCGGAGGAATTCGGCTCGATCTACGGGCTGGAGGTCGTCGAGATTCCGACCAACGTTCCGGTCGCGCGCGTCGATGACGACGATCAGGTGTTCCGCACCGCCGCGGAAAAATACGTCGCCATCATTCAGGCCATCGCCGACGCGCATCATCGCGGCCAGCCGGTTCTGGTCGGCACCACCTCGATCGAGAAATCCGAGATGCTCTCGGAGATGCTGAAAAACGGCGAGGTGCTCCGCGATGCGGCTTCGAAGCTCCGCGGCTTCGCGGCGAAGCTGAACCAGAAAAAGGAAGCTGAGGACGTCACGCGCCTGACTGACGAAGCCGACCGGATCGACGCGCTCGCCGCGTTGCCCGAAGGCGTGCCGCATCAGGTGCTGAACGCGCGCTTTCATGAGCAGGAGGCGCAGATCGTCGCGCAGGCCGGCGCGCCGGGCGCGGTCACCATCGCCACCAACATGGCCGGCCGCGGCACCGACATCCAGCTCGGCGGCAACCCCGAAGGCCGGATCCTCGCCGCCCTGATCCAGAGCCAGCAGGCCGAGATCGAGCAGCAGGTCGCGGCCGCCTCGGAGCAGATCATCGCCGCGCAGCCCGCACTCGACGATCCGCAGCAGACCCAGGCGCGCGCGCAGGTCATCCGCCAGATGGTCGGCCAGCAGATCGTCAATTCCGCGGTGCAGGTGCTGAAACGGGAATCCGAAGAAGGCAAGCACGACGACATCATCGGCCCGATCAAGGCCGAAGTCGCCGAGGCCAGGGAAAAGACGATCGCCGCCGGCGGGCTTTGGGTGCTTTCGACCGAGCGCCACGAAAGCCGGCGCATCGACAACCAGCTTCGCGGCCGCTCCGGCCGGCAGGGCGACCCCGGCCGCTCCACTTTCTATCTGTCGCTCGAAGACGATCTGATGCGGATCTTCGGGTCCGAGCGGATGGACGGCATGCTGCAGCGGCTCGGCCTTCAGGAGGGTGAGGCGATCGTCCACACCTGGGTCAACAAGGCCATCGAGAAGAGCCAGGCCAAGGTCGAGGCGCGAAACTTCGACATCCGCAAGAACCTGTTGAAATTCGACGACGTGATGAACGACCAGCGCAAGGCGATCTTCGGCCAACGCCGCGAAGTGATGGAGGCGCCCGATGTCGCCGAGACAGTCGAGGAAATGCGCCTTTCGCTGATCGACGACCTCGTCACTATGCATGTCCCCGCCCGCGCCTACGCCGAGCAATGGGATGTGGAGCGGCTCGCCGCCGCCGTTAAGGACACGTTCGCGCTCGACCTGCCGGTCGCCGCCTGGGCGGCGGAAGAGGGCGTCGATGAAGAAGCCCTGCGCGAGCGGCTTGAGAAGGCGACGGCGGAAGCCGCCGCCAAGCGCGCCAGCCGCCTCGGGCCGGAGCGGATGCGCGCTACGGAAAAGGCGGTTCTGCTCGAATCGATCGACGCCGGCTGGCGCGAGCATCTGATGACGCTCGACCATCTGCGCTCGGTCGTCGGGCTTCGCGGCTATGCGCAGCGCGACCCGTTGAACGAATTCAAATCCGAGGCTTTCGAGCTTTTCGACCACCTGATGAACCGCTTCCGTACGGATCTGACCCGGCGGCTCAGCCACGAAGAATTCCCGGCCGAGCGTGAGCCGCAACCGCAGATCCCGCCCGGCATCCTCGCGGCCATGCAGGGCGGCGCGCGCCCCGCGCCCCGCGCCGAGCCCGTAACCGCCGACGCCGCCCCCGCGGCCCGCGGCGGCGCCGTGGATCCGCGCGGCGGGGCGCCGCTTCGCCCCGCTGAGGGGGCCAATCCGGACGATCCCAACACTTGGGGCAAGGTGGCCCGGAACGACGCCTGCCCCTGCGGGAGCGGGAAGAAATTCAAGCAGTGCCACGGCAAGGCCTGAACCCACGCCATTTTAATTTCTAGCAACCAAAGGTTGCAAACCGCCAAAGCGCGGGCCATCTATTTTCAGGATGGGTCGGGGGCGGCCTGTTATCACGCGAGGATCGGCCATGCGCCCGACGATCTTACTGCGCGGGGCCCGCGACGACGCGGAGTCCGTGTTTTTGTTCGCAACCGACGAAGGCCGGGCCGCACGAATGACCGGCGCGGCCGCCACGCGATACGCCGAAAGGGTGCGCATCGCCTA
>JBBDTD010000256.1:0-3092 GCA_040904645.1 Paracoccaceae bacterium
ATGTGCGAGCGGTCCGGCGGATCGCTCGCATGACGTTCAGCGCAGGACGAGCCGGGGCGAGATCACATCGATCCCCAGCGCCTCTCCCACTGCGTAATAGGTCAGCTTGCCCGCGTGGACGTTCAGCCCCTCCGCCAGATGCGGATCGTCCTGGCAGGCTTTTTTCCAGCCCTTGTCCGCCAGCGCGAGCACGAAGGGCATCGTCGCATTGCCAAGCGCGATGGTCGAGGTGCGCGCCACGGCGCCCGGCATGTTGGCGACGCAGTAGTGAACCACCTCTCCGACCATATAGATCGGGTTGTCATGGGTCGTGGCCTTTGATGTCTCGAAACAGCCGCCCTGATCTATGGCGACATCCACGACCGCCGCGCCCGGCTTCATCGCGGCGATCTGTTTGGCGCTCACCAGCTTGGGCGCCTCGGCGCCCGGCACCAGCACCGCGCCGATCACGAGGTCGGCGGCGAGCACCGCCTCCTCCGTCGCGCCGCGAGAAGCGTAGCGCATGCCGATCGCGCCGCCGAACAGGTCGTCGAGATAGCGCATCCGGGGCAAGGACAGATCAAGGATCGTCACCCGCGCGCCCATGCCGGCCGCGACGCGCGCGGCATGGGTTCCGACGACGCCGCCGCCGATCACCGCGACTTCAGCCGGGCTGACGCCGGGCACACCGCCCAGCAGGACGCCCCGCCCGCCATTCGCCTTCTGCAACGACCAGGCGCCGACCTGCGGCGCCAACCGGCCCGCGACCTCCGACATCGGGGCGAGGAGCGGCAGGCCGCCGGCCCTGTCCGTCACCGTCTCATAGGCGATGGCCGTGACACCGGAGGCGAGGAGATCCTCGGTCTGCGGCCGGTCAGGCGCGAGATGCAAATAGGTGAAGAGTATCTGCCCCTCGCGAAGGCGCTTTCGCTCCTCCGGCTGCGGCTCCTTCACCTTGACGATCATCTCGGCTTCGGCGAACACCTCTTCTGCAGTCTCGGTGATCCGGGCGCCGGCGGCGGTAAAATCCGCATCAGGAAACCCCGCCCCGGCGCCGGCGCCGGTTTCGATCAGCACCTGATGACCACGCGCCGACGCTTCGCGCGCCGCCGCCGGCGTCAGGCCGACGCGGTATTCCTGATTCTTGATTTCCTTGGGGCAACCGATCAGCATCTTAACCTCCGCTCGCAATCGTTTTCAGTGAGCATAGGCTTTTTTTCGCCGCAGATAATTGTCGATTTCTCTTGTGCGCCGCCGAAGAAATCGAACATCCTTCGAAATCAGCCCCCATATGCGCGCGAGCCTGCCATTGATCGAACTGGACGCGACAGACCGGCGTATTCTGACCCTTCTCCAGCGGGAGGGCCGGCTGACCAACGCTGAACTGGCGGAACGGGTCAATCTTTCGGCCTCCGCATGTCATCGGCGGGTGAAGCGGCTGGAGGCGGCCAAGGTGATCCGCGACTATGTCGCCATGCTGGATCCGCGCGCCATCGGCCGTCGGGCGACGGTTTTCGTCGAGGTTACGCTTTCCGGCCAGTCGGACGAGATCCTCGACGCGTTCGAAAAAGCGGTCGCGACCGTGCCCGACGTGCTGGAATGCCACCTGATGGCCGGGGTGGCGGATTACCTGCTGAAGGTCGTCGCCCGCGACAGCGACGATTACGCCCGCATTCACCGGCTCCACCTGACCCGGCTGCCCGGCGTTGCGCAGATGCATTCGAGTTTCGCGCTCCGTACGGTTTTCGGCGCGACGGCGTTGCCAGTGGACTGACTGTCGCGACGTTGTCGCGAAACCGCGCCATAACCTGCCGCGGATCAACTGGCAGAGGACTCTCCACATGCGTTTCATATCTTCCGCAGCCCTGGCGATCGGCGTCGCCGTAACCGGCGGCGGCGCCTTCGCCGCAGAACCGACGATTTCGGTCGGCCCGCGCCCTTACGCGCTGATCGGCGCGATGAAGGAGGGCGACCTCAAGGAAAAGCTGCTTTCCTGCGCGGACGCCCCGCTGAAAAAGACCCTTTTCTCCATCGGTCATCGCGGCGCGCCGATGCAGTTCCCCGAGCATACCGCCGAATCCTATCGCGCCGCCGCGCGGATGGGCGCCGGGATCGTCGAATGCGACGTGACTTTCACCAAGGACAAGGAACTGGTCTGCCGTCACGCGCAGAACGACCTGCACACCACGACCGACATCGTGGCGAGCGACCTCGCCTCCACCTGCGTGAAGCCCTTCACCCCGGCGAAGGATGGCGAGAAGGCGGCGGCGGAATGCCGGACCTCAGAAATCACCCTCGCGCAATTCCGCACCCTGACCGGCAAGATGGACGCATCGAACGGCGCCGCAACCGACGCCGCCGCCTATCTCGGCGGCACGGCGGGCTGGCGCACAGATCTCTACGCGGCCGAGGGCGGGACGCTGATGACCCACGCCGAATCGATCGAGCTGATTCGCGGTTTCGGGGCCAAGTTCACGCCCGAGCTGAAATCGCCGTCGGTGGAGATGCCGTTCGATGGCTTCACGCAAGCTGATTACGCGCAGAAGATGATCGACGAATACAAGGCCGCCGGCGTGCCGGCCGCCGATGTCTGGGCGCAAAGCTTCAATCTCGACGATGTGCTCTACTGGATCGAGAATGAACCTGAATTCGGCAAGCAGGCGGTTTTCCTCGACGGGCGCGACGAGAGCGGCCTCAACCCGCTCGACCCCGCGACTTTCAGCCCTTCGATGGCGGAACTGGCTGAGAAAGGCGTGAACTATGTCGCGCCGCCGCTCTGGATGCTGGTTACGCTGGAGGATGGAAAGATGGTCCCTTCCCCCTACGCGGTCGCAGCGAACGAAGCCGGCCTCAAGATCATCGCCTGGTCGCTTGAACGGTCTGGTCCGCTCAAGACCGGCGGCGGATGGTACTATCAGTCGATTTCCGACGCGGTCGATAGCGACGGCGCGATGTATGAACTGGTGGACGTGCTCGCGCAGGATGTCGGCGTCGTCGGCATCTTTTCCGACTGGCCCGCGACGGTCACCTACTACGCGAACTGTATGGGCCTCGACTGAGCCCACCCGCACGCAGCGCACGCCGGGTGAAACTCGCCCGGCGCGCGCCATTTC
>JBBDTD010000256.1:3102-3575 GCA_040904645.1 Paracoccaceae bacterium
CCCCACCCCCGTAGCGGAGGCCAGGCGATTTATGCTATCCCTAGCGGCATGAACGCCCAAGCCCCCCACATAAGCTCCGATAGCGGCCACACGGCGCCGCGCATCCGTCGCCTGTCCGACGCAGCCGCGAACCGAATCGCGGCGGGTGAAGTGATCGAGCGACCGGCGGCGGCGGTGAAGGAACTGATCGAAAACGCGCTCGACGCCGGCGCGCTGCGCGTCGACATCGCGATCGCGGACGGCGGCAAGACCCTGATCCGCGTCGCGGACGATGGGTTCGGCATGACAGCTTCGGACCTGCCGCTGGCGCTGGAACGCCACGCGACTTCCAAGATCGACGGCTCCGACCTGCTCGACATCCGCTCCTTCGGGTTCCGGGGCGAGGCGCTGCCGTCGATGGCGGCGGTCGGCCGGATGAAAATCGCGAGCCGCGCAGAAGGCGCGCCGGAGGCCTGGTCGATCGAGGCGCGGGG
>JBBDTD010000257.1:0-3564 GCA_040904645.1 Paracoccaceae bacterium
CCAGGCGCACGTGGTCCTCGTTTGCGAATCTTTCGATCCCGGTGGCTTTCGCATCATCGCCGAGCGAGGCGAGGCGGCTGATCGCTTCGCGCTGCGGCGTCGAGAACCGGCGGATCATGATGACGGCGCGCTGAACGGCGACGATCTCCGTGAAGTCGACTTTCTGGCCTTCGATAAGGCTCTGGTCCTCCATCGCGTCGGTGCGCTCCTCGAGATCGAGCATGGCTTCCTCCGCCCGGTCGGTCAGGCCCTTGGCGGCCCGGGCGAGGAAGGCGCCGGGGCTGGTTGGCCCCCGCCCGGCGCGGCAATCGTCGCGGAGCGCCTCCATCGTCATCAACCGACGCAGACGCGCGGTGACCACCAGACGCTCCCCGATCCAGACGCGGAGGGAGACCATGTCTTCGGTCCGCCCCTCCGGGTTGAGGTTGACGCCGCGGAGGTTGACCGCCAGCCCCTCCTCAAAAACCGTGCAGCGGGGGCGGGTTTCCGCCTGGCCGAGAGTGGCGGCGGCGATGCGCGGCAGGCGCCTCTCCGCCCAGTCTTGAAAGCCGGGCGCGCCAGCGTCGAAATGCAGCCAGCGGAGCGCGACGCCCGGCGGCGCGACGGGCGACGGGTCGGCTGCGTCAATTTCCGTCGCGGCGCCGTCAGGCGAGATATCGGCTGCGAAAACCGTGAAGGCGGTCTGGGTCATATGCGCCTTGCTTTCGTTGGGGCCGAGCAAACTGCGGGCAGGCGCCCGGCTCAAGGGGCCCAGTGGATTTCGGCCGATCGGGCGGCGCGCAGGACCGCGCCGACCGGAGCTTTCAGGGGATTCGGCTCGGCTTCCGCTTCAGCCAGCGCGGCGCGCTTAGCTTGCCCGCGGATCAGAAGATAAAGGCGCCCGGCCCCGGCCAGCGCCGGCAAGGTCAGCGTCAAACGCGGCTCCGGCGCGCCGGGCGCGCGGATCGCGGCGACCGGGGCGGCGCCGGCGGCCATTGCAGCGGGAAGCGCGTCAGCACCCGGAAAGAGCGAGGCGCAGTGCATATCTTCCCCCATGCCGATCACCGCGACATCGAGCGGCAGGTGGCCGGCGAGAGCGGCGGACAGGCGGAGGGCCGCGGCCTCAGGCGCTTCGTCCGCGTTCCAGAACGAGAGAAAAGCAGGCTGCGGCAGAGCGGCGCGGATCATGCCTTCGTTTGACCGCGCATCGGTCGGCGCCGTCCAGCGCTCATCGCCGGGCATGACGATGACGCGCTCCCAATCGACGGTCTCGGCCGCCAGCGCGGCCAGAAAAGCCGTGGGCGTGCTCCCGCCTGGCGCGGCGAAGCTGGCGCGTCCGCGCGCCGCAATGGCTGCGCGAAGATCGGCGGCGACGAGGGCGGCGAGCGCGCGCGCCTGCTCGCCTGCGTCCCCATGGGTGAAGACCGGGAGACTCATGCGATTTCCCGCCAACGGCGACCGTCTTTATGCATCAGGATATGGCTCTCCATAGGGCCGTCGGAGCCTTGCGCGTAATCGGCGGGCGCGGCGCGGCCAGCGTCGCAGGCTTCGATGATCGGGTCGATCCAGGCCCAGGCCGCCTCCACCTCGTCGCCGCGCATGAAGAGCGTTTGATCGCCGCGGATCACATCCATCAGCAGGCGTTCATAGGCGTCGGGCATGCGGAACTCCTCTCCCGCGCCCTGACCGAAACTCATATCCAGCGGGGCGGAGATGATGCGCATGCCGCCCGGCCCCGGGTCCTTGATGTTGAGGCGAAGTTCGATGCCTTCGTTGGGCTGAAGGGTGATGATCAGCGCATTGCCCTTGAGCACGCCGGCGGCGTCGCCAAAGATCGAATGCGGCGCATCCTTGAAGCGGATCGCGATCTCGGTGTGCCGGTCCTTCAGCCGCTTGCCGGAGCGCAGGTAGAACGGCGTGCCGGCCCAGCGCCAGTTCTCCACCCCGGTCTTGAGGGCGATGAAACATTCGGTATGGCTTTCCGGGTCCCCCGCCTCTTCGCGGTAGGAGGGGCCGTCGGGGCCGGCGGCGTATTGGCCCCGCACCACGACCTCGTCGACCATCGCGCCGGAGACGGGGCGGAGCGCTTTCAGGACCTTCAGCTTCTCGTCCCGCACCGCGTCAGGGTCGAACTGCGCCGGCGGCTCCATCGCGGTCAGGCAGAGAAGCTGCATCAGGTGGTTCTGCACCATGTCGCGCATGGCGCCGTTCTTGTCGTAATAACCGCCTCGCGCACCGACGCCGACGCTTTCGGCGGCGGTGATCTGCACATGGTCGATATGGTTGGCGTTCCAGAGCGGCTCGAACAGCGCGTTGGCGAAGCGCAGCGCCATGAGGTTCTGCACCGTCTCCTTGCCGAGGTAATGGTCGATCCGGTAGACTTGGCTTTCCTCGAAACTGGCGGCGAGCTGGGCGTTGAGCGCCCTGGCGCTGGCGAGGTCGCGGCCCAGCGGCTTTTCGACCACCACGCGCGTTAGAGGCGTCACCAGCCCCGCCGCGCCGATCCGCTCGCAAAGCGTTCCGAAGAATTTTGGCGCGACGGAAAGGTAGAAAGCGCGGGGCCGATCCTCCCTGCCCTTCAGTTTTTTCGCAAGGCCCGCCCAGCCGTTATCGCCCTCCGCGTCGATTTCCGCATAGTCGAGCATGGCGATGAATGCGTCCACCATGGCTTCGGGCCGGCGGGCCGTGTCGACGAATTCCTCCAGCGCCTCTCTTGCCAGCGCGCGAAACCCGGCGCGGCCGAGCTTGCCGCGCGCGGCGCCGATGATCAGCGCGCCTTCGGGGGCCTGACCGGCGGCGAAACGGTGGAAGAGCGCGGGCAGGAGCTTGCGGCGCGAAAGATCGCCGGTGCCGCCGAAGACGATAAGGTCGAAAGCTTCGACCGGGACAGTTCTGGCGACCATGGGCGGCTCCTTAAGGCTTCGACGCAGTTTGCAGCGCTTCTGGGCGGAATCAAAGGCCGGCGCCCCGTCCCTTCGGCTGGGGCAACGGTTCTTCTTGGAGCGGAGCGGGCCGGCGCGTAGCTTCGCTTGGAAAATGGAGCAAATGGACGGAGAGTCACCATGCTGACGGATCGCTATGGCGAGAAGGTTTCCACCGGCTCCGAGCGAGCCCGCGACGCCTATGTGGGCGCGCTCGACCTGATGCTGGCCGCCGATGCGGGGGTCGATGAGGGGCTCACGGTGGCCTTGGACCAGGACCCTGACTTCATGCTCGCGCATCTCGCCCGCGCGCGGCACGCCCAGATGCGCGGCGACGGCGCACTTGAGGTCGTGATTGTCCGGATCGCAATATTTCCACATCTCGCCGGCTGCCTCCGCCATCGCCGCGACAACGCGCGGGGAGGGGCCGAAACCGTTCTCATTGGCGCCGAGGCGGGCGCGGAACGGGCGGCCACGCGTGCGTTCCTGGGCCTCCGGCCCCACGAAGGGAACCGTGTCGGGCAGCACCCGCGCCAGCGGGGTAAGGGGGAGACGATGGGACATGGATACAGCGGGTGTGGTGGCGAACGGGGCGAACCCTACGCCCCGCCCAACGGGCGTGCAACTGCGGGCTCTGGCTGTGCCAAAAGAAAAAAGCAACGGT
>JBBDTD010000258.1:0-3551 GCA_040904645.1 Paracoccaceae bacterium
GTGACCGAGCGGAAAAAGTTCCTGTTCCTGCAAGGGCATCACTCCCGTTTCTGGCTCGAGCTCGCCGATGGGCTGAAAGCCGCCGGTCATGACATCGCGAAAGTGCGGATTTCCGGGCAGGATCTGGTCTACTGGCCGCGCCGCGGCGCCACTTCCTATCGCGGCCGCCGCGAAGGCTGGCGCCCTTGGCTCGAAGCCTATCTCCTGCGCGAGGGCGTCACCGACATCCTCTATTACGCCGACCGCCACCCCTGGAATGTCGAGGCGCTGGCGGCGGCCAAAGCGGTGGGCGTCAGGGCCTGGACCATGGAGTTCGGCTATCTGCGCCCCGACTGGCTGACGCTGGAACCCGAAGCGATGGGCGCCTTCTCGCGCTTCCCGAAAGACCCCGAAACCATCCGACGGCTCGGCGCGCCCGGTGCGGACGACCCGCTCGCCGACCATCGCCGCTACCCGACCGGGTTCATTGACGAGGCGATGGCCGATATCGGCATGTATGCCGCCACCATCACCTTTTGCGGGCTCTATCCGCATTACCGGCTCGACCTGCCTTATTCGATCTTCACCCATTACGCCTATTGGATCAAAGCGTTGCTCACCGAAGGCCGAGACGCCCGCGCCGCCGCTTTGGTGGAGGCGCGCTGCATCGCGCCGGGCGCGGACTATACGCTCTGCGCCATGCAGCTTGCGCAGGATTACCAGATCCGCGCTTCTTCGCCTTATGGCGACTACGCCGACATGATCGACGAGATCCTCGCCTCGCTCGCCCGCGCCGCGCCCGCCTCGCGCCGGCTGGTGATGAAGATGCACCCGCTCGACAGCGACTATCTCGGCTGGCGGCGGCGGGTGCCGGAAATGGCGCGCCGCCACGGGATCGAAGGCCGGGTGGACCTGATCCGGGGCGGCGAGCTGGGGGAGCTGATCCGCCACGCGAAGGGCGTCGTGCTGGCCAATTCCACCGTCGGGCTGCACAGCGTGCGCG
Source organism: Paracoccaceae bacterium (assembly GCA_040904645.1). GTDB lineage: Bacteria > Pseudomonadota > Alphaproteobacteria > Rhodobacterales > Rhodobacteraceae > Pikeienuella. Next base: position 983 of record JBBDTD010000258.1, read on the forward strand.
AGGGCGTGCCGGTGAAAACCCTCGGCAGCGCGGTCTATGACGTGCCCGGGCTCACGCACCAGGGCTCGCTCGACAGCTTCTGGTCGTCGCCGGAACCGGTGGACAGGGAGCTGGCCGAAGATTTCGTCCGCGCGCTGGCGCGGGAAATTCAGGTCAAGGGATCGTTCTTTCACCCCGAAGGGCGCCGTCAGGCCGTGGCCGAGACGGTGGAGCGGCTGACGCGCCGCCCCTTTCCGGAATGGGCCTGCTAAAGGCTGGCCCGCCAGAACCCGTCGCTCAGGCCTCGGCCTCGTCGGCGGAGCCGGCGTTGAGCTGCATGTATTTATCTTCGCCGATCTTGCTCATCAGGTCGAGCTGCGTCTCGATGAAGTCGATATGATGCTCTTCATCCGCCATCAGCTCTTCGAAGAGCGTCTTGGAGGTGAAATCGCCGACCTTCTCGCAATGGCTCCGCGCTTCCTTGTAAAGCGCGTGGGCGTCATGCTCTCCGGCGAGGTCGCATTCGAGCGATTCCTTCACCGACTCGCCGATCCGCAGCGGGTCGAGCGACTGAAGGTTCGGATGGCCTTCGAGGAAGATGATCCGGTCCATCAGCTTGTCGGCGTGGTGCATTTCCTCCACGCTTTCCTCGCGGCTCTTCTTCGCCAGCTTGCTGACCCCCCAATCGGCCTGAAGCCGATAGTGAAGCCAGTACTGGCTGATCGCGGTCAGTTCACTCCTGAGCGCGCGGTTGAGAAATTCGATGACCTTGGGATCGCCCTTCACGTGTCGTCTCCTGTCTGGCTGTGGGCCGAGTATAGCCCAGGTCAGGGGGCGCGTCAGCAGCTAGTTCGGTCCGCATCCTGCCGACGAAAAGCCTGATGCAGCCGCCGCATTCAGGCTTGCGGCCAAGGGCGCGGTAAACTTTTCCCGGCGTGACGATGGCGTTGGCGTCGGCGGCGCGCATCCAGGTGATGGCCGTGCGGATGTCGCGGTCGGTGATGCCGGAGCAAGAGCAGATTATCATGAGAGGGAAATCGCCTTTGTCAGTTCCGTCGCCGGGAGGCAGGGGCGTTGGGGGCAGGGGCGCTCATTTGGTCAACAAGAGCTTTCCCTGCCGCGTGATGCGCAGGAGATAATGCTGATCACCGAGCCGGATCACGGCGCGCTGGCCGCCGTCGGTCAGCGCCACCGCGTCATGCTGGGGCGCGTTCGGGGCCGGGTTGGAAACCGTCGGGCCGCCGCAGGGCGCGCGTTCAACGGCGAGGGCGGTCATCGCGCAGGCTCCGGGTTCGTCGTTTGCAGAAGGTCCATCAGTCGCTCCAGCCCGAAATCCTGGGTCAGGTCTGCGGTGGCGAGCAAAAAAAACTCCGACCGTTCATACCTGTCTGCGGTCGGGGTGAGCGGCGCGGCTGAGCTGTGTTCGGGCATATCCGGGGTCCTTTCCTCTTGCGATTCGGGCTCCCCTGCCGCCTTTCGCGGTCATTCAGGGTGGCTACGAATAAGCCTGACTAAAAGACTTTGTTTTGTCAATCGCGCGCCTTGGCGCCTGCAAGAATGGCCGCCCGCAAATGGGGCCGCATATCGGGGGGGAGATCAACGTCGCTCCATGTTCTCGGCATGGGCGGCGATGGCGTCCTCGATATTCTCGAAATAGGTCATGCGCCCGTCCTCCAGCACCGCGCCCGCCTGGCAATATTCCATCAGCGTGCTCATGGAGTGCGAGACCATGATCACATCCGACTTGGCGAGCCGTTCCTGGAAAACCGCGCGGCATTTCTTCTTGAAATTGGCGTCGCCCACCGCTGTCGTCTCATCGACGAGGTAATAGTCGAAGGCGATTCCCATCGAGACGCCGAAAGCAAGCCGCGCCCGCATGCCCGAGGAGTAGGTGTTCACCGGCATATAGAGCGCTTCGCCCAGTTCCGAGAAATCCGCGACATATTCGATCAGCGCCTCGACGTCGCAGCCATAGATCCGCGCGACGAAGCGCACGTTCTGCGCCCCGGAAAGCATGGCGTGGAAGCTGCCGGAAAACCCCAGCGGCCAGGAGACGGAGCCCTGCCGCAGGATACGTCCCTGATCGGGCTCCACGGTGCCGGCGATCATGCGCAGCAAGGTCGACTTGCCGGCGCCGTTGCGGCCCAGAAGCCCGAGGCTGCGCCCGCGCGGAATCGTCAGAGTCACATTCTCCACGATCGCCCGGCGCATGGCGTGCGTGCGGTAGACCTTGGTGAGATTGCGCAACTCGATCATCGAAAGCCGCCCGGATCACTGCGATTCAATAAGGTATGTCTTGTTTGAGTAGACCAGAAACAAGCCCAGAGTCAGGAATGTCGCAGCCCAGGCGGAGACATAGAACACCGATACATAATCCGCATGGTAAGTCGGGTAAAATCCCCGGCGCATCATCCCGATGATGTGGATCACCGGATTGTACCAGAGCACTTCCTGGATCAGACGTGGCATGGATTCATACGTGAAAAAGATGCCCGAAAGCAGAAACATCGGTCTGTTGATGATCTTCCAGAAGTTCTGATAGGTCGGCGCGAAGGAGAAGATCACCGTGTTCGTGGCCCCGAAACCCAGG
>JBBDTD010000259.1:0-3543 GCA_040904645.1 Paracoccaceae bacterium
GCCGAATAGCCGGCCGCCGCGATACAATGACGACTATGAAGGCGCGAGCTTGCCGAAAACCTGATCGTCGCCTACGTGCCCGCGAAGCTGATTATGATGCGGGACAATGCGGCGGCGAACGACATCGCCGCCGAACGCCATCCAGAGCTTCACGCCCCCAGGCGCGAACGCGGAAGCCGCGCCCATCGGCAGAATAAACCCGCGCGCTTCGATCCCGATCAGCCCGTCCCACGCGATCAGCGGCCAGGAGACGAGGCGGGTGAGCGCGATCAGCAGCATCTGCGCCTGAAGGCCGGCGCCGCGCCACGTTCCGCATGGCCGAGCGCGGCGACGAGGGTGAGCGCCGCGATGGGGAGAAAGAGAGGCGGCTGGCGCATGGACGGCGGTCCCTGGCGGATATCTCGGCTCCGAGCATGACGACAACGCCCCGCCAACAAAGGCCCGTAACCTTGACGTTGAATAACGCCGGCTCACTTCTAGGTGAGGGGATGACCGCCGCCGCGCGGCCGCCCTAATTGCGGATTAAGAACGTTCCACGATCTGGTGAGGATGGGTGCGCGTGACGACAGGGCAGGGCAAGACCATCGCGGGCAAGGCGCCGCGCGATCTGAGGCTGGATTTTTTCCGGGGCCTCGCGATGTTCATCATTCTGCTCGCGCATACGCCGGGCAACACTTGGACTTTGTGGATTCCGGCCCGGTTCGGGTTTTCCGACGCGACGGAAATCTTCGTCTTCTGCTCCGGCATGGCGTCCGCGCTCGCCTTTGGCGCGGTCTTCGCGGGGCGCGGCTGGCTGCTCGGCGCGGCGCGCGTCGCATTCCGGGTCTGGCAGGTCTATTGGGCGCATATATCGGTGGTCATCGCCACGATCGTGCTCATGGCGCTTCTGGACCGGACCGGGATGGGCGCGCCGGACAAGACCTACATCAACTGGTGGCCGGTTTCGGGTTTTTTCGACGACCCTGAAACCGCTTTTCCCGCGCTTTTCACCCTTACTTACGTGCCCGGTCTTTTCGACATCCTGCCGATGTATCTGGTGATACTGGCGATGATCCCGCTGGTGATGCTCGCCCACAAGTTCGGCGGCAGGTCGGCTGTGCTGGGGGTCGTTTTCGCCATATGGATCGCGGCGCAACTCGCGCTCTGGAACCGCGCGCTGGGTGCGGAGGAGACGCATATGTTGGGGGAGGCGCTGGCCTGGTTCGGCGGCGCCTTCGCCTTCTTCATCCTGCCGTCCAACCCCTGGGGGGGCGGCGCGTGGTTCTTCAACCCGTTCGGCTGGCAACTGGTGTTTTTCACCGGCTTCGCCTTCGGAATGCGCTGGCTGCCTGCGCCGCCGGTCGACCGGCGCCTGATCATCGCCGCCGCCACCTATCTCATCGTCAGCATTCCTTTCGCCTGGGTAAAGATCCACAATGGCGATTACGCGCCCTATGATTGGGCGGTCTGGGTCGCTGACGGGCGCGAATTTTTCGGCCCCATGATCGCCAAATCTGGCGTCGGGCTGTTCCGTTACCTGCATTTCCTCGCGCTGGCCTATCTCGCATGGGCGGCGGTGGGCAGAGGTGGCTGGCGGTTGACGACCGGCTGGCGCCCGCTCGGCGCTATCTCGAGCCGGGCGGCGCTGGCGACGCTCGCCGCCGCGGCCGTGCTGACTGCTCCCTACGCCTATGTGGATGAGATTCGCGCCGTCTCTCCGGCGTTGGACGCATGGTTGCTTGCTACGATGGAGCCTTATGGCCTCGTCGCGCATCCTTCCCGGATCGGGCTCTTGCAGCTTGTCCATCTCGGCGCGCTGCTCACGCTGGCGTGGGCGGCGATCGGCGCCGGATGGCGCGAATGGGTGGCGGGCGACGGTTTTCTCGCGCTCGTGCCGGTGATCCGCAAGGTCGGCACGCAGTCTCTCGCCGTTTTCATGACCTCCATCGTCCTCAGCCGCTTCAACGGCTGGTGGCTCGATGTGGTCGGGCGCGATATCTGGACCACTGCGGTGGTCAATCTCACCGGGTTCGCCATTCTGATCGCGACCGCCTATCTGGTCGGCTGGTTCAAGTCGCAACCATGGCGGAGCGAGCGCAAACCGCAAATCACTGAAAATTCGCCCAGATCAGTGGCGCATCCGACCCCGGCGGAATAGGTTAACGGTCGATGAACCTTTTCAACGCGAACGCCGCTGAGCCGCTGACGCCCCTCGCCATCGAGGGGGCGCTCGTGGTCGCGCAGCTTGGCCAGTCTCTCGATGGGCGGATCGCGACGAACACGGGCGCCTCCAAGTATATTTCCGGCTTCGAGGCGTTGAAGCATCTCCACCGGCTTCGGGCGGAGGTGGACGCGGTTCTGATCGGCGTCGGCACGCTGATCGCGGACGATCCGGCGCTGACGGTGCGCCATGTCGCGGGGCGCCACCCGACCCGCGTGGTGATCGACCCGCACGGACGCGCGCCGACCGACACGCAGATCTTCTCGGACGGCGCCGCGCCAGTGGTGTGCGTGGTGAGTCCGGGGGCGGCCGCCGTCAAAGGCGCCCGCAGGATCGAGCTGGAGCTGGACGCGTCCGGCCGTTTCGCCCCCGCCGCGGTCGTCGCCGCGCTGCGCGCCGAAGGACTGGCCCGCATTCTGGTCGAAGGCGGCGCCGATACGCTGGCGAGCTTCATCGATGCGGGCGCGGTCGATCTTTTGCATGTGCTGGTGGCGCCGATCATCCTCGGTTCCGGCAAGGCCGGTTTTTCGCTCGCGCCGATCGACAAGCTGGACGAGGCCATCCGCCCCCGCACTGCGGTTCACCTTTTCAGCGATGGCGATGTGCTTTTCACTTGCGATATGCGCAAGCGTGAATTGCCGCGAACCGGCGCCGCGCCTTGCCCGCGCGTCGCCGCCGAATAGATCGGGGCGTGAAGCAACAGAGGAATGCCGATGCCTCGCTACGCGCCGATCCAGAGATTTTTACACTGGCTGATCGCCCTTCTGCTGATCGCAATGCTGATCATGGGGACCGTCATCGACAGCTACGGGTTCGAAGGGCTGAAGGCGGCGTTCGGCATGCCGGCAACCAACCTGATCTATAAATATCACAAGACCTTCGGTGTCGTGATCCTTGCGCTTACGCTGGTGCGCCTCGCGGTTCGGCTCCGGCTCGGCAAGCCCGAATATGCGCAGTCGCTGACTTTGTTCGAGAAGATGGCGAGCGGCGCGGTCCACCGGCTTTTCTATCTCCTTCTGCTGGCGATGCCGGCCCTCGGGTGGCTGGCCACCGGCGCTGGCGGCTTTCCGGTGGAGTTCTTCAACTGGAATCTTCCGGCGCTGATCGACCGGGATGAGGCCTTGAGCAAAACTCTCTATGGGTTGCACGGGGTCGTCGGCAACTTGCTGCTGCTGCTGATCGCGCTGCATGTCGCCGGCGCGCTGAACCATGCGCTTTTCAAACGCGACGGACTTTTGCGCAGGATGCTTTAGGCCGGAAAAGCCAGAAGATCGCGGTGCCCGATCAGCGCGGTTTTCGCCGCCGCGCGGCCCGTCGCCCAGGCGACGCGCTTATCCCGGCTC
>JBBDTD010000260.1:0-20806 GCA_040904645.1 Paracoccaceae bacterium
CATCGGCGGCTCGTTCGCCAGCAACGCCAACCTGAACGGCGGCGACATGAGCGTCGGCGGCGCGGTGTCGGGCGACATCAACAACAACGGCGGGGTGGTCACGATCGGCGGCCCGATCTCCGGCAACGTCAACAGCAATAACGGCGGCTCCACCGTGATCGCCCCCGTCGCGGCGCCGGCGATCGCGCCGGTTCCGGTCGCGGACGTGGCCGCGGCGATGACCGGCCTCGCCGCCGATCTCGCGGCGCTGGCCGACACCGGCGGAACCGCCAACATCGCCGACCAGAACAACATCAACTTCGCCTCGGTCGCGGGCGCGGACGGCATCGCCGTATTCAACGTCAGCGGCTCGTTCCTGCAGAGCGGCACGTTCACCGGCTTCACCGCCGCGCCGGGCGTGACCACGATCGTGAACGTCAGCGGCTCCTCGATCACCGTCGGGGCGAACCTGAACACCACGTTCTCGAACGTGCTCTTCAACTTCTTCGAGGCCGAGACGCTGAACATCGACTCGGCGTTCAACGTCTCCATCCTCGCGCCGCTGGCCGATCTGCGGCTGCAGGGCGGCGGGATCAACGGCACGGTCGTTTCGCGCAACCTGTTCCAGAGCGCGGAAATCCGGCCCGGCGCCTTCACCGGCGACCTGCCCGGCGTTCCGGTCGGCGCGGTGCCGCTGCCGGCCTCCGGGCTGCTGCTGCTCGGCGCGATGGGCCTGCTCGGCTTTCGGGCGCGCCGCCGCGCCGCCTGACCTTGGGCTGACATAAACGCCATTACGGCGGCGCGTATTGCACGCGCCGCCGTTTTTCGTTCGGGGCGCCCCGGCTTTCGCCCTTCTGCAAGGCGGCGCGGGGCTTTCGCTCAGCCGGCGAAAGTGTTCAACTCGCCCCGCCGCAGATGAGGAGCCTTCATGCAGCCCGCCGCCCTTTCCGAGCTTCTGAGCCATCTTCGCCAGACCGCCGCGCTTGAGCAGGTGGCGGGGCTGCTTTCCTGGGATCAGGAGGCGATGATGCCGCCCAAGGGCGGGGCGCAGCGCGCGGAGCAGGCCGGTGCGATGGCGGCGGTGATCCATGCGCGCCAGGCCGACCCGCGCATCCCCGAATGGATCGCGGCGGCCGAGGGCGGGGCGCTTTCCGCCTTCGACGCCACGAACCTGGCCGAGGCGGCGCGCGCGCACCGGCTGGCGACGCGCATTCCCGCGCGGCTGGCGGAGGAGAGCGCAAAGGCCGCCTCCGAAGGCCACCGCGTCTGGGCGGCGGCGCGCGAAGCGAAGGATTTCGCGCGTTTCGCGCCCGCCCTCGCCCGCGTCGTGGCGCTGAAGCGGGAGGAGGCGGCGTGCCTCGCGGAGGGGGCCGGGGCGGACGCGCTTTATGACGCGCTGCTCGACCAGTATGAGCCGGGCGCGAAGGCGGCGGAGATCGGGCCGATGCTGGAGGCGATGCGCCCCCGGCTTTCCGCGCTCCGCGCCGCGATCGCGGAGCGCCCGGTTCCCGCAGGGCCGAGCGGCGCATTCGCGCAGGAAAGCCAGATGCGGCTGGCGCGCAAGACGGCGCGACGGATCGGTTATGATTTCGACGCCGGGCGGATCGACACCGTGGTGCATCCGTTCTGCTCCGGCGCCGGCGGGGATGTGCGGATCACCACGCGGATTGACGAGGCGGACCCGTTCAACTGCCTCTATTCGACCATTCACGAGGTCGGCCACGCGCTTTACGCGCAGGGCGCGCCGGACCCGTTCCTGCCCGCCGCCGAGTATTGCTCCATGGGCGTTCATGAGAGCCAGTCCCGCTTCTGGGAGAACCAGATCGGGCGCTCGCGCGCCTTTGCGGAATGGCTACATTCGGCGATGGCGGAGGCGTTCGGCGATTTCGGGCTGGACGGGCCGGAGGCGCTTTACAAGGCCGTCAACCGGGTGGAGACCGGCTTCATCCGCACCGAGGCGGACGAGGCGCATTACAACCTGCATATCCTGATGCGGTTCGAGCTGGAGCGCGATCTGATCTCGGGCGCGCTGGAGCCGGCGGCGCTGGAAGCTGAGTGGAACGCCCGCTTCGCCCGCGATTTCGGCTGCACGCCGCCCGACGCGGCGCTGGGCGTCTTGCAGGACGTGCATTGGTCCGCCGGGCTGTTCGGCTATTTCCCGACCTATGCGCTGGGCAATATCTACGCCGCCTGCCTCGACGCCGCGATGCGCCGGGATCTGCCGGAGCGGGGCGCGATGGTGAAGGCGGCGGAGACGGCGCCGATTCTCGACTGGATGCGGGCGCGCATTCACTCCAGGGGGCGGCTTCTGCGGGCGCCGGCGCTGATCGAGGCGGCGACGGGCGAGGCGCCTTCGGCGGCGCCGTTGCTCGACTATCTCGAAGCGAAATTCGGTGCGCTTTATGGGCTCTGACCAGGACGCGCTCGATCGGATCGAGGCGCTGGAGATCGCGCTGGCCCATGCGGAGGCGATTTCGCTCGACCTGTCCGACGCCTGCGCCGCGCAATGGCGTGAGATAGAAGCCCTGCGCGGCGAGATCGGCAAGCTGACCCGGACGGTGGAGGCGCTTCTGGCCGCCGGGGACGAAGCGGCGGGCGGCGGCGGCGCGGAAGACCAGCCCCCGCCGCATTACTGAGCGCCCAGCGCAACCCGGGCGCCCGCATTCGGCTTTTGCATATGCCTCCCGCGCCTGCTCTATGGCGGTGGGAGCGAAACGAGGGCCGAATGGACCGTAAAGACCGGATCGACGCGCTGGGCGCCGGGCTTCTGATCGCCTTCGCGCTGCTGATGGGGCTTAATCAGGCGCTGGTGAAGCTGGTGAATGTCGGGTTCGGGCCGGCGTTTCAGGCGGGGCTCAGATCGGCTGCGGCGTTCGGGCCGGTGCTGATCTTCGCGCTGGTGTTCCGGCGGCGGCTTTCGCTCGTCGATGGCAGTTTCTGGCCGGGAATAATTTGCGGTCTGCTTTTCTCGGCCGAGTTCATTCTGGTTTTTCAGTCGCTTGATTACACCACCGTTTCGCGCGCCTCGATCTTTTTCTATTCGATGCCGGTCTGGGTCACCATCGCCGCGCATTTCCTGCTGCCGGGCGAGCGAATGACCGCGACGAAGGCGATCGGCCTCGTGGTCGCGGTGGCGGGGGTTGTGATCGCGCTTTCGGGAAACACCGCGCCGGCGACTGACAAGGCGCTGATCGGCGATCTGATGGCGCTGCTGGCCGCCATGCTCTGGGCCGGCATCGCGCTGATGGCGCGGGCCAGCAAGGTTTCACGCTCTTCGCCGGAGATGCTGCTGCTTTATCAACTCGCCGTCTCGGCGCCGGTGATGTTCGCGGCGGCGTGGCTGCTCGGCGATATGGTGCGGGCGCCGACGCCGGAGCATTTCGCCATTCTGGCGTTTCAGGCGCTGGTGATCGTCGGCGCGGCGTTCCTGACCTGGTTCTGGGTGCTGTCCAAATATCCCGCCTCGGACGTGGCGAGTTTCGGGTTTCTCGCCCCGGTTTTCGGGGTGTTCTTCGGTTGGCTGGTCTTTGACGATCCGATCACCTGGCGGCTGATCGGCGCGCTGTCGCTGGTCGGCGTCGGCATCGTGCTGGTGAACCGCAAGTCGGCGCGGGTCACGGCGCCGAGTTGAGCGGGCTGGAGCGGGCCTAACCGGCGGAGACGATCCAGCTTTGCCCGAACGGGTCCATCACCCGCCCTTCGCGCCGGCCGTCGGCGGTGAGATGCGGGGGGGCGAGAATCCTGCCGCCGCGCGTTGCGATCCGGGCGCAGCAGACATCGACATCCGCGACCCGAGCGCAAAGCGCCGGAGTTTCGAGCTTTCGCACCACGAGCCGATAGCGATCCGTGCCGATGGCGATGAGCCCGGCGGCTTTCGATCCTGAAGGTTTGGCGTCAAATACTTCAGTATAAAAGGCGCGCGCCATGGGAACATCCGGCACGCCGATAATATCCGCTTTCCGCATCGCTTTGAAATCCCGCCGGCTTCAAATCAGCGGCAGGGAGCATAACACGGCGGGCCCGCAGTCGAAAGCGGCGCTTGCGGTGGGAACGCCGCGTCGCTACCTCAGTGCAGCGAGAGAGTGGAGGCGCGCATGAGTTCTTTTCTGGCGATTTTCAACATGGTGATCAGCATCGCCTGGTGGATCATCATCGTGCAGGCGGTGATGAGCTGGCTGATTTCATTCAATGTGCTGAACATCCGTCAGCCGCTGGTCCACCAGATCTGGTCGGGAATAAACCGAGTGACGGAGCCGGTCTATCGGCCGATCCGCAGGATCATGCCCTCGATGGGCGGGCTCGACCTGACGCCGGTCATCGTGCTTCTGGCGCTTTCGGCGCTTCAGATCGTCGTCAACAACAATTTCTCCCCCTATTGAGCGGGCGCCCCTGGCGCGCGGCGCCGGGCGGCGTCTCTCTCAACGTCAGGCTGACGCCGAAGGGCGGGGTTGACCGCATCGACGGGTTGGGGCTGGACGCTGCGGGCCGCGCCCTGCTTCTGGCGCGCGTCGCGGCCCCGCCGAGCGACGGTGCCGCGAACGCGGCCCTGATCAAGCTGATCGCGAAAGCCGCTGGCGCGCCCAAAAGCGCGGTCACGCTGAAGGGCGGCCATTCTTCGCGCGTGAAGCAGCTATTGATCGCGGGCGACGCGCCCAGCATCGAAGCGGCGCTGGAGGCCGCGACGTCCGCTGGCGCTCACTCCGTCGCGAAACAGTAGAAGAGCCCGTCGCCGCCGGTGCCGCGCAGGTCTTCAAGGCTGCAGCCCTTCGACGGATGCGCGGAATTCCACGATTCCGGATGCGCGCCGCCGCCGGTGCGATCATGGTGGCCGACCATCGCGGAGCCTTCGCCGCTGCTCGTCCAGTCCGCGCAGGCCTCGCCCGAAAGCCGGCCCTCAAGGTCTGAGCCGGTGAGGATGTCATGGCGGTTCGGTTCATCCCCGCGTCCGTTCACCACTTCGCCGTTTTCGTTCAGCGAGGCGGTCTTGCTGAGGCCGTTTTCTTCGGCGTGCAGCGCATCGATGTTTTCGGCGACGGTGTCCCCGGCGGCGTTGACCCAGGGGCCGGTTCCGATACGGTCACGCGCGTTCTCGGCGCTGGTCGAAAGATAGGCGCGCCAGGTCGTGGCCGTAGCGCCCGCCGCTTCGGCGAGCCGGGCGCAATAGGCGTCGGCGCCTTCGAGCCCGCCGAGATCGGCCCCCTGCCCCGGATTTTCGCTGGTGATGAAGAAGCTCATGCCGGCGTCTTGCGCGGCGGCGGGCGCAGCCATGGCGAGCGCGCCAAGCATTGCGGCGCCCATTAGTTTCGGTGCGAACATCTCTATTCTCCTCAGGGGGACAGGACCATCATGCGCGCGCAAGCCTAAACTCGCACACCGCAATCACCATATCATGTTCCTGTGAAGTCTCGCTCAGCCTTTCAGGCGCTTGTCCCGCATCGCGATCAGGCGGAGCCGCAGCGCGTTGATCTTGATGAAGCCGGCCGCGTCCTTCTGGTCATAGGCGCCGGCGTCGTCCTCGAAGGTCACATGCGCTTCGGAATAGAGTGAGCGGTCCGACGCGCGGCTGACGACGGAGGCGCGGCCCTTGTAGAGCTTCACCCGCACCGTGCCGCAGACATGTTCCTGGCTGCGGTCGATAGCAGCCTGAAGCATCTCGCGTTCGGGGCTGTACCAGTAGCCGAAATAGATCAGCTCCGCGTATTTCGGCATCAGCTCATCCTTCAGATGCGCCGCGCCGCGATCGAGCGTGATCGATTCGATGCCGCGATGGGCTTCGAGCATGATCGTGCCGCCCGGGGTCTCGTAGATGCCGCGCGACTTCATGCCGACATAGCGCCCTTCGACCAGATCGAGCCGGCCAACGCCGTGCTTGCCGCCCAGTTCGTTCAGCGCGGTCAGCATTTCGGCCGGCGAGAGCGGCATACCGTTCAGCGAAACCGGATCGCCCCGCTCGTAGCCGATGTCGATGAATTCGGGCGTGTCGGGCGCGGCTTCCGGATCGACCGTGCGCTGATAGACGTAATCGGGCGCGGGCTGGGACGGGTCTTCCAGCACCTTGCCCTCGGAGGAGGTGTGAAGAAGGTTGGCGTCCACCGAGAAAGGCGCATCGCCGCGCTTGTCTTTCGGCACCGGCACCTGATGCTTCTCGGCCCATTCGATCAGCTTGGTGCGGCTGGTCAGATCCCATTCCCGCCAGGGCGCGATCACCCGGATGTCCGGCTCCAGCGCATAGGCGGCCAGCTCGAACCGCACCTGATCATTGCCCTTGCCGGTGGCGCCGTGGGCGATGGCGTCGGCGCCGGTCTGGCGCGCGATCTCGACCAGGTGCTTGGAGATCAGCGGCCGGGCGATGGAGGTGCCGAGCAGGTAGAGCCCTTCGTAGACTGCGTTGGCGCGGAACATCGGGAAGACGAAATCGCGAACGAATTCTTCGCGCACGTCGACGATGTGAATGTTTTCCGGCTTGATGCCCAGAAGCTCCGCCTTGGCCCGCGCCGGCTCCAGCTCCTCGCCCTGGCCCAGATCGGCGGTGAAGGTCACCACCTCGCAGCCATAGGTGGTCTGCAGCCATTTCAGAATGATCGAGGTGTCGAGCCCGCCGGAATAGGCGAGGACGACTTTCTTGGGGGCGTTGGCGTTCTGGGCGTTCGGCTCTTGGGCGGGCATGCGCGATCCTCCGGGATGGTCCGGCGCGCTTTATCGCGCGCCGCGCGGTGTTGCAATCGGCTGGGCGGGGTTTACCGTGACGCCGACGATCAAAGGGAGGCTGCCCGAATGCATGTCGATTTCGATTTCTCCGGCGCCTCGGTGCTGGTCACGGGCGGCTCCAACGGCATCGGCCTCGCCATCGCGCGGGCGTTTCGCGCGGCGGGGGCCGATGTCGCGATCACCGGCATGAAGGCGGGCGCCGGCGATTACGCCCAGGATCTTAGCGATTTCACCTATCGCCAGATGATCGCGACCGACCCCGACTCGGTCGACGCGCTGGCGGGGGCGGCTGGCTCGCTCGACGTTCTGGTCAATAACGCCGGCACCGCGATCCGCGCGCCGGAGGCCTATACGCCCGAGGGGTTCGCGAAGAATGTCGAGATCAACCTCAATTCCGTCTACCGGCTTTGCCATGGGCTCCGGCAAGGGCTGGCGGCGCGCAAGGGCGCTATCGTCAACATCGCGTCGATGACCAGCTACGCCGCCGCGGCCCGGGTGCCGGGCTATGGCGCGAGCAAGACCGCCATCGTCTCTCTCACCAGGACGCTCGCGGCGCTTTACGCAGCCGAAGGGATACGCGTGAACGCCATCGCGCCAGGCTGGATCGAAACCAGGCTGACCGTGCCGGTGAAGGGCGACGAGGCGGTCAACCGCCCGATCATCGAGCGCACGCCGATGGGCCGCTGGGGCCGGCCGGAGGAAATGGCGGCCCCCGTCCTCTTCCTCGCCTCCCCCGGCGCCGGATTCGTCACCGGCGTGACGCTGCCGGTGGATGGCGGTTACAGCGCTTATTGAGGGCTGGCCGCACGGGGCCTTCTACTTGAATTTACGGCTGTGGGACGCTTTCGGGTGCTCGATGATGCGTATCACGTCGCCGGTTATGCTGATGAGTCCCGCAGCGTCGAGTTCGTCCAGGCAGGATTGATATCTGCTTTCGGTGATGTGTTCGCCGAATTCATTCTTCAGATACCGGCTGATCTTTTCATAACCCTTGCTGGTATCGACAGGGGTGACGTCATGCTTCCAGAGCAGGAAGTAAACGGCTGATTCATGTTCGCCCAACGTGATCTTGCTTTCGGCGATCAGGAATCGCGCCATGCGATAGAGAAGCCGATGGACGGAAAGCAGGTCTTCCACAGCGTCGAGAACGGTTTCGTGGAGCGCTGGGTTCTTATAGATTCGCTTGAGGTTTACAGTGTAATTCCTGACCTTTCTGGAATGCACGATTGGAAGCCCGGTGGATGGGTCGAATTCCGTGTAGGGTTTGCGCGCATCGTCAGGGCCGAAATAGTCCGGCTCCCAGCCGTCTTCCTCGTCTATGATATCGTTCAAATGATCGGCGATCCGCGACGCCTGCCGGCCGGTCAGACCGAACTCGGCTTTCAGCATTCGCCGGAGGTTGGCCGTGTCGTCGCTCATCACAGGCGCCCTCAGGCTGCGGTAATCTTTTTCAAATTACCTCCTCGTTGTCCTTTCGCAAGGCTGCCGGCAAGAAAAAGCCCTTGCGCGAGGCGGCGTCACCGCGCCTCATGCGCCGCAGGTATTCGGAGGGAACGATGGCGGGTTATGATCTGATATTGAAGGGCGGCCGGGTGATCGACCCCGGCCAGGGGCTGGACGCGGTGACGGATGTCGCCTTCGCCGACGGCAAGGTCGCCGCTGTCGGCGACGCGCTGGAGGGTGCGGCGGATGTGCGCGACATGTCCGGGCTGATCGTGACGCCGGGGCTGATCGACCTTCACACCCATGTCTATTGGGGCGGCACCTCGCTCGGCATCGACGCGGTGAAATTCTGCGAGACAAGCGCGGTGACCACCGCCGTCGACACCGGCTCCGCCGGGCCGGGTAATTTCCCCGGCTTTCGCGCGCATGTGATCGACCCGTCGCCGGTGCGCATCCTCGCCTATCTGCATGTCAGCCACGCCGGGCTTTACGCGTTCTCCAACCGCGTGATGATCGGTGAGAGCGCCGATATGCGGCTGATGGACCCGATCAGCGCGGTCGAGGTCGCGAATGCGAACAAGGACGTGATCATCGGCATCAAGATCCGGCTTGGGCGGAACGCCTCCGGCGATCAGGGCATGGCGCCGTTCACCTATGCGATCCAGGTGGCGGAAGAGACCGGGCTGCCGATGATGGTGCATATCGACGAGCCGCCCCCTTCCTACGCCGAGATCGTCTCGGCGCTGCGGCCGGGCGATGTGCTGACGCATTGTTTCCGGCCCTTCCCCAACACGCCGCTGGCCGCCGACGGCACGGTGCGCCCCGAGGTTCTGGCGGCGCGCGAACGTGGCGTTATTTTCGACATCGGCCATGGCAAGGGCTCCTTCGCCTACGCCACGGCGCGGGGGATGCTGGCGGCGGGTTTTGCGCCCGACGTGATTTCTTCGGACGTTCACAAGCTTTGCATCGACGGGCCGGCGATCGACCTCGTGACCACGATGTCGAAGTTCCTCGCGCTCGGCATGCCTTTGCCGCAGATCATCGAGGCGGTGACGACGGCGCCGGCGAAGGCCTTGCAGCGGACGGAGCTTGGCTCCTTCGCGGTTGGCGCTGTCGGGGACGCGGCGATCCTGACGGTTGAGGACGGCGCGTTCGATCTTTTCGACGCCAAGGGTGAGAAGTTGACCGCGAAGCAGCGGATCTCCGTGCGCGGGGTCGCGCTTGGCGGTGAATGGTGGCGTCCGGCTTGAGGCGGCCGGCGACGAGGTGATTGCGCAGGCGCTGGGCTAAGCCCCCGCCCTCGCGGCGCTGGATCGGGCGGAGCGGACGGTTTATGCCGGCAGCTTCTCCAAGGTGCTGACGCCATCGCTCCGGCTCGGGTTTTTCGCGGCGCCAGCGCGACGTCTCCCGGCGCTGGCCGCCGCGATGGCCGAAAGCGGGACGGCCGCTTCGCTGACGCCGCAACCGGCGCTGGCCGGATTAATCGAACGCGGGGAGTTCGCGCCGCATCTGCGCCGGATGCGCCGCGCGGCAGGCGGCGCTGATCTTGGCGCTGGAGGCGCATGCGACGGATCTGCTGACCGCCGCGCCCGATCCGGCGGGAACGCATCTTGCCGGCGAGCGGGCGCCGCCGCGCCTTTCAGGCGGGCGGGTGGAGGCGGCTGACTGAAAGCCGCCGCGCCTAGCGCCGCTCCAGCAGGGCCAGCGCCTCAGCCGCCAGCCGCGCGATGATCGCGCCCGTCCCTTCCTCGCGGTTGAGGCCGACCGCCTGACCCGACCAGAGCGAGATGAAATCGCCCGATCCGGCTCTGGCGCTGGCGGCGCGGAGCGGGGCGGTGAGCGGGTTCATCAGCGGGAAATCCGCGTGGCGCGCGCCGGCGCTTTCCTCCATATAGCGATTGCGGACGCCGCGCGCGGGGCGCCCCGAAAAGGCTTCGGTGACCCCGGTGTTTGCGCCGTCTGAAGCCAGGAGCGCCGCCCTGTGCGGCGCGGCGACCTTGGCTTCGGGGCTGGTGAGGAAGGCGGTGCCGAGCTGGACCCCGGCGGCGCCGAGCATGAATGCCGCCGCGATTCCGCGCCCGTCGCCGATGCCGCCCGCGGCGATGACGGGAACCGAGACGCGGTCGACGATGGCGGGAATCAGCGCCATGCTTCCCATCTCCCCCCAGCCTTGCGCCGAATCGAAGACGCCGCGATGGCCGCCGGCCTCCCACCCCTGGGCGATCACGGCGTCGGCGCCTTCGGCCTCAAGCTGGATCGCTTCGGCGGGCGAGGTGGCGGAGCAGAGAATGAAGATGCCGGCCTCTTTCAGCGGCGCCAGCAGACCGGGCTCCGGCAGGCCGAAATGGAAGGAGACGGCTACGGGGCGCGCGGCGAGCGCCATCTCCAGCCTTGCGGCGTCGAAGCCGGGCGTGGCGGTGGGCTCCGGCGGCTCGCCAAGGTCGAATTCGGCGTAATAGGGCGCGAGCCGGGCCCGCGCCGCCGCTTCGCGCGCCACGTCGCGCCGGGGCGGCTTGTGGCAGAAGAAATTCAGGGAAAGCGCACCGTTCGTGGCGCCGCGCGCCGCGTCATAGTCCGTCATCGCGGCTTCAGGGGTCGAGAGCGCGACGCCGAGCGCGCCGAGGGCACCCGCGTTCGCCGCCGCCGCCGCCATCGCCGGGGTGGTGGCGCCGGCCATCGGCGCCTGGATGATCGGGTGGCGCAGGCCGAGCCGATCACACAGTCTTTTGTCCGGCCACATCAGCTATCAACCGCCTTGGAGCAGGAGAGCGGCTCCCCCTCCTCGATCTGCTCGACGGTTTGCTCCTCGCCGTCCGCGTCGCCGATCACGACGATCTCGGAGCCGCGTTTGACGTGGTGGAAGCAATGGAGCTGGTTCCCGAAGGCGAAGCAATACTTGCCTTCGGCGAAGGCCCAGCGCCCCTCGGCGCAGTCGCCGTTCGGAAAGCGGAACACCACCTCCCCTTCGTCGTTGATGTAATATTCGCGCCCGAACGGCTGCCCATCCTTGTAGTAGTGGACGGTCTTGCCTGTCGTCAGCTCGCGCCAGGCCTCGGGCGGGATCGGCTTGTCCTCCGAGGCCGCAACCGCCGCGCCTGCGGCCAGCGCCATCGCCGCCGCGATCAGAAATACCCGCATGCTCGCCTCCGCCAGTTTTCGCTGACGCCAGAAAACCACCTCCCGCGCCCGGACGCCAGCCCGATCACGCGGAGGTTATAGCCAGGGCCCACTCCTCTCTCTGGACAGCGGCGCCGCGCGCCAGCTTAATGCCGGGGCGCAAGGGAGGCCCGCATGATCGAGAGCGACGGCAAGACCATCGGCGAGGTCTTCGACGAGGCGGCGGCCCGCTGGCCGGAAGCCGCGTTCCTGATCGCGCCCGCGCCGGACGGCGGCGCGCCGCGTATCCTCAGCTACGCCGAGGCGGCGCGGGCCGTCGCGCGCCATGCGGCGGCGCTGGCGGCGGCGGGATACGGGCATGGCGACCGGGCCGCGCTGCTGATGGGCAACCGGCCCGAATTCTTCTTGCTGAAACTGGCGATGAGCCGGTTGGGGATATCGCTCGTGCCCGTCAACCCCGACTACCGCGCCGGGGAGGTCGCCTATCTGATCGACGATTCAGGCGTCGATCTCCTGCTGACCGAAGCGGCGCGGCGCGATCTGATGGAAGCGGGGCTGGCGGAGGCGGCAGGGTCGCCGCCGCTCGCCATCTTCGAGGAGATGGAGGCGGGGCTGCCGCGAAAGACCGGGGTGCGGCGCGAGGCAGGGCCGCCGGCGCCGGCGACGGAGGCGAGCCTGATCTACACCTCCGGCACCACCGGGCGGCCGAAAGGCTGCGTCATCTCGCACGAGGCGGAGCTGATGTATGGCGCGGCCTATCTTCTGATCCCGGCGCCGGTCGGCCTGCGGGAAGCTGGCGAGCGGGTTCTGAACCCGCTGCCGCTCTTTCACGTCAACGCCGGGATCCTGAGCTTCCACGCCGTCATGCTCTCGGGCAACGCGCAGATCATCCCCGAGCGGTTTTCTGGCTCCACCTGGTGGCGCGACATCGCCGCAACGAAGTCGACGGTCTTTCATTATCTCGGCGTGATCATTTCGGTGCTGATGACCGACAAGAGCGCCGGAAAGGCCGAGGCCGCCAGCCTGCGCGCCGCGATCGGCGCCGGGGTGGAGCCGGCGCTGCACGGCGCCTTCGAAGCCAGGTTCGGCCTGCCCCTGATCGAGGTCTGGGGCATGACGGAGATGTGCCGCATCATCGCCATCGCCGAGGAGCCGCGCATGATCGACACCCGCGCCGTCGGCCGGGCGCGGCCCGATCTCGAATGCCGGATCGTCGATCAGGAGGGGCGTGACGCCGCCCCCGGCGAGCCGGGCGAGCTGGCGCTGCGTCATTCCGCCGCCACGCCGCGCAAGGGGTTTTTCTCCGGCTATCTGAACAAGCCGGAGGCGACGGAGGAGGCATGGCTCGGCGGCTGGTTCCATACCGGCGATACGATGTCGATGGACGAGAGCGGGACGATCTTCTTCATCGACCGGGCGAAGAACATCATCCGCCGCGCCGGTGAGAACATCGCCGCCGCCGAGGTGGAGAACTGCCTTTTCGAGGATGAGCGCGTCGCGGCGGTGGCCTGCGTCGCAGCGCCCGACGAGATTCGCGAGGAGGAGGTGCTGGCCTGCGTGGTGCTGGCCGAGGGCGTGGCGGCGGATGCAGCGACGGCGCGGGCGCTTTTCGACCACGCCTTCGCCCGGCTCGCCTATTTCAAGCCGCCCGGCTGGGTCCGCTTCATGGCGGCGCTGCCGGTGACCGGCACGCAGAAGGTGCTGAAGCACAAGATCTTTCCCGAAGGGGCCGACCCGCGCGACGGCGCTTTCGACTTCAGGGCGCTGAAGAAGCGCGGCTGAGGCGCTGTGAGAGGACGGGGAGAGGTGGTTCGGTTGATCTGAGCGGGTTTCGGGCGTTTTCCAAGGGTTTTCCGCCTCGGTTACGCCGCCACCGCTTCGGGCATCGGCTGGTTGAAGCGGGCCTGATCGGGGGTTTTCCCGTAAAGCGATGAATACGGGCGATGAATGCGGGTCAAACCAAACCGGGACGCCTGGCCGCACCAACCCAACGACCGGCCGATCAGTGTTTGAGTCAAACCACCCGAGAACTGGTTACCATCATATGCCTATCCGTATTGAAGATGTCGGCCTCCAGCGTGATCGACACCCGCCAGGCCAGGACGCGCCGGGTCAGGCCCGGCGCTTGCGCTCTACGAGCGCACCAGCGTCGCCCGCAGCTATGCCGCGCCGATCAGAACGAGCAAAAGGCCCGTTTCGGCGGCCAGTCGCCAGATCTGGTGCAATTCCAGCTCGCTCGGACGCTCGGCGTCGTCCACGATCAAGCTGCGCCGCGAGCCGCGACTTGCCCGCCCCCGGGTCGCCGGTTGCGATGGCCAGCGCGGCGACATCGGTCAGCGCGCCGAAAATTCCGCGCGCTGACGCATCCAGCCCAGTCTCGGCGCAGCTTCCGGCGGAACACGCCGAACAGGCGCCGCATCGATATTCCGCAGCCCTTCACCTATCGGCCCGCCTCACCGAGTCGTGCGTCAAGTGAGGGCTCGCGCGTGGCTGCGGAATGGCTTCAGCTGGCGTTAGCTATTTCACACGCCAAGCAGGCTCGGCGCGCCGCGCGCCGCGGTCATCCATCCTTCAGCGCGTCGCCGTAACGCCGGTTCAGCTTCCGCATCCCGCCGATCCAGCGGTCGTAGTTTTCGGTCTTGTTGCGCATGTATTGCAACACCTCAGGGTGCGGCAACACGAGAAAAGTCTCCTCCGCGATGGCCTTGAGGCAGGCGTCGGCCACTGGCTCCGGCTCCAGCATGCCGTTGATGGAGGCGACGCCATCCTCATGTCCCGCCGTCATCTTTGAGCGCACCGCCTGCGGGCAGAGGACGGAAACCTTGATCCCCTGATCGCCATAGGTGAGCGCCAGCCATTCCGCCGCGCCGACGGCGGCGTGCTTGGTGACCGCATAGGGCATGGAGCCGACCTGGCTCAGCAGGCCCGCAGCCGAAGCCGTATTCAGAAGATATCCGCCGCCACGCGCCGCCATCAGCGGCACCAGATGGCGCGCCGCCCAGATATGCGACATGAGGTTGATGTCGATGATCCGCCGCCAATCCTCATCCGGCGCTTCAGGCCCGCCGGCGGTCAGGATGCCGGCGTTGGAGCAGAAGAGGTCAATCGGCCCGTAGTCTCGCTCAACCGTATCGATCAGCGCCTTGACGCCCTCCTCGCGCGAGACATCGACCCGGAGCGCGGCGCCTCCGAATTCCTTCGCCGTCGCGTCGGCCCCTGCGAGGTCGATATCGGCGGCGATCACCTTGGCCGCGCCCGCTTCGGCGAATTTCTTCGCCAGAGCCTTGCCGATGCCGCTCGCGGCGCCGGTCACGACGACAATCTTGTTTTTGATGTCCATCACTCAACTCCACATATTCGAGCCGCCGCAGATCGTCAGGGCCTGCCCGGTCATATATCGGCTCGCGCCGCTGGCGAGAAAGACGGCGGCGCCGCGGAAATCCTCAGGCTCGCCCAGGCGGCCAAGGGGGATTTGCGCCACGGCGGCCGCCTCTCGTTTCGGGTCTTCATAGAGGGCCCGCGCGAACTCGGTCCTGATCAGCCCCGGGCAAACCGCGTTCGCCCGGATTCCCTTCGGCCCGTATTCCGCCGCAAGGTTCCGCACCAGACCGATCAGCGCCAGTTTGGAGATGTTGTACGCCCCGATCTCCTTCGACGGCTTGAAAGCCCCGATGGAGGAGGTGAAGATCATCGATCCCTCCGCCTTTTCGATCATGTCGGGCGCGCAAAGCCGGGCGAGGTGCAGGTTTGCGCGCACATTGGTCGCCATGATCTTGTCAAAGGCTTCGTCGGAGAGCGTCTCCATCGAGCCGAAATGCGGGTTCACCGCCGCATTGCCAACCAGAATGTCGATGGGACCGAACTGCGCGCGCGTGGTCGCCACCAGCGCCTCGACCTCCGCCGCCCGCCCGGCGTTGCCGGCGATGGCGTGCGCGCGTTCCGCGCCGACCATCTGGTTGATCTCCGCCGCCGTCGCGGCGCAGGCGTCGGCTTTGCGCGAGGAAATGACGACGGTGGCGCCTTGCATCGCCAGGCCCTCAGCCATCGCGCGCCCGATGCCGCGAGACGAGCCGGTGACGAGCGCCACCTTGCCGCTCAGGTCGAAAAGATCGCTCATGCATGCTCCTTCAAAGCTTCAATCCTGTCAGCGCGCCAAGCTCGTCGAGCGCGGGGCGATAGTCGTCGAAAGCCACGCGGATCACCGCCATGCCCAGCGCCGCAGCAGGTTTGAGATTGACGCCGAGATCGTCCAGGAAAACGCAGTCCTCCGGCATCACGCCGAGCGCTTCGCACATCATCTGATAGATGCGCGGCTCCGGCTTCCGCACGCCGGCCTTCGCGCTTTCGATCACATGGTCGAACCGGGCCATGACGCGGGCGGCGGTCTCGCGGCCCTCGGCGTCGCGCGCCCATTCGGCGGCGCCTCCGCCCGGCATGTTGTTGGTGATGCAACCGGTCAGAAAGCCGGCCCCGGCGATCCGGTCCAGCGCGGCGATCATGTCGGGCCGGAAATCGAGCTTCATCAGCGAAACCAGGGTTCGCCCCGAAACCGCATGCCCCATCACCCGGCTTTCTTCCGCGAAGGCCGCGTCAAACGCGTCGAGATCGATTTCCGCACGCTCGAACCGCGCGAAGGCGCCGTCGTTCAGGCGCTTCTTGATGACGCCGCCGATGAACCGCTCCGGCAAATCGTTCGCCCGCTCGTAATCGGCGAAGTTCGCGACGGGCGAAGTGGTGAAGACCCCGCCGAAATCGAAGATCACCGCGCGAAGGCTCATGCAGCGACCATCCCCAGGCAGACTGCGCGGATCGCGCGCCGGTCGACCTTGTCGGTCGCGCCGCGCAGCAGCGGACCGTCCTGCAACCAGTAGCGAACCGGATGTTTGAAGGGCGCTATCACGCCCGCCAGACAAGCCGACAACATCTCGGGCGTCACAGGGGCGGAGACGCTGACAGCCGCGGCCACCGCCTCCCCCAGCCGGTCATCAGGGATAGCGAACACGCAGGCCTCCAGCACGGCTTCGTGACGGTGTAGCGCGCCCTCCACTTCAAGGCAGGAAATATTCTCTCCACCTCGGATGATGATGTTTTTCTTGCGATCGACGATGGTTACATAGCCTTCAGCGTCCACCTTCGCGAGATCGCCGGTGTGAAGCCATCCGCCCTTCATCGCTTCGGCGGTGGCCTCCGGCTTGTTGAGATAACAGCGCATCACCGTCGCGCTGCGGATGCAAAGTTCGCCAACCGCGCCGATTGGCAGTTCGCGATCCGCGTCGTCGACGATCTTCAGTTTCTGGATGGGCGGATAGAGCCGCCCCGCCGCCTCGGGCCGGGCGAGGTAATCCTCGCCCTGAATGCCGAGGCCAAGCGCGTTCGTCTCCGTCAAGCCATATCCGGACGCCATCGCCGAGTGCGGAAAAACCTGCGCCTGCGGCGAAACCTGCGCGCCGGGTCGTTTCGCGCCCCCTGCACCAAGACTTGAGAGGCTGGGCAGGGTCCGCCCCGTGCGCCGCGCCGCGTCAGCAAGGTCGGCACACATTGTCGGCACGCCGACGAAGCGGGTGACGTCTTCGCGCTCGATCAGTTCAGCGGCTCTCTCTCCTTCCCATTTCCGCATCATGACGAATTTTGCGTTGAAAGGCATCGACAGGAGGAAGAGCGGATGCGTCGCCGTCACGTGGAAAAGCGGCGTCGCGCATAGCACCGCCTGCGGTTTCGGAGCGGGCGGCTTCTCGGCCATCAGCGGGCCAAGCGAAAGTGCGAAGAACCATGACCAGACTGCCTGCACCGCGCCGCGATGCGTCAGCGCCACGCCCTTCGGGTGGCCGGTGGAGCCTGATGAATACATGATGGCGAAATCGCTGTCCGGGTCGATCACCACCGCAGGCAGCGAATCTTCGCCCGTCGCGACGACATCATCGTAGCTTTCCGTCGCCGTCGGCGACGTATCGCGGACGGCGACCATCCGCAGACCCAGACGCGCGGCGAAGGGCGCGATCCGCTCAAGGCGCGGCCCATCCGCGAACACCAGTTTCGCGCCGCTGTCGGTGAACCCGTATTCAAGTTCCTCCGTCGTCCACCAGGCGTTGACCAGCACACTCACGGCGCCGATCGAGGCGATGGCGATCATCAGCGTGAGGTATTCGGGATAGTTCCGCATGGCGACCGCGACCCGCTCTCCGGGCTGCACGCCGAGATGATGGCGCAGCGCATGCGCCAGGCGCGCGGTCTCAGCGCACCAGTCCGAATAGCTGACGCGCTCATCTTCATAGACAATGTAGTCCGCGCCAGCCGCCCGAACGGATGCGCCATAAGCCTGGAGCGCTCGTAAATCCGCGGGGGCGTTGGCGAAAATCGGCAACTCCTCCCCTCTGATCGTCGCGGTGGTGAGCGGGAATCGCGGGTCGGTCCGCGTCATGTGCTCGGTCGCCTCGCTGAGACTCATCGGCGGCATCGTCACGCATCCTTCCCCGGATTATTCTTTTTTGGCGGTCGGGCGCGGTATCCGCGCTTTTCCGGCGACGCTAAGAACCCGTAGGGCCGTGGTCAAGCCGCGCCGGCGCGGAACACGGCCGCTCGTCGATCATCGCGCTTGCATATTCTGATTTTTTTTGTCAGGCATTAATCAGCAAGCTTCCGGCGAGCGCCTGATCCCTCCCCCTGCCGCTGGAGCAAACCATGCCGCGCCACGTCACTCTTTCCGCCCGCAATGAAGACCTGCCCTTCTCTACCCTGGTCGATTGGCTGATCGACATAATGTATGACGCAAGGTTTCGGCTGTAAGCACTTGATTTCAGGGTATATCTGCGGAATCGCAATCTCGCCGCTCGAACGTCGCTGCGGCGAGAGCCCCCATGCGGCGACGGCTTTCTCGGACCGCATGTCGGATTGATGCGCAAACGGCGACAGTTTGCGCCATTCGGGGCGCTTTGGAAACTCAAGAGAACACCATAGGTCTAGCATAGCGGCGCGACACGCGCCGACCGAAAGAAGGGAAAAGCCGATGACCAAGATCCTCGTTCTCTACTACTCCACCTATGGCCATATCGAGACGATGGCGAACGCCGTGGCGGAGGGCGCCCGTGAGGTCGCCGGCGCCGAAGTGACCGTCAAACGCGTCGCCGAACTTGTCTCGGACGAGGTGGCCAAGGCCAACGGCTTCAAGCTCGATCAGGCCGCGCCGATCGCCGACCCCAAGGAACTCGCGGACTATGACGCAGTGATCTTCGGCACCCCCACCCGGTTCGGCAACATGGCCGCGCAGATGAAACAATTCCTTGACCAGACCGGCGGGCTTTGGGCCGCGGGAAAGCTGGTCGGCAAGGCCGGCTCCGTCTTCACCTCATCCGCCACGCAGCACGGCGGCCAGGAATCCACGATTCTCAACTTTCACACGACGCTGCTTCATCATGGCATGGTCGTCGTCGGGCTGCCCTACTCATTTCAGGGCCAGATGACGCTGGACGAAATCACCGGCGGCTCGCCCTATGGCGCTTCGACCATCGCTGCCGGCGATGGATCGCGTCAGCCGAGCGCCAACGAGTTGGACGGCGCGCGGTTTCAGGGCCGCCATGTCGCCGAGATCGCGAAAAAGCTCGTCGCCTGATCCACTTTTGCGCCGGGCGCCCGCCACAACAGGCAGAGCCCGGCGCGAATATTGGCCCTGAACTGGACGTAAGCTCTAGCGGTTCATCCTGCTCTCGATCAGTTTATCCACGACAGCCGGATCAGCGAGCGTCGAGGTGTCGCCGAGCGCGCCAAAATCGTTTTCGGCGATCTTCCGAAGAATGCGGCGCATGATCTTGCCCGAACGGGTTTTCGGCAGGCCCGGCGCCCACTGGATCAGGTCGGGCTTCGCGATCGGCCCGATCTCTTTTCGCACCCAGTCGGACAGTTCCTTGCGGAGCGATTCGGACGGCTCCTGCCCGGACATGAGCGTGACATAGGCGTAGATGCCCTGCCCCTTGGCGGCGTGCGGATAGCCCACAACCGCGCTTTCCGAGACTTTCGGGTGCGCGACGAGCGCGCTTTCGACCTCGGCGGTGCCCATCCGGTGACCGGAGACGTTGATGACGTCGTCCACCCGCCCGGTGATCCAGTAATAGCCATCCGCGTCGCGCCGGCAGCCGTCGCCCGAAAAATAGTAACCCTTGAAGTCGGAGAAATATGTAGCGACGAACCGGTCGTGGTCGCCATAGACGGTGCGCATCTGGCCTGGCCAGCTGGAGCGGATGCAGAGAACGCCTTCCGCTTCCGTCGTCTCGATTTCCTTGCCGGTGGCGGGGTCGAGGATCACAGGCTCCACGCCGAAGAACGGCTTCGTCGCCGACCCCGGTTTCGTCGGAATCGCGCCCGGCAGCGGCGTGATCATGTGGCCGCCGGTTTCCGTCTGCCACCAGGTGTCGACAATGGGCAGGCGCCCCTTGCCGACGACGCGGTCATACCAGTTCCATGCCTCGGGGTTGATCGGCTCACCGACAGTGCCGAGCAGCTTGAGCGAAGAGAGGTCCACGCCTTCCACGAAGGCGTCGCCCTGCCCCATCAGCGCGCGGATCGCGGTTGGCGCGGTGTAGAACTGGCTGACCTTGTGTTTTTCGCAGACCTTCCAGAAGCGGCTGGCGTCGGGCCATGTCGGCACCCCTTCGAACATCAGCGTTGTCGCGCCGTTCGCGAGTGGGCCGTAGACGATGTAACTGTGCCCCGTGACCCAGCCGACATCGGCGGTGCACCAGAATACGTCCCCGTCGTGATAATCGAATGTCAGCTGATGCGTCATCGCGGCGAATGTCAGATAGCCGCCGGTGGTGTGGACGACGCCTTTCGGCCTGCCAGTGGAGCCGGAGGTGTAGAGGACGAAGAGCGGATCCTCCGCGCCCATCTCCTCGGGCTCGCAATGCTTCGACGCCGACTTCATCGCGGCGATCACGTCGATATCGCGCCCGTCGACCCATGCCGTCTGCCCGCCTGTATGCTTGACCACAAGGCATTTCACCTTGTCCGGGCAATGCAGCAGCGCGTCGTCGGCGTTGGATTTGAGCGCCGTGCGCCGGCCGCCACGCGGAGCTTCGTCAGCGGTGATGAGAACTTTTGCGGCGCTGTCGTTGATCCGGTTCGCAAGGGCGTCCGCGCTGAATCCTGCGAACACGATGGAATGCACCGCGCCGATCCGCGCGCAGGCCAGCATCGCGTAGGCCGCCTCCGGGATCATCGGCATGTAGAGCACGACGCGGTCGCCTTTGCCGACGCCCTGATCCTTCAGCACGTTCGCCAGCCGGCAGACATTTTCATGAAGCTGGCGATAGGTGATCTTCGCGTCGAGCGCAGGATCGTCGCTTTCCCAGATGATCGCGGTCTGATCGGCGCGATCGGCAAGGTGCCTGTCGACGCAATTGACGCAAGCGTTCAGCGTGCCGTCCTCGAACCAGCGGATGGAGACGTCCGGATGCGCGAAGCTGGCGTTCTTCACCTTCGTGAAGGGCTTGATCCAGTCAATTCGCGCACGCGCCTCATCGCCCCAGAACCCGTCCGGGTCGGAAATGGACCGCGCGTACATCTCATC
>JBBDTD010000261.1:0-3450 GCA_040904645.1 Paracoccaceae bacterium
CGTGGTCAATTGCGGCTCCGCCGCCGTCGAAACCCGGAACGGAATTTCAACAACGCGGGCGGACGTGGTCGGCTTCGCGAAAATGTTCCTGCTGCAACCGCCTGCGCCGCGCTGCGGCGACGGCACGGAGGCATGCGCCAACCGCGACCTGCAATTGACGACCCTCTATAGCGAATTCATCGGCCTGTCCGATATGGAGAGGGACGAATCCTACGCGGTGTTGGTGCGTTGACGCCAACCGCCGCGCGCCAGACGCGCTAGGCCCCGACGCCGATCGGGCAAGTCACTCCTGTGCCGCCGATCCCGCAATAACCGCCGGGATTCTTCGCCAGATACTGCTGGTGATAATCCTCAGCGTAATAGAACGCGGGCGCGTCGATGATTTCGGAGCTGATCCGCCCGAAACCACTGTCGGAAAGGCGTTTCTGGAAATCGGCGCGCGAAGCCTCCGCCGCCTCTTTCTGCGCCGGTGTGAAAGCGTAGATTCCGGAACGATATTGCGTGCCGACATCATTGCCCTGCCGCATGCCCTGCGTCGGATCATGGCCTTCCCAGAAGATCTTAAGCAGTTTCTGATAAGAGATCACCGCGGGATCGTAGACGACCAGCACGACCTCGTTATGACCCGTCGCGCCGCTGCACACCTCCTGATAGGTCGGGTTCGGCGTCTCGCCCCCCGCATACCCGGCCGCGGTGACCCAGACGCCGTCGAGGCCCCAGAACATCCGCTCGACACCCCAAAAGCAGCCCATGCCGAAAATCGCGCGCTCCAGATGCGCTGGAAACTCCTGTAGCGGACGGCCATTGAGGAAATGCGCGTCAGCGGTCGGGATCGGCTCCGCCCGACCACGGAGCGCCATGCCGGCCGCCGGCATTTCGGGCTTGCGAAAGAACTGGAACATCGTCGATCCCCTTTTATGGTTCCGCTTCAATGTAGTCTTCCGCGCGCTGCGGAAAAGCCCTTGCTGTCATGAACATTTCAAGAACGGGTCTTTCCTTCACCGCGGGTTCCGGGATAGTCTCCGGCCCCATGACCGACCCGGCTTTTGACGACGACTTCGACGCATGGGAGGGGCGAAGCCTCTCCGACATGGCGCGCGCCAGCGCGCCGGCGCCCTATCTCGACGGATTAAACCCGTCTCAGCGCGCCGCGGTGGAGGCGCTGGACGGCCCCGTCCTGATGCTCGCCGGCGCCGGCACCGGCAAGACCCGCGCGCTGACCTGCCGGATTGCGCATCTGCTGACCACCGGGCGGGCGAGGCCGAACGAAATCCTGGCGGTCACCTTCACCAACAAGGCCGCGCGGGAAATGAAGGCCCGGCTCGGCGGCCTGATCGGCCAGGCGGTGGAAGGGATGCCCTGGCTTGGCACATTTCATTCGCTGTCGGTCAAGATCCTGCGCCGCCACGCCGAACTGGTGGATCTGAAGTCGAATTTCACCATTCTCGATTCCGACGACCAGCTTCGTCTGATGAAGCAACTCATCCGGGCTGAAGATATTGACGACAAACGCTGGCCGGCCCGCCAACTCGCCGCCACGATCGACCGCTGGAAAAACCGCGCCGTGACGCCGGATCGCGTGCCGACCACGGACGCGAAGGCCTATAACGGCATGGGCGTCACTCTCTATCGGCAATACCAGGAGCGGCTGAAAACACTGAACGCCTGCGATTTCGGCGATCTTCTCCTGCATGTGGTGCGGATATTCCAGGAACATCCGGACGTGCTGACGCGCTATCAGCAGTGGTTCCGTTATATTCTGGTCGATGAGTATCAGGACACCAATGTCGCCCAATATCTCTGGCTCAGGCTGCTTGCGCAGGCGCATCAGAACATCTGCTGCGTCGGCGACGACGATCAGTCGATCTATGGCTGGCGCGGCGCCGAGATCGGCAACATCCTGAAGTTCGAGACCGACTTTCCCGGCGCGCAGGTGATCAAGCTGGAGCAGAACTATCGCTCCACCCCGCATATCCTCGCCGCCGCCTCGGCGGTGATCGCCGGAAACGAGGAGCGCCTCGGCAAGACGCTTTGGACGGCGGAGAACGAGGGGGAGCGCCCGCGCCTCATGGGTGTCTGGGACGGCGAAGAGGAAGCGCGCTGGATCGGCGAGGAGATCGAGAGTTATGAGCGCGGCTCCCGCGGGAACGACCCCGTCTCCCCCGATGAAATGGCGGTTCTGGTGCGCGCCTCGTTTCAGATGCGGGCATTCGAGGACCGGTTCCTGACCACTGGCCTGCCCTATCGGGTCATCGGCGGCCCGCGCTTTTACGAGCGCATGGAGATCAGAGACGCGATGGCCTATTTCCGCGTCGTCACCTCTCCCGATGACGGGCTCGCCTTTGAGCGGATCATGAACACCCCGAAGCGCGGCCTTGGCGACAAGGCCCAGGCCGCCGTAAACGTCGCCGCGCGCGAAAACGGCGTCAGCCTGCTGGAGGGCGCGCGGATCTGCGCGGCAGGGGGCGTCGGGGTCTCACGCGCCGCGCAATCCGCGCTCGCCTCGCTCATCGCGCTGTTCGACACCTGGGTCGATCGCGCGCAGGCCGAGGATTTCGACCATATCGAAGGCGCGATGCAGATCCTCGAAGATTTCGGTTATCTGGACCATTGGCGGAACGACAAATCGCCAGACTCGCCCGGCCGGCTCGAAAACGTGAAAGAGCTGATCAAGGCGCTGGAGGAGTTCGAGAATTTCCAGGGCTTTCTCGAACACATCTCCCTCGTGATGGAGAACGAGCAGGAGGACGCGGCGCCCAAGGTCTCCATCATGACCTATCACGCCGCGAAGGGGCTGGAATTCGACTGCGTGTTCCTGCCCGGCTGGGAGGATGGGCTTTTCCCCTCGCAGCGCTCGATGGACGAAAGCGGCAAGCAGGGGTTGGAGGAAGAACGCCGCCTCGCCTATGTTGGCCTGACGCGGGCGCGGCGGCACCTGACGATCAGCTTCGCCGCCAATCGGCGGATCTATAACCAGTGGCAATCCGCCCTGCCCTCGCGCTTCGTCGATGAGTTGCCAAAAGCGCATGTGGAGGTGCTGACATCGCCGGGCCTCTATGGCGGCGTTTATGGCGCGGCCACGGGCGGTTCGGGCGGCGGCGCGGCGCAGGGCTCGGTGCTGGAGGCCCGCGCGGTGGAGGCCTCGGCCTATAATTCACCCGGCTGGGCGCGGATGCAGGCCCGGGCCGGGCAGCGCCATCTCAAGGTTCCCTCGGACGTGCGGGCGGCGGCGATCAACGCCCAAGCGGCGCCCGCCTTCGCCCTGGGAGACCGGGTCTTTCATCAGAAGTTCGGTTATGGCGGCGTCATCGACATCGAAGGCGACAAGCTGACCGTCGACTTCGAGAAAGCCGGCGAAAAGCGGCTCGTCGCCCGGTTCGTCACCGCAGCCGACGACATTCCCTTCTGAGCGGCGAGCCGCGTCGGCGCCCGGAAACGACAAAGGCGGGC
>JBBDTD010000262.1:0-1072 GCA_040904645.1 Paracoccaceae bacterium
CATCTTCGCCGCCGGGCCGAGCCTGATGCGCGAATATTTCCGCGACCCCGAGCAAACCGCCGCCTGCTTCGCCGATGGATGGCTCGACACCGGCGATCTCGGCTACATGACCGCGGGCGAGTTCAGCGGACAGATCGTCATCACCGGCCGCGCCAAGGACCTGATCATCGTCAACGGTCGGAACATCTGGCCGCAGGACCTCGAATGGTCCGTGGAGACGAAGGTGGAGCATATCCGCGAGGGCGGGGTCGCGGCCTTCTCGGTGACGCCGGACGATAGCGGCCGGCAGCTCGAGGAAGAGATCGTGATCGTCGCCGAATGCCGGCTCCGCGACAATGACGAGCGCGAGCAGCTTCGCACCGAGATTCGCCAGGCGGTGCGCGAAGCGCATGGCGTCGACGTGCGCGTCTCATTCGCGCGCAATGGCGAATTGCCCAGCACCTCGTCCGGCAAGCTGAGCCGGGCCAAGGCGCGGCTGATGTTCCGCGACGGGCTGTTCGACATGGGCGGGATCACCGCCGGGTGAGCCGCATCGCCGCCCTGACTGGCGGGACCGGCTTTCTTGGCCGCCATGTCGCCGCCGCGCTGGCGGCGCGGGGCTGGCGCATCCGGATGCTGGCGCGGCGCATGCCGGACCTGCCCGAACTCGACGCCCATGAAATTGACCTGATTCCCGGCGATCTGTCCGAGCCCGCCCCCCTCGCCCGCCTCTGCCACGGCGCGGACGTGGTCGTCCACATGGCCGGGCTGGTGAAAGCGCGCGGCGAGGCGGAGTTCATGGCGGCCAATGCGGACGGCGTCGCCGCGCTTGGCCGGGCATGGGCGCACGAGGCGCCCGATGCGCGCTTCATCCTTGTCTCCTCAATGGCGGCGCGCGCGCCGCATCTCTCTGCCTACGCCGCGTCGAAGCGGGCGGGAGAAGACCGGCTGGCGGCGATCGCGGCGGGGATGACCGCCGCAGACCGCCTCATCCTCCGGCCTTCCGCAATTTACGGCGCCCACGACCTCGAGAGCCTGAAGGTTCTGAAGCTGGCCGACGCACCGGTCCAACTGATGCTGAACGCGGCCGAGG
>JBBDTD010000262.1:1082-20733 GCA_040904645.1 Paracoccaceae bacterium
CGCGCGTCACGATGATTGACGCGCGCGATGCGGCCGGGGCGGTCGCCGCGTTCGCGGCCGCGCGCGGCGTCGGCCCGATGCATGAGCTGACGGACGCGCGGCGCGGCGGCTACACTTGGCGCGAGTTGATCGAGGCGGCCTCCGGCGCCCTGGATCGCAAGGCGCGTCCGCTCCGCCTGCCCGCCCCGGTCCTGCGGCTGATCGGCGCCGCGGGGGCGGGGCTGGGCGCGCTCGGCGGCGGGGCCGAAATGCTGACGCCCGGCAAGGCGCGGGAAATTTTACACCCTGACTGGTCCGCCGACCCGTCGCTTCCGCCGCCGCCCGCCACGATCTGGGTGCCGCGGATCGGGCTTGAAGCGGGGCTGGCGGCGATGGTCGCCTCCGCCCGCGCCGCAGGGCGCCTCCGAACTTCATCTTGATCTGAGCGCCCCGTTCGCCGGATAAGCCCGGAGACACAACAAGGAAGCCCAATGGTCGGACCGATCTTCACCCCGCTCGTCGACAGCTTGCCCTCGACCGTGCCCTTTGTCGGACCGGAAACGCAGGAGCGCGCGCGCGGCCGGGCCTTCGCCGCGCGGATCGGCGCGAATGAAAGCGTCTTCGGCCCGTCGCCAAAAGCCATCGCGGCGATGGCGGCGGCGGCGGCCGAGGTCTGGAAATATGGCGATCCGGAAAACCACGAACTCCGCGAGGCCATCGCCGCGCATTACGGCGTAAAGCCTGAAAACATCGCGGTTGGTGAAGGTATCGACGGCATGTTCGGCTATCTTAACCGGATGCTGGTCGAGCCGGGCGTCACCGTCGCCACCTCTCTCGGCGCGTATCCGACCTTCAATTTTCATGTCACGGGCTATGGCGGCCGGTTGGTGACGACGCCCTATGTTGACGACCGCGAGGACCCGGCAAGCCTGATGCGGCTGGCGCGGGCGGAAAAGGCGCGCCTGATCTATTTCGCGAACCCCGACAACCCGATGGGCCTCGCCTGGGGGGCGGATGCGATGACACGGCTGATCGAGAGCGTGCCCGAACGCGCCCTTCTTTGCCTGGACGAGGCTTATGTCGAGTTCGCGCCGGCGGGGACCGCCCCGCCGATCAACCCCGATGATGAACGGGTGATTCGCTTTCGCACTTTCTCCAAGGCGCATGGCATGGCGGGGGCGCGCGTCGCCTACGCCATCGCGGCGGCGCCGCTCGCCACCGCGTTCAACAAGGTCCGCAACCATTTCGGCGTCAACCGCATCGCGCAGGCCGGCGCGCTGGCGGCGCTGGCGGACCAGGAATGGCTGGAGACCGTGCAGCGCTGGGTGGTGGAGGCGCGCGAACGCATCTCCGCCATCGCCGCTTCGAGCGGGCTTTCCGCCCTGCCCTCCGCGACGAATTTCGTCACCATCGACTGCGGGCAGGACGGGATCTTCGCGAAAGCGGTGCTGGACGGGCTGCTCGCGCGCGACGTTTTCGTGCGGATGCCGTTCGTCGCGCCCCAGAACCGCTGCATCCGGGTCAGCGCCGGCCGGCCGGCCGATCTCGACGCGTTCGAGGCGGCGCTGCCCGGCGCGCTGGCCGACGCGCGGGCGGGCGCGGGCGGGGCCTGACCGCCGGGCGAGAGCCCCGGAAACGAAAAAGGCCCCGCCAAAACGGGGCCTTTTCCTTGTCTCTCAGGCGAAGTCCCGGATCAGTTCTTCGCGTAGAACTCGACCACGAGGTTCGGCTCCATCTGCACCGCGTAGGGCACATCCGAAAGCGAAGGGCGGCGCACGAAGGTCGCGCTCATCTTGGAGTGATCGGCGGTGACGTATTCCGGCACATCGCGCTCGGAAAGCTGCACGGCTTCGAGCAGCACGACCAGCTGACGCGATTTCTCGCGCACCTCGATCACATCGCCCGGCGCGACGCGGTAAGAGGGGATGTTCACCCGCTTGCCGTTCACCAGAAGGTGGCCGTGGTTCACGAACTGACGCGCGGCGAAAACCGTCGGCGCGAATTTCGCGCGATAGATCACGGCGTCAAGGCGCGATTCCAGCAGGCCGACCAGATTCTCGCCCGTATCGCCCTTCACACGCTCGGCTTCGGCGTAGATGCGGCGGAACTGCTTTTCGGTCAGATCGCCGTAATAGCCCTTCAGCTTCTGCTTGGCGCGAAGCTGAATGCCGAAGTCGGACATCTTGCCCTTGCGGCGCTGGCCATGCTGACCCGGGCCGTAGTCGCGGCGGTTAACCGGGGATTTCGGACGTCCCCAGATGTTTTCGCCCATGCGGCGGTCGAGTTTATGCTTCGCAGAGGTGCGCTTGGTCACCGTGTCGCTCCATCAAGTCATCGGCTGAAATAGCCATCGTCAGCATCGGGGCGTTCTCCTCTTCCGGGTTTCCCCGAACGACAGGGCCCGCCTTGCAGCGGCCGCGAACGCCAATGAAACCACCGCCCCAACGGGCGGCGGCATGGCGCGGTCTCTATGCCCGCCGGCCGGCGCAGTCAACCCCGCGCCGAAGACGCCGGAGATCAGAACTCGCGCCCCGCCCGCGGCCGGTAGAGCGGCAGCGACCAGCCCTTGAGAATCGCGCCGGCCCGAAGCGCGAACCCGGCCAGCGCGCAGATCGGCAAGGCCCACGACGCCGATACCCCCGCGAGGGTCAGCGCGGTGAAGGACGCGGCGGAAAGAAGCGCCGCGGTGACGTGAATCTCCTGCCGGAGCGCCACCGGGTTCTCCCCCGCGATGATGTCGCGCAAGAGCCCGCCGAAGGTCGCGGTCATCATGCCCATCACCACCGCGACCAGCGGATCCACCCCTTCCTTCAGCGCGATACCCGCGCCGAGCGCGCCGTAGGCCGCAAGCCCGACCGCATCCGCCCAGAGCAGCGAGCGGGAGCGGCGCTGGATGAACGGGCAGCAAAGATAGACAGCCAGCGCCACAAAGAGACAGACGACAAGATAGCCCTGATCCTGCACCCAGAACACCGGCCGGCCGATCAGCAAATCGCGGAGCGTGCCGCCGCCGACCCCGGCGATCGTCGCCAGAAGGCCGAAACCGATCAGGTCGAGCTGCTTGCGGCTGGCGACCAGCGCGCCGGAAGCCGCGAAAACCGCGACGCCTAAATAGTCGAGAAACTGGATCAGGGTCATCCGCGGCCTCCGCTCTCAGGCGCACGGGCGCCAGGGCGGGTCTATATCCGAACGGCGACCGGCGGCCAAGCAGGCCAGCATTCAGGTGACGGAGTAGCGCTGGCGCATCTGCTCCGCGCCCTCCTCCATGCCATGCTCGGCCTGGAGGCGCAGCATTTCTTCATCGCGCTTGCGGAATTCGGCCACGACTTCTTCTACGGCCGCTTCGTCGCCCATGGCTTTCAGTGCTTCGGAGGCGAGCGCGATGGCGCTTTCACGGGTTTCCCTGACCACATGGTCGGCCCCCGCGGTACGCAGCTCCAGCTCCTGAAACCGGTCATAGGCGGCGGCGAAGAGCGTGACATGCGGGAACCGCTGCTTGAGCCGCGCCACGGCGAGTCTGGCGCCCTCGCGGTCGTTGATGCAGTAGAAGACCGCGTCCGCCTCCGCGATACCCGCCGCCTTCATCACGTCGGGCTTGGTGGCGTCGCCGTAATAGACTTCGGAGCCGAAGGTGCGCGCCAGCCGGATACGCCGCGGCGCGTTGTCGATCAGCGTCACCGAATAACCGCGGAGCCGCATGATCCTGGCCACGACCTGCCCGAAACGGCCGAACCCTGCGACGATGACTTTCGAGGGCTTGACCTCCATCGTCGCGATTCGATGCTCGTCCGGCTCCCGCCGCGCCTCTTTGCGCGCGATCAGGCGCTGGACGCCTTTCACCGCGAAAGGCGTCATCGCCATGGAGAGCGCGACGGCGATGGTCAGGATGCTGTCCTGCTCCAGCGTGATCAGCCCGTCTCCCGCCGCGAGCGCGAACATGACGAAGCCGAACTCCCCCGCCTGCCCCAAGGTCGCGCCGATGCGCAGCGCGTCCCGCTTGCTTGACCCCGCGATGCGCGTCAGCGTCACAAGCGCCGTCATCTTCACCGCGAAAAGCGTCGCCGCGCCGCCGATCACAAGCCACCACCATTCAACGGCCACGCCCCAGTCCACCGCCATGCCGACGCCGACGAAGAACAGCCCGAGGAACAGCGCGCGAAATGGCTCGATATCGCTTTCAAGCTGGTGGCGGAACTCCGTCCCCGCCAGCAGGACGCCGGCGATGAACGCGCCGAGCGCCATGGAAAGCCCAGCCCATTGCATCGCCAGCGCCGCAAGCGCGACGACAAGCAGCGCGGCGGCGGTGAACACTTCGTCCGCCTTGACGATGGCGATCAGCCGAAAGAGGTGCTTCAGACCGAAATGGCCGACCAGCACCAGCCCGAGCAGCGCGCCGATGGCGACATAGGCGTCACGCGCCGACATGCCGGCGCTCGCCCCCCCGACCACCGCGGCGAAGGCCAGGAGAGGCACGACGGCGATGTCCTGAAAGAGCAGTATCGAAAACGCCCGGTCGCCATAGGGCGTGGAGAACGCGCCGCCCTCGCGCAGGATCTGCACGCCGAACGCGGTGGACGAAAGCGCGAGCGCCAGCCCGACCACGGCGGCGACGCCCGGCGGCGCGCCAA
This sequence comes from Paracoccaceae bacterium, assembly GCA_040904645.1. Lineage (GTDB taxonomy): Bacteria > Pseudomonadota > Alphaproteobacteria > Rhodobacterales > Rhodobacteraceae > Pikeienuella. The sequence goes on from JBBDTD010000262.1 coordinate 5,690, forward strand.
TCAGAATGCAAATTCCGGCGAGCGCCGCGCCGGTCACCGCCACCTGCGCGAAGCCGAGGCCAAAAATCTCCGCCCGCAGGCGCCAGAGCCGTTTGGGCTGCAATTCAAGCCCGATGACAAAGAGAAGCAGCACGACGCCGAATTCGGAGACATGGCGCACCGCGTCGACATCGGTCAGCAACCGCAGGCCGAACGGCCCCACCAGCGTCCCCGCCGCGAGATAACCGAGGATGGAGCCAAGCCCGAGCCGCTTGAAGATCGGCACCGCCAGCACTGTCGCGCCGAGATAGGCGGCGGCTTCGATAAGCAGCGGATCGGCGGTTGCGGTCGGATCGGCCAATGGGTGTCCTCTCGTCGAACGCTGGCGCTATGGCGTGAAGCAGGGCGAAGGGAAACGGGGCGCCGCCCGCCATCTTCGCAGATGCCGTTTCGCACAAAGCGCCGTATGACCTCAACGATTTTCCGGGGCGCGCCAATGCGACGTGGCCTGATAATGATCCTCGCCGCGGATCTCGCCGGCTATGCGCGGCTGGTGGCGCTGAAGGCGGCCTTCTGCTTCAGCCGGGCCGTCCGGAAGCACACCGCCGGGCGCGTCGACGCCGGGATGGCGCCCGCGCGGCGCGGCGAGGGGGAGGACGCAGCGCCTCGTGGCCTGTCGCGGGGCGCTGCGGCGGGCGATCGCGACGAAGGCGCCGCCGCGCGCGCATTTTCGGCGCGTGTTCCTGGAGAGGTCAGAGTCGGCGATGGGGCGGCTGATCGCCCTCGGCTTTCTCGGCGAACCGGCCCCGCCTTGCGCCTTTGCGCCCAATCCCTATAAACCGGCGCGATCCCGCTCGCATTCGTCGCAGGGGTCGCGAATCCGGTTTTCTGGGAGCCATCCATGCCGAAACGCGCCGATATCGACAGCGTCCTCATCATCGGCGCCGGGCCTATCGTCATCGGGCAGGCGTGCGAATTCGACTATTCCGGGGCGCAGGCCTGCAAGGCGCTGCGCGAGGAAGGCTATCGCGTCGTCCTGGTCAATTCGAACCCGGCGACGATCATGACCGATCCCGGCCTCGCCGACGCCACCTATGTGGAGCCGATCACCCCCGAAGTGGTCGAGCGCATCATCATCCAGGAACAGGCCCGCAATCCCGGCGAGCGCATGGTGCTGCTCCCTACGATGGGCGGGCAGACCGGCCTCAACACCGCGATGAAGCTGGCGGAGACTGGCGTGCTCGACCGGCTCGGGATCGAGCTGATCGGCGCGAAACGCGAAGCCATCGAGATGGCGGAAGATCGCAAACTCTTCCGCGAGGCGATGGACCGCATCGGGCTGGCGAACCCGCGCGCCACCATCGCCGAATGCATGGCCGACTGCGTCGCCGCGCTGGACGATATCGGCCTGCCGGCGATTATCCGCCCGGCGTATACGCTGGGCGGCACCGGCGGCGGCGTCGCTTATAACCGCGAAGATTATCTGCGGATCTGCGAGACCGGGCTGGACGCCTCCCCCGTCAGCCAGATCCTGATCGACGAGAGCCTGCTGGGCTGGAAAGAGTTCGAGATGGAGGTGGTCCGCGACAAGGCGGATAACGCCATCATCATCTGCTCGATCGAGAATATCGACCCGATGGGCGTCCATACCGGCGACAGCATCACCGTCGCGCCTGCACTGACGCTGACGGACAAGGAATACCAGATGCTGCGCACCGCCTCGATCGCGGTGCTGCGGGAAATCGGCGTGGAGACCGGCGGCTCCAACGTGCAGTTCGCGATCAACCCCGAAGACGGGCGGATCGTGGTGATCGAGATGAACCCCCGCGTCTCGCGCTCCTCGGCGCTGGCCTCCAAGGCCACCGGGTTTCCCATCGCCAAGATCGCCGCCAAACTCGCCATCGGCTATACGCTGGACGAGCTCGACAACGACATCACCGGGGTCACCCCGGCCAGCTTCGAGCCGAGCATCGATTATGTCGTCACGAAAATCCCGCGCTTCGCCTTCGAAAAATTCCCCGGCGCTAAAAACGACCTCACCACCGCGATGAAATCGGTGGGCGAGGCGATGGCCATCGGCCGGTCCTTCCACGAAAGCCTGCAAAAGGCGCTGACTTCAATGGAGACCGGGCTTTGCGGGCTGGACGAGATCGCGATTCCCGGCCTTGAGGACGCGACCGGCGGCGAAGAGCGCAAGGCGGCCGTGATGGCGGAGCTTTCGCAGGCGACGCCGGATCGCATCCGCGTCATCGCCCAGGCGATGCGCGAAGGCCTGAGCCATGACGACATCGGCGCCGCAACCGCCTTCGATCCCTGGTTTCTGGCCCGGATCGGGGAGATCGTGGACGAGGAAGCGAGAGTTCGCGCCGAGGGTCTGCCAACCGACGCTGCGGCGATGCGCGCCCTGAAAGGCATGGGGTTCTCCGACGCGCGCCTCGGGCATCTGGCCGGGCTCGAAGAGTCGGTGGTCCGCTCCCGGCGGCTCGGCCTCGGCGTCAAGTCGGTCTTCAAGCGGATCGACACCTGCGCCGCCGAGTTCGAGGCCCAGACCCCCTACATGTATTCGACCTACGAAGCCGACGCGATGGGCATGGTCGAATGCGAGGCCCGCCCTTCGGGCCGGAAAAAGGTGGTCATTCTCGGCGGCGGGCCGAACCGGATCGGCCAGGGCATCGAGTTCGACTATTGCTGCTGCCACGCCTGCTATGCGCTGACCGAGGCCGGCTATGAGACGATCATGGTCAACTGCAATCCCGAGACCGTCTCCACCGATTACGACACCTCGGACCGGCTCTATTTCGAGCCGCTGACCATCGAACATGTGCTGGAGATCCTGCGGGTCGAACAGGAAAATGGCGAGTTGCACGGCGTCATCGTGCAGTTCGGCGGTCAGACGCCGCTGAAGCTGGCCAAGGCGCTGGAAGCGGCCGGGATCCCGATCCTCGGCACTTCGCCTGACGCCATCGACCTCGCGGAGGATCGCGAACGGTTCCAGCAGCTTCTGAACACGCTTGGCCTCCTCCAGCCGCATAACGGCATCGCGAAAAGCCGCGACGAGGCTTTCGCCGTCGCGCATGAGGTGGGCTATCCGGTGGTGATCCGCCCGTCCTATGTCCTCGGCGGCCGGGCGATGGAGATCGTGCGCGCCGACGCCGAACTGGAGCGCTATATCCGCGAGGCGGTGGTGGTCTCGGGCGCCAGCCCGGTGCTGATCGACGGCTATCTTTCCGGCGCTGTTGAAGTCGACGTGGATGCGCTTTGCGACGGCGTCGACGTGCATGTCGCGGGTGTGATGGAGCATATCGAGGAAGCTGGCGTCCATTCCGGCGACAGCGCCTGCGTGCTGCCGCCGCACACGCTCACGGCGGAAACCATCGCCGAGCTGAAGCGCCAGACCGCCGCAATGGCGCTGGCGCTGGGCGTCGTCGGGTTGATGAACGTCCAGTTCGCGATCAAGGGCGACGACATATATGTGCTTGAGGTGAACCCACGCGCTTCGCGCACCGTGCCCTTTGTCGCCAAGGCCGTCGGCGCGCCGATCGCCGCCATCGCGGCGCGGCTCATGGCGGGCGAGAAACTCTCCGCCTTCACGCTGCCGTCGTCCCATCCCCGCCATGTCGCGGTGAAGGAGGCGGTGCTGCCCTTCGCCCGCTTCCCCGGCGTCGATACCCTCCTCGGGCCGGAAATGCGTTCGACCGGCGAGGTGATGGGCATTGATCACGGCTTCGCCCGCGCCTTCCTCAAGAGCCAGATCGCCGCGGGCGTCGCGCTTCCGACCTCGGGGCGGGTCTTCATTTCGGTCAAGGACGCCGACAAGGCGACGATCCTCGATGCGGCGCGCCGGCTGGTCGGACTTGGCTTCGAGATCGTCGCGACCTCCGGCACCGCCGCGCATCTGGCCGCGAACGGCGTGGAGGCGGCGGCGGTCAAGAAAGTCTACGAAGGCCGGCCGAACATCGTCGACATGATGAAGGACGGCGGAATCGCGCTGGTCTTCAACACCACCGACCTGCCGCAATCGGTGAAGGACAGCGCCAGCCTGCGCGCGACCGCGCTGGCGATGCGCACACCCTATTACACCACCGCCGCCGGCGCCCACGCCGCGTCACGCGCCATCGCCAACCGGCTCGAAGGGGAGCTGGAGGTGGAGACGCTGCAAGGCTACGCAGCCAAATGAGCGGGCCCGAGCGCGTCTATGCGATCGGGGACATCCACGGCCAGATCGCGCTGCTCAGGGGCGCGCACGCGGCCATCGAGGCCGATCTCGCCGCGCGGCCCGTCGCCGAACACGCAGTAGTGCATGTCGGCGATTACGTCGACCGGGGGCCGGACAGCGCCGGGGTGATCGCCCACCTTCTGGCCGGGACGCAAGCAGGGCGTCCCTGGGTCAATCTTCTCGGCAATCACGACCGGATGTTCTTTCGCTATCTCGCGGCGCCCGGCGGTCGGGACCAAAAGCTGCGGAACGAATTCTGGTGGCTGCATGAGCGGATTGGCGGGCTGGACACGCTCCGCTCCTATGGGGTGCATGCGCCGGACGGCGCCTCCGAAAAGCGCGGCGTCGCGATCCACGAGGAAGCGCGCGCCGCGGTGCCGCCGCTGCATTTTGCGTTTCTGGCCGGGCTCCGGCGGCATTGGTCGTGGCGCGGCTGGTTCTTCACCCATGCCGGCGTCAAACCCGGCGTGCCGTTGGCCGAGCAGGTCGAGGACGATCTGATCTGGATACGGGACGAGTTCCTCTCCAGCATGCACGATCACGGCGCTGTCGTCGTTCACGGGCATACGCCGGTGGAGGCGGTTGAGGACCATGGCGTCAGGATCGCCATCGACACCGGCGCGGCCTTTGGCGGCCCGCTCTCTTGCATCGCGATCGAAGGCGCAGGCGTGCGTGTGCTGGGCGGCCCGACGCTGCGCTGAAGCACTGGCGCTTGCCCCCGTCCGGGGCTTCTGTATCAATCCGACCTCTACTCAACCGCAGCGCGGTGAGCCTTGGAATCTGCCGAGAGGGGCGAATACGTGGCTGCGACCGGGATAGACGAGCTACCACTCGATCTGGACATCACCTCACGCGAAGGCATCTCCATCGACCAGATGACGCGCGTGCGGCTCGCGTTTCTGATGGGGCAGACCAACGCTCTGGTCGCACAGACCCAGTTCGCCGACGCCAAGGCAGGCGCGCTGCTGGCGATCATCGGGCTGATCGCGACGCGGGGTCCGGGCGCCGCCTTCGACCCCGGCGCCGTCACCGCCGAAGGGCTCGTGGTGATCGGCATGCACGCTGCGGCGCTGATCTGCTGCATATTCGTGCTGATCCCCCGCTACGCCGACAAGAAGAAGCGCGGCGATCTGGCCCTGCGCGAGCGTTTTTCCTGGCCGGCGCTGACCTCCAATATCCATGGCGAAGACGGGTTCGCGAATTTCATGCGCAGCGCGCAGGTCTCGCAGCTCATCGTCTCCATGGCGCGCAGCAATCAGGCGCAGGCCGGGATCCTCTTGCGAAAGTTCGCGTGGCTCCGCGCCGCCTTCATCATCGCCATCATCGATTTCGTCTACATCGCCATACGCGCCGCAAACGGCGCCTTCTGAACGGAGGGGAGGGCCCGTATGAGAACACAGATCGCCATCATCGGCGCAGGGCCATCGGGGCTGCTCCTCAGCCAGATGCTGCACCTGAGCGGGATCGAGTCCGTGGTGCTGGAGCGCCGCCCCCGCGCGCATGTGACCGCGCGGATTCGCGCCGGCGTGCTGGAATGGGGCACGGTCGAGACGCTGCGCGCCGCCGGCGTCGGGGCGCGGATGGATGCGGAGGGATTCATCCATGACGGCATCTATCTTTCCGCGCAGAATCGCGGCTTTCGCATCGCCCTGAAAGAGCGCGCGGGCCGCCCGGTCATGGTCTACGGCCAGACCGAAGTGACCAAGGACCTTTACGCCGCGCGGGATGCGATGGGCGGCGCCGTGATCGACGAGGCTGAAGGCGCCGCGATCCACGGCGCTGACACCGCCGCGCCATTTGTCACCTATGTGAAGGGCGGGCGCGAACACCGGATCGATTGCGATCACGTCATCGGTTGCGACGGGTTTCACGGCGTCAGCCGGCGCACCGTTCCCGCCTCCGTGCTAAGGGAGCATGAGCGGGTCTATCCTTTCGGCTGGCTTGGCGTGCTTTCGGAATCGCCGCCCGTCAGCGACGAGCTGATCTACGCCAACCACGAACGCGGCTTCGCACTCTGCTCGATGCGGAACGAGGGCCTGAGCCGCTATTACCTGCAGGCGCCAGCGAACGAAGACCCCGCCGCCTGGTCCGATGACCGCTTCTGGGAGGAGTTGAAGCGCCGAATTCCCGAAGACGCGGCCGCGCGGCTGGAGACCGGCCGCATCGTTGAGAAATCAGTCGCGCCGCTTCGTAGCTATGTCGCGGAGCCGATGCGCTGGGGTCGGCTCTTTCTGGTCGGCGACGCCGCCCATATCGTGCCCCCGACCGGCGCGAAGGGCTTGAACCTCGCGGTTTCGGACGTTCACTACCTGCACCGCGCCATGCTCGCGCATTATCGGGACGGATCCGACGAAGCGCTGGACGGCTATTCGGATATGGCGCTGGCGCGGGTCTGGAAATCGGTGCGGTTCAGCTGGTGGATGACGACGATGCTGCACCGCTTTCCGGCGCATGACGGCTTCGACCAGCGCATCCAGGAAAGCGAAATCGCCTATCTCGAAGGCTCCGAAGCCGCGCAGACGGTGCTGGCGGAAAACTATGTCGGCCTGCCCTTCTGACCCTTTTCGTCAGATCAGCCCGGACAGGAAGAGATTCTGCGCGCCCACCGGCCCGACGCCGCCCTGGAGCAAGGTCAAGGCGCCAAAGCCAGGCGTCGTCGCGCTCGGCCCCTCCTCGATCGAGCGGCGGATGAGGAAACGGGTGATCGCCTTTTCCACCATCGCATCGTCTTTGAACACCTCAAGCGAGGTAGAGCCGAATTCCCGCGCGTTGAAACGCCTCAGCTCGGACTGCTGGCGATCGATGTCGAGCTGCCCGAAGGAAGAGCTGAGCCCGAACGCGCCCTCGAAAACCGTGCGCATCGGCACGTCGCCCATGACCGAGAACCAGGCAGTGCCGTCAGGATCGGCGGCGCTGGCGTAATCCTTGATCTCGCGCCGGAAGTTCAACGCCAGACGCAGGGATTCGTTCTGATCGCCGACCGCGATCTCGAACTGACGATCCTCATAGGCGGTTGAGATGCGCGCCGCGAAGCCAACCTCGCCCGTCCGCGCGCCCCCGGAATCGCCAAAGCCAAATGCTTTCGCAAATTCGACATATCGTGGATCGACCAGCCGGTTGGCGAAGGCCTCGGAATCTTCGGAGCCTTCATCGAGGATTTTCCGCATATAGGCGCGCTTGTCGATCTCATCGTCGAGCCCGAACGCCCCGAGCGCGACCTTGAAGAGCCGCCGGTCGGAGACCAGATCCTCCGCGGTTTTCACATCGGCGATCTTTTCGTTGAAATAGGCGACATCGCGCGTGATTTCGGGTTGGCGGTTGAACACCTCGCGCTGCGTCGCCTCCGTCCGTGTCAACAGCTTGAAGCCGAGAACGCCGCTCGCGGGAATGATCGGGGCGAAGCTCATCACTCGCCTCCGCTCATCGCCATCAGCCGGTCTTCGAGCGGCAGAAGCGAGCGTAGGCTGCGCAGCGCAGGATAGAACCGATCCAGCGCCGCGTCCTCAGCCGCGCGAGAAAGCCGGCGCGCCGAATCGGCGTCGGTGAAAACCAGCCCGAGTTGATCGATCCCGCCCAGAATCTGGCGTTTCGCCTCCGCGGGGTCGACTTCGCCGGCGAGCGCGAGCTGGACGATGTAGCAAACCCGTCGCACGGGCGTGTTCGCTTCATCCGGATGCAGCGCGTCCCGCAACCTGAGGACGTTCGAATCCGGCGTCAGAATGTTCAGCCGCGCGCGGCGGTCGCCATTCTCGATAACGACGCCGTTGGCGACGAAACGCTCACCGGGCGCGAGCTTGAGAATCAGGCCGGGCATGTCTGCGCCTCCACGCCTTGGCGCAGGCCGCGCATGACGGTGGTGTTGATCTCGATCAGAGCCGCCGCCTCCGCCTCGCGCGCAAGGACACGCTTCGTATGAACGCGGGTGAATTCGGCGAGATAGAAAAGCCGCGCGCGCAGCGGGTTCGGCAAGGCGTTGCCGGGCAGGGCCACATCCGTCGCGATGACCGTCCAGAGTTTGAGATTGTCATGAAGGGCGGCGGCGAGACGGGGAAACGCGGCCGGGCCAACCTCGGCGGCGGCGACGCCGAGCGCATGGGTTATCCTGGCGAAGGCCTGATATTCGATCTGTCGGGGAGATTTGACAGCGAGCTGTGCGCCGCCATAGGTCGCGCTGGCGCGGGCATGAGCATTCATGGAGATATCCTCGCATATGCGCCGGTTTGGCCGGCGGCAGTGATCGTCGCGGCTTCGGCCGCATGTCGCGAAGGATCCCGGAGCCGGGGATGCCCGGCTCCGGGTTGTTTATCAGCGGAACAGCGACAGGATCGACTGCGGCGCCTGGTTGGCGATCGAAAGCGCCTGGGTGCCGAGCTGCTGCTGGACCTGGAGCGACTGCAACCGCGCAGCCGCTTCTTCCAGATTCGCGTCCACCAGCGTGCCGATGCCCGACTTGAAGCTGTCGATCAGCGTGCCCATGAAGTCGGACTGGATCTCGAGCCGGTTTTCGGACGTGCCGAGCGCGGCCTGTCCCTTCACCGTGGTCTGGATCAGGCTCTCGATCGCCGCCAGCCCGGCCGCCGCGCCATCGGCGGTCGAGATGTCGATATCGCCCAGCAGCTCCAGCCCGCCGCCGGCCGTCCCGCCTGCGCCGACGGTGACGGCCGAAGTGATGCTGGCGCCGGAGTTGTTGGTGATCGCCACGCCCGCGCCGTTCGCTGCGACCGTGAAGCCGGAGATGCCCTGATCGGCGAGGGTGAAGTTGATCTTCGCCGCGAGACCGGCGGCGATATCGTTAACCGTATCACCGTCACGGGCGACATAGTCGATATTGCCGGTGGCGCCGAAGACAGCCCCCGCGACCCGATAGCCGTCGCCCGCAAGAACGGCGATTCCGCCACGTTCGCTGGTGGCAGCCGTGATTCCGGCGTTGCCGACGATGGTGAGAGTGCCGGTAGCGGCGTCGGCGATGGCGCCGGCGCCGGTCACAGCCGCCGCCTGGGAGTCAGCCGCCGCGCCTACGTTGAACACCGCGTCCGACGTGGCGAGATCCTGCTTGGCCACCGTGATCGCAGAGGTGGAAATCGACTGATCCGACCCACGGTTCAACGAAGAAAGGACGCTGACGGTGCCCGAGCCCTGCAGATCGGCGACCTGAGCGGCGGTAAGCGCGGTGGTGCCGCCGCCCGAGCTTTTCTGGTTGGAGAGAACGTTCAGGCCATTGAACTGCGCCGCGTCCACGATGCCGGTGATCTGGTCGCGAAGTGAAGACAGCTCATCCTGCAGTTTGACCCGATCGACGTTTTCTTCGCCTGCGGAGATGATCTTCTTCTTGATGTCGTTCAGCAGCTCACCGACCGCATCCGCGGCGTTCGAGCCGACGGCGACGGTGGATTGGCCGAGCGAAAGCGATTCGGAAATCGCCTCAAAGCCCTTCACGTCCGAGCGCATCACCTGGCTGATGGCGAAAACGGCGGCGTTGTCCTTGGCCGATCCGACCTTGAGGCCGGTAGAGATCTGGCTCTGGACCTCGTTCAGGTTGCGGTTGATCGTGCTGAGGGTCTGCAGCGCGACCATCGCGCCGTTATTGGTGAGAATGCTGCCCATGTGAGGCTCTCCTGCGTCGGCGGCGCTCAGGCGCCGCCTGGTTCGTCTTCCGGGACTGTCCCCGGAGGTGAAACGCCGTTCGTAGCGTTCCGCCGGTCGATCCGCCTTTGGCGCCGCCGGCCAGGGTCTTCGTGTCCCCGCCGACTTCATCGCCCGCACCGCCTTAACAAAGCCTTGCCACCCAGAGGCCAAGCGCCGAGAATTGCTCCTGAATTTTAGATGCAAACGCGGCGCATTCGCTCATCATCCAACCGGTTTCACTTTTCGCCAAGAATGCCGGCCAGCCGCTGGAATGCGCCGCCCGCATGGGATTCCTCAGCGAAAAAGGCGTCGAGCGACGGATAGAGCGCCACGGCGCGATCGAGCGCGGCGTCCGCGCCAGGCTGGTAAAGCCCGGTCTGGATCATCGGCTCCGCCTTTTCATAGGCGCCGATCAGGCGGCGCGTCTCCAGAATCATCGCGTTTTCCTCCGCGCTCACCGCCGCCGGCAGCGAGCGTGAGACGGAGCGGCCGATATCGAAAGCCGGGAATCGGCCGCGCTCGGCGATTCCGCGATCAAGCACGACGTGCCCGTCGAGAACGCCGCGCGTGATGTCCGCCACCGGCTCCTCCATGTCGGACCCGGCCACGAGGACAGAGAATATCCCCGTGATCGCGCCGTCGGCGCCCCGGCGCCCGGCGGGGCCGGCGCGCTCCGCCAGCCCGGCGATCATGTTGGCGGTGGAGGGTGGATAGGCGCGCAAGCTCGGCGTCTCCCCCGCCGTCAGCGCGATCTCGCGGTGCGCTTCGGCGAACCGGGTCAGCGAATCGAGGATCAGGAGCACATGCCGGCCCGAATCGCGGAAATGTTCCGCGACCGCCATCGCGGTCCACCCTGCCCGCCGCCGCGCCAGCGCCGATTCGTCTGACGTGGCGACGACGAGGACCGAGCGGCGCAGCCCCTCGGCGCCGAGCCCCTCGCTGATGAACTCGTTCAGCTCGCGCCCGCGCTCCCCGATCAGGCCGAAGACGACGACATCCGCCTCCACCCCGCGCGCGAGTTGGGCGAGAAGCCGCGATTTGCCGACGCCGGAGCCCGCGAAAATGCCGATTCGCTGTCCGCGCGCCAGCGGCAGGATGGTATCCATCGCCGCCAACCCGGTGGCGAGCCGCCGCCCGAGCCCGCCGCGAGTGGCGGCGGGCGGCGGCGGGCGGCGCACCGGCGCCTCCGCAGTTCCTTCCGGCAGCGGCCGCCCGTCAAGCGCCGCGCCATAAGCGTCGATCACGCGGCCGAGCCAGGCCTCCGTCGGCCGGAGCGGCGCATCGGGCGCAAGCCAGACCGGATCGCCGAGCGCCACCGCCTCCCCCGCGCCAAGCACCATCGCCTTCGCGCCAGCGGCGGTCAGCGCGACGATCTCGCCCGAGGTTCCGTCGCCGTCGGGCCGCGCCGCGAGAAGGATTCGGTCGCCAAGCCGGGCGGCGTCGCCCAATCCGGTCACCAGAATCGCGCCGCCATCCGCCGCGGCGACCCGCCCGCAACGTCGCCGCGAGGGCGCGCGCGCCAGCTCCGCCTCGAGATGCATGATGTCGACCATCAGATCCTCCGCAATTCGTCTGAAATCCCGTCCTTCGGGTTACGCCTTATAAAGTTTCGATCCTTAAGACCTGCTTTCGACAAAAACGGATGGAGAACTCTCCGTGGCAGCCGATCTGACGATTCTGAACATGGCGAAGGGCCTGGCCGCGCACGCTTCATCGCGCCAGGGCCTGATCGCGGAAAACGTGGCAAACGCCGACACCCGCTCATTCCGCGCGCGGGATCTGAAGCCGTTCGCAGAGGTTTACGGCGGCCCCGGCGCGGTGCGCGGCGGCCCGGGCGCCCCGGTGGTGAGCGCCAGCTTCGCCCCGAGCGCCGCGCGCCCCGGCCATGCGGGGTTCGAAACCCCCGGCGCGACGCGCATCGCCGCCACCGCTTACGAAATCACCCGAATCGACGCCGCCTCGCCCAATGGCAACAACGTCTCTCTTGAAGATCAGATGGTGCGGGGCGGGCGGGCGATGGCCGACCACCAGCTCGCCCTCGGCGTGCTCAGAAAATCCATGGATCTGATTCGCATGGCGATCGGCCGCGGCCGATGACCCGACTTCCCGGAGGATGCAGCGCATGAGCGATCTTTTGCAGGGGCTTTCCGCCGCTTCGAGCGGCATGAACGCGCAGTCGACCCGGTTACGCATCGTGTCGGAGAACATCGCCAACGCCGACACGCCGGGCTTCCGGCGCAAGCTCGTCAGCTTCGAGGCGATGGTGGATCGTCCCGAAGACGCCCGCGCCGTCGCCGCAAATCGCGTCTCGCTCGATCAGCGGCCGTTGGAACGCGTCTACGACCCAGCGCACCCGCTCGCCGATGACGAAGGCTATCACGACGGCTCCAATGTCGAGATGATGATCGAAATCGCCGACGCCCGCGAAGCGCAGCGCAGCTACGAAGCCAATCTGCGGATGTTCGATCAGACCCGCCGGATGATGAGCTCGCTCCTCGACCTTCTGAACCGCTGAGGCGGTCAAACGCAGACCCAGCCATTTCAAACCCGATAATCCGCCAGAAAGGGGATCATCATGGAAATCAATTCAGCTCTCGCCAGCCGCCTTTATCAGAACGTACAGGGCGCGCTTCAACCCGGTGAGGGCGCCGCCCTCCCCAGCGCCGGCGACACCGCCGCCCGCGCCGCAAGGAGCTTCGTCGAGACCCTGCGCCAGGGCGAAGAAGTCGCGCAGGCCGGCATGGTCGGCCGGGCCGATCCGCAGTCGGTCGTCACCGCCCTCGCCAGCGCTGAACTTGCCGTGCAGAGCGCGGTCTCGATCCGCGACCGGGTGGTCGAAAGCTATCAGGAGATCCTCAGGATGCCGGTCTGACCACGTTCAGCCGGCGGCGGCGCGCACGATGAGCGGCGAGGAAGTCATAGACATCACCCGGGCGATGCTTTGGGTCACGTTCATCGTCGCGTTGCCGACCCTGACTGTCGCGCTGGTGGTCGGGCTCGCCATCGGGCTTTTTCAGGCGCTGACCTCCATTCAGGAAATGACGCTGACCTTTGTGCCGAAGCTCGCCGCCGTGGCGATCACCTTCTGGATCAGCATGGGGTTCATGGCGGAGACGATCATTTCGCTCTGGACAGACCGGCTGATCCCCCTGATCGGCGGAGGTTGAGCGATGTTTCGCCTGATACTCGCGCTTACGTTCTTCGCCTCTCCCGCCCTCGCCGCCCAGCGCCCGGCGACAGAGGTAGCCGCGATCTGCGACGCCGCCGCGGAGCGGGGCGCCGAACGGGGCGAAGCGCCGATCGAGATTCTGCGCGCCCTCACCCGGACGGAGACCGGAAGGCGGATGGACGGCGCGCTCCGCCCCTGGCCCTGGACCGTAAACATGGAGGGCGAGGGCTTCTGGTTCGACAACCGCGCGGAAGCGCTGGATTTCGTCACCCGCCGCCATGCGCAAGGCGCGCGCTCCTTCGACATCGGTTGTTTTCAGATAAATTTCCGCTGGCATGGAGAGGCGTTCGCTTCGCTCAACGAGATGTTCGACCCGATTATCAACGCGCGCTACGCCGCCCGCTTTCTCGGCGAGCTGAAGGCCGAGGGCGGCGATTGGCGCGCCGCGATCGGCCGTTATCATTCGCGCACGCCCAGCTTTGCGAACAAATACGCCGATCGGTTCGAAGCCATCCTCGCCCGGCTCGATCCCCCCGGAGACCTTCCGCGCCTTCCGGCCCCCCGCGAGTCGGCCATGGCTTCGGCGGATGAGCGCGGCTCGTGGCCGCCCTTCTTCGCCGGGGGCGGCCAGACCGGCCCCGGCGCTGTCCATGTCGCGGCTCCCGCGCATGGGGACCCCGAACGTGAGCGCGGCGCCTGGCGCGGCGGCGTCGCGCTTTCCGCCCTTCGGCGCGGGAGCGCGCTTTTGCGCCCCGCCCGTCCTTTGATCGAATAGGCGGCCATGGATATCTCAAAGCTCTATCAACCGACGATCCTGCTGGCGCTCGCGCTTCTGGCGGTGATCGTGATGATGATCCTGCCGATGCCCGCCTTCGTGCTCGACCTCGGGCTCACGCTTTCGTTCGGTCTGTCGATCCTTGTCTTCACCAACACGCTTTTCATTTCTCGGCCACTGGATTTCTCGGCGTTTCCGACGATCCTGCTCGCCTCGTTGATGTTGCGCCTCTCGCTCAACATCTCGTCCACCAAGCTGATCATCGGCGAGGGGCATAACGGCACGCACGCTGCGGGCGAGGTGATCGAAGGCTTCGCGATGTTCGTGATGGGCGGCTCGGTATTCCTCGGTCTCGTGGTCTTCGGCGTGCTGCTGATCGTCAATTTCATCGTCATCACCAAGGGCGCCGGGCGCATGGCGGAGGTGGGCGCCCGCTTCGCTCTCGACGGCATGCCTGGCCGCCAGCTCGCCATCGACAGCGATATGGCGGCCGGCGCGATCAGCCATGAGGAGGCCCGCGCCCGTCGCAAGCAGGAACAGGAGGAAACGACGTTTTTCGGCTCCCTCGATGGCGCCTCCAAATTCGTCAAGGGCGACGCCGTGGCCGGGCTGCTGATCACGCTGCTGAACCTCGTGATGGGGCTGGCGATGGGCGTTCTGGTGCACAAGATGCCGATTTCCGAAGCTTTCGAGACTTATGCGATGTTGACCGTCGGCGACGGGCTGGTCAGCCAGATTCCCGCCGTCATCATCTCCATCGCCGCCGCGCTTCTGCTTTCGAAGGGCGGCGTGCTCGGCTCCACCGACAAGGCGCTGATCGGGCAGCTCGGCGGCTTTCCCGCCGCGTTGGCGACCGTCGCCGGGCTGATGACGCTGCTGGCGCTGGTGCCAGGCCTGCCGATGGCGCCTTTCCTTCTTGGCGCGGTGCTGCTCGGCGCCGCGGCCTGGGCGGGAATCCGTCGGGACGGGCGGCTGAAGCTGGCGGCGCCGAAAGCGGCCGAAAAGCCGCAATCGACGGAAAAGAAGGTCGGCGACATGCTCGATCTCGATGAAATCCATCTCGAATTCGCCACCGATATGGTCGAAGCCGTGATGGATGAGGCGACCGGTCTCGGCAACCGCATCGTCAACATGCGGAGCCATATCGTCGGGCTCTTCGGCGTCGTGATCCCGGAGATTCGCCTGACCGACGACGTCGTCCTGCCGGACGGCGCCTATGTCGTGCGGATACAGGGCGTCGAGATGGCGCGCGCCTCGCTTCGCGCCGGCCGGGCGCTGGT
>JBBDTD010000263.1:0-3391 GCA_040904645.1 Paracoccaceae bacterium
CTGGGTGTTTTCCA
Organism: Paracoccaceae bacterium; assembly: GCA_040904645.1. Classification (GTDB taxonomy): domain Bacteria; phylum Pseudomonadota; class Alphaproteobacteria; order Rhodobacterales; family Rhodobacteraceae; genus Pikeienuella. The sequence goes on from JBBDTD010000263.1 coordinate 15, forward strand.
GACAGCGTTATTGGGGCGAGCCGTTTCCGATCATTCATTGTGTTAAATGCGGGGTAGTGCCGGTGCCGGAGAAAGATTTGCCCGTGGTCTTGCCCGAAGTAGAGAAATATGAGCCGGGGCCGGATGGCGAACTCGACCGCCCGGCGATCGAACGGCGCATTGCGGCGCTGCGCATCAAGGCGCATTCGCACCAGCACCAGGGGGAATGGCGGCTGGTGAACGAGATGGAGCTTCTGATCATCGGGCTCTGGGACCTGCCGACCATGCGGGTGGAAGCGAAACGGCAACTCCATTGCGCATCGGCGCTGAACCTGGCGGGTGCGGCGGAGTATGCGTCGCTGATCGAATCCCATGGCGATGACGCGGTGACATTCCGCGCGATCCTCTTCCGCCTCACCTCCGATGTGCAGGACCGATATCGCAAACGCTATCTGCTTCGCGAATACGTGGCCGCCTATACGGCGCGGGTCAGTCTGGTTTTCAGCCTTTCGACGACGCTGTTCATCGCGCTGATCTTCGCGCTCGCCTGGATCGCCCAGGCGCATCTGACTTCCGCCTTTCTCGCCGATCAGAACGTGATCGGTCCGCCCGCTCCGCCGCCGCCGGGCGGCATGCGGACCTTCGCCAGTTTCTATGTCGCGCTGACCGCCGGGCTATTCGGGGCCGCCTTCTCCATGATGGCGCAGACCCGCAAGCGGGTGGAGATTTCGACGCTTGAGGACATGCGCGCCAGCGCGCGCTTCGCCATGCTGCTGTTCCGGCTCGGCGTCGGAATTGGTGCGGCGATGATCCTCTATTTCGTGTTCGAGACGGAGTTCCTCGGCCAGGGGTCCCTGACTCCGAAGTTGACAGAGGTCGGCTTCAGCGTTTCGCTCCAGCCGACCGCGCTCTTCACCTCGATCGGGGGGCTTTCGCCGAACCGCGATCTGTCGCTCCTGATGCTATGGTCTTTCGTCGCCGGCTTCTCGGAAGTGCTTGTCCCATCGATCCTGAGGCAAACCGAAAGCGCGGCGGGCAGAAAGTAAGCGACGCCAGCCAGTCCATCAACCCAACCCCCCGGCGCCGTCCCGGCGCCGGTCGGTGTTGTCACAGTGAAATCAGTGGACCGTTTCGTCCTCCGAGAGGCGGGTGATTTCATCCTTCAGGCGAAGCTTCTCTCGTTTCAGCTCAGCAATCCCAAGAGCGCTTGCGGCGGGGCTGAGACGCTCCTTCTCGATCTTCTGCTCAAGGGTTGCGTGTTTCTTCCGAAGCTCGGCCAGGTGGGACGAAAGGTTCATGCGGCACCTCCATTTAATTCAGCTCGAACACGGTAAAGTAGAGCATCGAAAGGAGTGAGTGTCACGGATTCGTTGCATCGGATTTTCCGCGTCGCGGACGCCTCCGGGGAATTCAGAATCGGAGTGCTTCACCCTCGCGAAGGATCGCCGCCGCCGCCGGCGTGAAATCATCCGCATCCCTGAGATGCGCCGCGCCGTCATGCAGAATGAACGGCGGCGCGAGCCGAAATGGACCCTTTCCACCTTTTCTCGCGGCCACGATCACCCGTTTGGCCGCGCGCCTCTCACGCGACTGGAGCGGCAAAACCGCGATGTCGCCGGCCCCGGCCAGCCCGAGCAGCAGTTCCGGCAGCCGCGCCGCGAGGTGGATCAGCGCGATTCGCCCCCCCGAGCGGACGCGCGCGAGCGCGGCGGCCGCCCAGTCGGTGGCGCTCCGCGCCTCCCGCCGCGCTATGTCGCGACCGTTATCGGGCGAGGCTACGTCCCCCGCACCGAAGAACGGCGGATTGCTGATCACCCAGTCGAACCCGATCTGGCGGAGCGGAACAGGAGCGTCGAAAAGATCGCTCTCCCATATCGTCGCTTCAACGCCCATCGCCGCCGTGTTCCGCCGCGCCAGATCGGCGTAGGCGGGTTGAAGCTCCAACCCGTGGAGAGCCAGCCCCGGCGTCCGCGCCGCAAGACAAAGCATCGCCGCGCCGGCGCCGCAGCCGGCGTCCAGCACGGACTGCCCGGGCCGGGCGTCCACCGCCGCCGCCAGCAGCACCGGGTCAGTCGCGGCGCGGTATCCGTCGCGCGGCTGAAGAAGCCGCACCGCGCCGCCAAGCAGCGCGTCCGAAGTCAGCGCCGTGCTGTCGAAACGGGCCGGAGCGGGCGCCACGACGCTCACGCCTGTTCGCTCAGGCTGATGCCGTTGTCGCGCAGAATCGCCCGCGCCATGAAAAGATCGCGCCGCGCCACCATCAGCCGACGCGGCAACACGCCAAGCGATCCCTCCAGGATGCTCGTGTGGACGTCGAAGACGAAGCAGTCTATATCCTCCGACCGAAGAAGGGCGGTGGCGAAACTGATGACCGTCGGGTCGTTGGTTTTCAGCAGCTCTTCCATATTCTGTAGACAATAGGCGCGCCGCGCGGCCCAGGTCGAGAGCGCCGGTTGCGACAAGGTGTGCTTTGGCCCGGCAAGACCTGAAAAACGAGGCGAACGAAGACGCCTTCACCCGTCTCGCCACACTCGTCGCGCCCGAGCTCGATGCGGTGAACCGCACCATCCGCGCGCGCATGGCGTCGGAACATGCGCCGCGCATCCCTGAGCTATCCGCCCATCTGATCGAAGCCGGCGGCAAACGGCTGCGCCCGGTCCTCACGCTCGCGGCGGCGCGGCTCTGCGGGTATTCTGGCGATCATCAGATTCGCCTCGCCGCGGCCGTGGAGTTCATCCACACTGCGACGCTCCTCCATGACGATGTGGTCGATGAAAGCGCGAAGCGCCGCGGCCGGCCGACCGCCAACATTCTTTTCGGCAATCAGCAGAGCGTGCTCGTCGGCGATTATCTGTTCGCGCGCTCGTTTCAGCTGATGGTCGAAACCGGCAACCTGCGGGTTCTCGATATCCTCGCGAACGCGTCGGCGGTCATCGCCGAGGGCGAAGTGTTGCAACTGACGACGCAGAACAATCTCGGCGGCGGCGAGCCGCGTTATTTTCAGGTGATCCGCGGCAAGACCGCCGCGCTTTTCGCCGCCGCGGCCGAAGTCGGCGGCGTCGTGGCCGCCGCGCCCGAGCCGGAGGTGGAGGCGCTGCGCGCCTATGGCGACGCGCTCGGCGTCGCGTTCCAGCTGATCGACGATCTGCTCGATTATGGCGGATCTTCCGCGACCATGGGCAAGAATGTCGGCGACGATTTCCGGGACGGCAAGGCGACCCTGCCCGTGCTGATCGCGTTCAATGAAGGCGACGCGGAGGAACAGGCGTTCTGGCGCCGCGTGATCGAAGATCACGAGCAGCATGACGCAGACCTCTCGCACGCGCTGACGCTGTTCACGCGGCACAGCGCGCTGACCCGCACCAAGGCGCGCGCCGAAGAGTGGGGCGCGGGGGCGG
>JBBDTD010000264.1:0-3384 GCA_040904645.1 Paracoccaceae bacterium
TGGAAGCTGATCCCGGCGAAAAGCCCCCATTCCGGCTGGCCGGGGCCAGTTCCGTGGTCGCTCGTGCGCGACGATCGTCGAGCCGAGAGCGTGAAAAGGCTTCGCGCCGCGCAAGAACGCCCGCTGGCTGACTTGCAGCCATGACGATATGCGGCCCATTCTCCGACCGCGATGGCGACAGGGGCTTCGATCGCCGCAGGCGTTAACTCTGTGTTAACCGGGTGACAACAACTATCCGATTTTATCATGTAGTGAGCGGTAGCGATGGCGAGCGCAGATGACGGCAACTCTCTTGCGCGCCGCGCGCCAGCGATCTTCGGGGCGAGCATCGCGGGGTTTCTCGCGCTCGGCTTCGCACTGATGGCGACTGGCGCTTCGACGAGCAGAGTGTCAGGATTTTATGAAGCGCTTGGCGGGCTGGTCGCGGTTGCGGCGGCGGCGCTCGCCGTTTTCGCTCTTGTCTTCGCCCGCCGGGCCGGCGCCGCTGAGGCGGCGTTCGTCGCGCTCCATCGCCATGGCGCGGCGCCCTCGGTCCTGAGCGATGCGGATGGCAGGCTGATTTGCTGTAACGCCGCCTTTCCAGCGGCAGCGCGCCGAGGGGGCGTTGGCGCAGCGATCGGCGCGCTCCTTGGCGATGCGGCGGCGGGTGAGGCCGCGGCCTATCGGCTTGCGAACGCGGCGCGGCGGCAGGGCGCGGCGCAAGAGCACTGGCTCGCCGTCAGCCGAGAGGGAAAGACGGGCACGCTCTCCATCCGGGCGGAGCGTCTTGGCCCTGAGGGTGGGCCGACGCATCTCTTCTGGTCGATGACCGAAGACGCCTCGCCGCCCTCAGCCGGGCATGAGGGCGCGAGCTACGCCTTCGCGCGCCGTGCGCGAAGCGGCCATTTGCTGCGCGCCAACCAGGCCTTCGAAGCGTTGGACGAGGCGGGGCGGGCCAGCGCGCTGGGCGCGCTGGAGACCGCGCGGGCGGCAGGGCGCGCCTACGCCCCGCTTTGTTCCGGCGCCATGGCGATCTCGTCTCCGGCGCCGGGCGGGGCCGAAGACATTCTCATCCTGCCCTCGCCCCCACCGCCGGAGCGCTTCTTCGAAGCGGCGCCTGTGGCGCTCGCCCGATTGTCGGCCGCGGGGCGGATCGAAGCAGTCAATCCCGCCGCGCTTGCGCTTCTCGGCCCAGACGCCCGGCCTGGAGCGGCGTTCGGCGACCTCGTCGAAGGTCTCGGCCGGCCGATCGCGGCGCGGATCGCCGAGGCCACGGCCGGCAAGGGTGCAGGGCGCGCCGATCTCGCCCGTTCGGTGCGGGGCGGCGGCGACCTCTATCTCCAGATCGCGATGCGGCGGATGGCGCAGCCCGCCGATTCCGGCGCGGCCTCCGTCATCGCCGTGATCACCGACGCGACCGAGATGGAGGCGCGAGAGCGCCAGTTCGTGCAGTCCCAGAAGATGCAGGCGGTGGGCCAACTCGCCGGCGGCGTGGCTCATGATTTCAACAATCTCCTGACGGCGATCCTCGGCCACTGCGATCTGCTCACCATGCGCCGGGACGCGTCCGACCCGGATTTCGATGATCTGACCCAGATTCGCCAGAACGCCAACCGCGCGGCGGCGCTCGTCCGGCAGCTTCTGGCGTTCTCACGCCAGCAAAAGCTTGACCCTCAGGCCTGCGCGCTTGGCGACGTGCTGGGGGAGTTGAGCCATCTGCTGGACCGGCTGATCGGCGCGCGCGTGTCGCTCCGCGTGGAGACCGAGCCCGGCCTCTGGCCGGTTTCGGTGGATGTGCGCCAGTTCGAGCAGGTCATTCTCAACCTGGTGGTCAATGCCCGCGACGCCATGCCGGAGGGGGGCGAGGTTTCGATCATCTGCCGGAACGAGACCTTGCACGACGAATGGCGCCGCGATCGCGCCGTCGCCCCGGTCGGCGACTATGTTCGGATTGAAATCGCAGATCAGGGCGCCGGCATGACGGAAGAGACGCGGGCCAAGGTCTTCGAGCCCTTTTTCACCACCAAACGCCAGGGGGAGGGGACGGGCCTCGGCCTCTCGACCGCCTATGGCATCGTGAAGCAGACGGGCGGCTTCATCTTTGTCGATAGCGCACCGGGAAAAGGCGCGGTTTTCACCATCCTCGTTCCACGCAGGATGGAGAGCGCGGCGGCGGCGGCGCCGCCGAAGCGAGCGGGGCCGGCGCGTGACCAGACCGGCGCGGGGCGGATCCTCCTGGTGGAGGACGAAGCGCCGGTTCGCGGTTTCGCGTCGCGGGCGTTGAAGTTGCGCGGCTATGAGGTGATCGAAGCGGAACATGCGGAAGCGGCGTTGGCCATCCTTGAGGATGAGGCGCTGCAGATTGATCTCGTGGTCTCGGACGTCGTGATGCCGGGGCTCGACGGGCCGACATGGGTGGGGGAGGCGCGCAAGAAGCGGCCGAATCTCTCCGTCGTGTTCACATCGGGTTATTCCGAGGACATGTTCCGCCGCGGGCTCGCGGGGCGTGAGAATTCCAGCTTCCTCGCCAAGCCCTTCTCGCTGGAGGAACTTTCCGCTGCAGTGAAAGCGCGGTTAAGCCCATCCGAAGTCGCTTGAGACGCCGAAGCGCCGCTCCAGCGTCTCAAGCGGGGGTGATAGCGGCGATCCAGCCGGTTTGAAAGAAAGGTGTTCTTGTTATGTTTTTAATGTGCTAGAAACGTTTCAAGAACATCGGCCAAAGGCGGCCGGGCCGGTTGCACTCGGAAGGGGAATCCGCAATGTCGCAAAACGTGTTGGAGTTGGCGGGAAAACGCGAAATGGATAAGGCGAAGGCGCTCGAATCGGCTCTGGCCCAGATCGAGCGGAGTTTCGGCAAGGGCTCGATCATGAAGCTCGGCCAGAAGGGCGCGGTGATGGATATCGCCGCGATCTCCACCGGCTCGCTCGGGCTTGATATCGCGCTTGGCATCGGCGGGCTGCCCAAGGGCCGCATCATCGAGATTTACGGGCCGGAAAGCTCCGGCAAGACGACGCTGGCGCTGCATGTGATCGCGGAAGAGCAGCGCAATGGCGGCATCTGCGCGTTTGTCGATGCTGAACATGCGCTTGATCCCGGCTATGCGAGAAAGCTCGGCGTCGATGTCGATGAACTTCTGATCTCGCAGCCGGACGCGGGCGAGCAGGCGCTGGAAATCACTGACACGCTGGTGCGTTCCGGCGCGGTCTCCGTCGTCGTCGTTGATTCGGTGGCGGCGCTGACGCCGCGCTCGGAGCTCGAGGGCGACATGGGTGACAGCTCGGTCGGCGTTCATGCGCGGCTGATGAGCCAGGCGATGCGCAAGCTCACCGGCTCGATCTCCCGCTCGGGCTGCATGGTGATCTTCATCAACCAGATCCGGATGAAGATCGGCGTGATGTTCGGCA
>JBBDTD010000265.1:0-3370 GCA_040904645.1 Paracoccaceae bacterium
CTTCTCCGACAGGCTGAGGTTGCCGCTCTCACGCACGTGGAAGATTGAGCGTTCGGGCTCCGTCTTCACAAAGAAATCGACGCCGTGATTATGGGTCTGAAAAGCGATGACCGACCCCGCCATCAGCCCGATCGCGGCGAGAAGCGCGAGGAACGGCGCCACCGGGTTGGCGACCACCGCCTTCACGACATGCCCGAAGGCCGTGCGCCGGTAGCCATACGAGACCGGGATCGCCTTCGCGCGCCGCCTCAGGCCGATGGCTCCGAAAAGGCCCCCGAACCCGCGTCCGAAAACGGCGAAACTGCGCGCCAGCACCGAGCCGATCACCGGCAGGAAGATCAGCGCCACGATGAGCGAGGCGCTGAGCACGAAGATCAGCGTGATCGGCAATTGCCCCATGAACTGGCCCGGCATGCCTGGCCAGAGCAGCATCGGCAGAAACGCGCAAAGCGTCGTCGCGGTGGAGGAGACGATAGGCCAGAACATCCGCTTCGCGGCTTCGCCGTAAGCCGTGCGCGGACCGGCGCCTTCGCTCAGCCGCCGGTCGGCGTATTCCGTGACGACGATGGCGCCGTCAACCAGCATGCCCACGGCGAGGATCAGCCCGAACATCACCATGTTGTTGATGGTCATGCCGAGGGCGGCCATCAGCGCGAAAGCCAGGAGGAAAGAGCAGGGTATCGCGATTCCGACAAGGAGGGAGGAGCGAAGACCGAGCGTCAGCACCACCACCAGCATCACCAGCAGCACGGCGGTCAGCACCGAGCCTTCTAGCTGCTTGACCATATCGGCGACGCGCGCGCTTTCATCCATCGAGAACCCGACCGAGACGGTCTTCTGCAATGCCTCGGGCCAGCGCGCCTGCGCCGTCTCCACCGCCGTGCGGACGTTCGCGACGGTTTCGATGATGTTCTCGCCGATGCGTTTCTTCACCTGAAGCGCTATGGTCGTCTCGTTGTTGAACCGCGCGGTTCCCTCCGCGTCCTTGAACGTTCTGCGGATGGTGGCGATGTCGCCAAGGGTCACCATGCGATCGCCGACCAAGCGGACAGGCAATTCATAGATATCGGCGGCGGTCTCGAAAGAGCCCGGCAGCTTGACCGAGAACGCCCCGGCGCCAGTCTCCAGCGCGCCCGCCGCGACCAGCGAGTTATTGGCGGAGACGATATTCAGCAGCTCCTGCGCGGTGATGTTGTAGGCTTCCATGCGCAGGGGGTCGATCAATACCTCCAGCATCTCGTCGCGGCGCCCCGCGAGGCCGACTTCGAGCACGGAGGAAAGCGACTCGATCTCGCGCTGGAGGTCCTTGGCGATGCGCAACAACGTGCGCTCGGGCAGGGAGCCTGAAAGTGTGATGACCAGCACCGGAAATTCCGAAAGATTGACCTCGATGACCTGAGGTTCCTCGACCTCGAGCGGCATCTCGGCCTTGGCCCTGTCGACCTTCTCGCGCACTTCGGCGAGCGTCGCGGTCTTGTCCCAGCCGAAATCGAAGGTCAGGAGGACGCCTGCGTGGTTTTCCGACGCGAAGGCGGTCATTTCGTCGAGCCCCTCAAGGCCGCGCAGCTCCGATTCGAGCGGTTTGACGAGAAGCCGCTCGGAATCAGCGGCGCTGATGCCGGGCAAGGGGACCGATACATAGAGAATCGGCACGTCGATATCCGGGCTGCCCTCTTTCGGAAGACCGATATAGGCGGTTACGCCCGCGCCGATCGAAAGCAGGACCATCGCGATGATCATCCGGCTCCGCGCGACCGCCCATGTGACGAGCCCTGTCACTGTGTCGGTTCCCGATTCAGGTAGTCGACCTTCAGCGCCTGTCCGTCGATCACGAACTCCTGACCGACGACAATGATCTCGGCCTCTTGCGGCAATCCGTCGAGCCAGACGCCGCGCGGCTCGTCGCGCAGAACCGTCACTGGCGTAAAGCGGGCGACGCCGTTTACGGAAAGCCGCACGCCCAGCGCGCCGTCGTTATCCAGCGTCAGCGCGGTCTGGGGCGTGAGATGCGCCAGCCGCGCCTCCAGCGACACGTCGATCTCGGTGGTCATGCCGTCGCGGATCGTCATGTCGGCGTTTGGGGCCTCCGCCTCCATCAGATAGGTGCGGGTGTCGCGATCGGCGGCGCGCGAGACGAAGGTGATCCGGCCGGTGATCTCGCGCCCGGTGATGAGGCGGGCGGCGACCTCGGCCCCGACCTTCAGCTGGTCGACAGAGCGTTCTGGCGCATAGGCGATGAGCTTGATCGGATCGAGTGCGATCAGGCTGGCGCAGGTGGTGCCGTTCTGGAGGAGCGAGCCAAGCTCGGCGGTGTCGGTCTCCAGCAGCCCATCGAAAGGCGCCGCGACCGTCAGCCTGGAGATGTCGAGCTCCGCCCTGAAAACGCGGGCCCGCGCCTGCTCCAGTTCCGCGACCATGGCGTTCGCACGGGTTTCGCTGGTGAAACCCTTCTTGGCGAGTTGATCGGCCGCTTCAAAATTCTGCTTCGCTTCCGTGAGCCGGGAGCGCGCGCCGCTCAGTTCAGCCGTGCGGTCGCCGTTCTCGATCTGGCAAAGCGTCTCGCCCGCGCGCACGAAAGCGCCCTTGCGCAGCGGAGGGGAGGAGACGAGGCCCGAAGTCTCCGACTTCACGTCGACCCTGCGGTTCGCCTCCGTCCGCCCCCTGAGCACGAGCGTCTCCGTGAAGGGCTGCGCGGTGGAGGCGTAGGCGACGACCGCCACGGGGGTGGAGAGGTCAGCCAGGGCCGGCCAACTCGCCGCCGCGAACAGGGCTGCGGAAATCAGGATGCTGGTCAGTCGTGACATGAGCTCGGTCGGGGCCTCTTGATCGCTCTTGGTGCGGGGCGGTCTCGTCGAGCGCCGCCGCGATATACGCTATGCGCGAGACCTATCAAGTGATATTGGCGCCCGGTAGGCGCAAGCGCCAGCTTACCCAACGTCAGGCGTGCGGATTTCAGCTATGGGCTTTTCCCGGTGGTTTTTGTAACGTCCGCGCGGCTTCGCGGCGGCCGACGCGCGCGAAACTTCGGAGGTGCGCGTGAGCGATAGAGACACATTCATAGACGAAGTCAGCGAAGAAGTTCGCCGGGACCGCATGTTCGCGCTCTGGCGGCGCTGGGGGCCCTACGTGATCGGCGCGATTATCGTCATCGTGGCGGCGGCGGGTGGCAAGGCCTGGATGGACGCCAAGGCGAAGCAGGAGGCGCGCCGCGCTGGCGCGGCGATGATCGCCTCGACCGAAATTGCGCCCACCGAAGCCGCCGCGGCCTTGACGACGCTGGCGGAGCAGACCGGCAACAAGGGCGCGGCGATGCTGGCGCGGCTGCGCGCCGCGGGCGCCATGGCCGCCGACGGCGAGGCGGCGCGCGCCT
>JBBDTD010000266.1:0-3360 GCA_040904645.1 Paracoccaceae bacterium
GGGCAGGGCACGGGGCTCGCCTTTCTCTGCATGGAGCTTAATGTGGCGCGCCCGGTGCTGGAGGGCGACACGATCCATGTCGAAATCGAGGTGACTGAAATCCGCCCCGCCTCCAGGGGCGGGCGGGGCCTGGTGCGGACCCGCAATGAGGTGATCAACCAGCGCGGCGAGGTGGTGATCACCTATACCCCGCTGCGGCTGATGGCCGGGCCGGAGGCTTGAGCGCACATTTCACTGTGCGAAGCGGCGTTTCAAAGTTACCCTCGCCCTGAACTCGATCGCGGGGCGGGAAATGTCGTCTTACAAACCGGTCATCGCGCTCCTGCGCGGGCTTGAGGTTCTGCGCTGCGTCAACGGCATGGGCCTCGCCACCGTCCGCGCGCTCCATGAGGCGACCGGCGCCGACAAGGCGACCATCGTGCGGATGCTGGAGACGCTGGTCCATGCCGGCTATGTCAGGCGCGACGACGGCGCTGGCGGCTACCGCGTCAGCGGGCGGGTGCTGGAGTTGAGCCTCGGTTTCGACCGGCTTCGCGTCGCGGCTGATCTTGCGGCGCCGGTGCTGGCGCGCTTCAGGGCGGAAATCGGCTGGCCCTCGGATTTCGCGCTGCGTGACGGAGACGCGATGATCGTAGCGGAAACCTCGCGGGAGCCGGGGCCGATGTTCCTGAACCGCAAGCCCGGCTTTCGCGCGCCGATCCTGCCGACATCGATCGGGCGGGCCTATCTGGCCAGTTGCCCTTCGGATGAACGCGCGGAAATCCTCTCGCAGCTTCGCACCCGGCCCGAAGGCGGGCCTTCGCAGGCCGAGGTCGCGGCGATTCTGGAACGGGTCCGCAAGACCGGCTGCGCCGAGATGGACGAAGCCTATAGCCGCTCCGAATATGAGGGGGTCACCAGCGCGCTGGCGGTGCCGGTCATGGACGGGGAGGGCCGCGCGCATGGCGCGCTCAACGTCATGTATCTGCGTAACACGATGGGCGCGGACCGCGCGCGGCGCGACCTGCTGCCCCGGCTGCTAGCGGCCGCCGCAGATCTTGCGGCGGCCTTTCGCGAGGGCGGCTTCCCGGCGGGCGGGGCAGGCTGATCGCGCCTACTCCCCGGTGAAATCCGGCTTGCGCCGCTCACGCATCGCCGCCACGGCTTCGATGTGATCCGCCGTGGTGTGGGCCAGCGCCTGATAGGCGGCGGAGGTTTCCAGAATATCCCCGAGGCTCTGCTGGCTCGCGGCCCGGAGCAGCCGTTTGGTCATCCGCACCGCATGGGTCGGATTCGCCGCGATGCGAAGCGCGACTTCGCGGGCAGCCGCCATCAGCCCGTCGTCGGAAACGACGCGGGAGACGAGGCCGATGCGCAACGCCTCCTCCGCGTCCACCATGTCTCCGGTCAACGCCATCTCGCAGGCTTTCGACCAGCCGACGACGCGCGGCAGAAGCCATGCGCCGCCGTCGCCGGGAACGATGCCGAGCTTCACGAAGCTTTCCGCGAACTTCGCGCTCTCCGCCGCGATGCGCACATCGCACATCAGCGTCAGATCGCAGCCGGCGCCGATGGCGGCGCCGTTCACGGCGGCCACCACCGGAATCTCCAGCGCCTCGAAGGCCAGCGGCAGGCGCTGGATGCCGCGCTTGTAATTGAGCCGCGTCTTCGGCGGCAGCTTGTCGTTCAGCCCGCCGGATGCGCCCATCTTCTTCAGGTTTCCGCCGGATGAAAACGCCTTGCCCGCGCCGGTCAGGATCACGACCCGCGCCTTCGGGTCCGCGTCGGCGGCGGCGACAGCGGCCAGCAGCGCCTCGATCATGTCATGGTCGGAGATCGCGTTGCGCGTCTCCGGGTCGTTCAGCGTGAGGGTGACGACACCCTGATCATCAGTTTCGCTCAGCACGAGGCTCATCTGCATTTCCTTCTGTTCACCGTAATCCAAGGCCGCGGGCGATGATGCCGCGCAATATCTCGCGCGTGCCGCCGCGAAGCGAAACGGAGGGCGCGGACATGATCGTGCGCGCCAGCACCCGCGCAAATGCGTCGCCGGCGCCCGGCTCGGCCTCCGCCGCGATCAGGTTTCGCGCGATTTCGGGGATCTCCTGCTCAAAGCTCGTGCCCAGATCCTTGACGACGGTCGCCTGCAACATCGGGTTCTCGCCCCGCGCCAGCATGCCGGCGATGGAGCGCGACATGCGCCGCAGCACCATCAGATGCGCCGTCAGCCGCCCGAGCGCGCGCCGCCCCGCCGCGTCCGGCTCGGGGCCGAGCGCGCGGATCAGCTCGGTCAGGAGCGCGATGGTGGAGAGGAACCTGTCGGGCCCGCTTCGCTCGAACGCGAGCTCGCTCATCACCTGTTCCCAGCCCTGGCCGATTTCGCCGATCAGGGCGTCTTCGGGGATGAAGACGTCATCGAACGTCACTTCGTTGAAATGATGCTCGCCCGATATGTCGAGCACGGGGGAGATTGAAATCCCCGGCGTGGAAAGGTCGACCAGCAACTGGCTGGTGCCGCCGCGCCGATCCTCCGCCTCGCCGGTCCGGCAGAAGAGGATCATGTAGTGCGCCTCATGCGCATAGGTGGTCCAGAGCTTGGCGCCGGTGACGCGAAAGCCGCCCTCCACCGGCCGCGCGCGCGTCTTCGCGGCGGCGAGGTCGGACCCGCTTCCCGCCTCGCTCATGCCGATGCAGAAGAAACATTCCCCCGCGGCGATGCGCGGCAGGATGGCGCGGCGCTGCGCCTCCGTCCCGTAACGCAGGAGCAGTGGTGCGCTCTGGCGGTCGGCGATCCAGTGCGCGGCGACGGGGGCGCCGTAGGCGAGCAGTTCCTCCACCACCACATAGCGGTCGAGCGCGGAGCGCTCATGTCCGCCGTATTCCGCTGGCCAGGTCATGCCGAGCCAGCCGCGCTGACCCAATGCGCTGCTGAAGACGGGGTCATGGCCGTTCCAGCTTCGCGCCTTCAGCCCCGGCCCGTAATCGGGGCCGAGCGTTTCGCGAAGGAAGGCGCGGACTTCCGCGCGCAGCGCCGGCTGGTTGGACCCGGATTCGGGCGGCTTGAAGCTCATCGCGCTCATGCCGCGTCCTCCGCGTTGTCGAGCGCGGTGAGCGCCGGCCAGAATCGATCGGCGCCCGCCGCTGCGCCGGCCGCGCCCAGACGCTCGGCCCAGAACCCTTCCGATCCGTATTCGTCGCGCCACGCCCAGAGCCTGCGGGTGAGCGGGTGGAGCCGGTATTCCTGCGTGAAGCCGATGGCGCCGTGGGTCTGATGCGCGATGGCGGCGACCATCCCGGCGGCTTCCGAGGCGCGCAGTTTCGCGGCGCCGGCGATCATCGCGAACTCATCCGGCGCGGTCAGCGCGCGGGGCAGGGCCTCCG
>JBBDTD010000267.1:0-3359 GCA_040904645.1 Paracoccaceae bacterium
CGCGTCGCCGGCCCGGCGCGCGGCCCCGTCAATGCGGGTGCCGGCCGGCGCGAGGTTCAGTTCCAGCGTTCGCGCGTAGGCGATGGCTTCGAGCGGATAGCGGGCCCAGAGCCCGCCTGCGTCGCGAAACGTGCCGAGACCCGATTCGGCGGAAACCCCGGCGCCGGTGAAGATGACGATGGTCATGGGGGTGAGGTTCGGTGCGAGTTTATGATCCCGGCTCCAGCCGCTGTTGGCATCAGACCAAGATCGGCTCTCCTGCAACCCGAAGCAAAAGGGTCTGCTAGCGTTTGACGAGGCCAATGATTTCGCGGATTGCGGCCATCGCCGCCCCGTCTCCCAAAATCAGATAGCCGCCGCTCACAAGCGCGCCCCACATTTTCCAGTCACCTGGAGACTTGCCAGCCTGCTCCTTGAATGAGCGCCAGAAAACGGAGTCTGCAGTTTCCAGTCTTCGCTGGAGGGATACGATTTCCGCTTCCAGCATCGCGATCCGGTTCGCCATATCCTCTTGGCGCTGATCGGTTGGCGGCTTCGCCACCGAACCCGCAATGCCGCGAAGCGTGGCGGGAAGCAACTCAAACGGTTGCAGAGCTTCAGGGAGGCGATTGAATCCTGTCTCATTGAGATATTTTTCGATCCAGTATTCGACCTGCGTCGCCAGTCCTTCGGCTGTGAGTTCAGCTTCCGGCGCCATTTCGAACAATCGCCGCGCCGCCACCCGGTGCGCTGCGGTGGCTTGCGGCGCCGGGCGATGCTCCCTTTCAATCCGCGCGATTTCCGCGGCGACCGCTTCCGGCCCCGCATCCCAGATCGCAGGGTCGATCAGCGCGATTTCTCGCCAGAGTTGCCAATCCCGCTCGCCGCCGCCGAGCAGCGAGCCATACCAGCGCAGCCAGAAGTCGAAGGCGGGGTCGGTGTGGAGGATATCCCGAAATTCAGACCATACGCGCCCCTCTCCCCGCGCCACCCTACATCCACTTCATCCGAAATCCACCGCTCCTCACGCCGCCCTCAGCGCCTCCAAATCCAGCCGCTTTGTCACCATCGCCAGCCGCCCCTCCGCATCCAGCGGCCAGTCCTCCTGCGGCCGATCCCGGTATAGCTCCACCCCATTGCCCTCCGGGTCGTCCAGATAGAGCGCTTCGGAAACCCCGTGATCCGATGCCCCGGTCAGCGCGATTCCCGCTGCGTCGAGCCGCCTCAGCGCGTCGCCCAGCGCCGCGCGGTCGGGGTAGAGGAGGGCCAGGTGGAATAGCCCGGTCGTTCCCGGCGCCGGCGCGGAACCTCCCCGGCTTTCCCACGTGTTGAGGCCGATGGCGTGGTGATAGACGCCGTCGGAGAGGAACGCGGCCTGGTCGCCGAAGCGTTGGGTCACCGAAAAGCCCAGCACGCCGGAATAGAAGCCGATCATGCGGTCCAGATCGGCGACCTTCAGATGCACATGGCCGACGCGCGCGCCGATGGCGACGGGGTTCGGGGCGGGGTGGAGCGGGATCATCGCAGCCTCCTTCAAAGCGGGTTTTACCTTGCGCCATTATCGCCGATCCGGCGTCGCTGCGCTACGCCCGGCCCCGCGCACGGACTGTCCGCGTCGCCGGCCCAATCCACAGCCGCTTGACCGCCCCCCGAAACCTGCGCATATCGCGGGCATGACCGACCTTTCGCGCATCCGCAATTTCTCCATCGTGGCGCATATCGACCACGGTAAATCCACGCTCGCCGACCGGCTGATCCAGTCGACCGGGACGGTGCAGGACCGCGACATGAAGGAGCAGATGCTCGACTCGATGGATATCGAGCGCGAGCGCGGCATAACCATCAAGGCGCAGACTGTCCGGCTCGACTATGTGGCGAAGGACGGGCACGCCTATGTGCTGAACCTGATCGACACGCCCGGCCATGTGGATTTCGCCTATGAGGTGTCACGCTCCATGCGCGCCGTCGAAGGCTCCCTGCTGGTGGTGGACGCCAGCCAGGGGGTGGAGGCGCAGACCCTCGCCAATGTCTATCAGGCGATCGACGCCAACCATGAAATTGTGCCCGTCCTCAACAAGATCGACCTGCCCGCCGCCGAGCCGGACCGGGTGAAGGAGCAGATCGAGGATGTGATCGGCATCGATGCGTCCGATGCGGTGATGATCTCCGCCAAGACGGGCGTCGGCATCCCCGACGTCCTCGAAGCCATCGTCACGCGGCTGCCCGCGCCGAAGGGGGAGCGTGACGCGCCGCTGAAGGCGATGCTGGTGGATAGCTGGTATGACGCCTATCTCGGCGTCGTGGTGCTGGTGCGCATCATCGACGGCGTGCTGAAAAAGGGTGACCGGATTCGCATGATCGCCACCGGCGGAACCTATCCGGTGGAGCGGATCGGCGTCTTTCGCCCCGGCATGGTCCCTGCGGCGGAGCTGGGGCCGGGGGAGCTGGGTTTCCTCACCGCCTCGATCAAGCAGGTGCGCGATACGCGGGTCGGCGACACCGTCACGCATGAGCGCAAGCCCTGCGCCACGGCGTTGCCGGGCTTCAAGCCGGCGCAGCCTGTGGTTTTCTGCGGTCTCTTCCCGGTGGACACCGCCGAGTTCGAGGATCTGCGCGACGCGATCGAGAAACTGGCGCTGAATGACGCCAGCTTCAGCCACGAGATGGAAACCTCGGCCGCGCTCGGCTTCGGCTTTCGCTGCGGCTTCCTCGGGCTTTTGCACCTTGAAGTGATCCGCGACCGGCTAGAGCGCGAATACAATATCGACCTGATCACCACCGCGCCTTCGGTCATCTATCAGGTCCACAAGACCGATGGCGAAGTGATGGAGATGCACAACCCCGCCGACATGCCGGAGGCGGTGCGCGTCGACCATATCGAGGAGCCGTGGATCAAGGCGACGATCCTCGTCCCTGACGAATATCTCGGTGATGTGCTGAAGCTTTGTCAGGATCGGCGCGGGATCCAGCTGGATCTGACCTATGCCGGCGCCCGCGCGCTGGTCGTCTATGACTTGCCGTTGAACGAAGTGGTCTTCGACTTCTACGACCGGCTGAAAAGCGTGACCAAGGGTTACGCCAGTTTCGACTATCAGATGACCGGGTACCGCACCGATTTCCTGGTGAAGATGCAGGTCCTGGTGAATGATGAGCCGGTGGACGCGCTCTCCATGATGGTTCACCGCGACCGGGCGGAGGCGCGCGGGCGCGTGATGTGCGAGAAGCTGAAAGACCTGATCCCGCAGCACATGTTCAAGATACCGATTCAGGCCGCCATCGGCGGGCGGATCATCGCACGGGAGACGATTTCGGCGCTTCGCAAGGACGTGACCGCGAAATGCTATGGCGGCGACGTCAGCCGCAAGCGCAAGCTGCTCGAC
>JBBDTD010000268.1:0-3355 GCA_040904645.1 Paracoccaceae bacterium
CATGAGGCTCACCTTTTGAGAGTTTTACTCTCCGGTAAACCCGGGGCGGTTCAAACCTTGGGGCGCGATAAAATACCCGCCAAACATCCATGAGGTGATGTGTGTGCGCCAAATCAGCCGGCGCCCCATGAAAGAAGACAGGGCGGGCGGCCCGGCTTTTCCGCCGTCGCAGCCGGCGGCGGAGTATCCCCGCTTCGGCCATGACATCCGGCAGCCTATCAGGGATAGTGCAGCGCCGACGAAGTGAAGGAAAGTGACTGCAATGCGAATCCTGCAGCTGACGGCGGACCATCCGGACCCGCTCGTTCCCAACAAAGCCAAAGCCGTCGCCAACCTCATCGGCCTCGCGGACCGGTTTCAGCACCGCGTCGTCTCGTTGAACCGCGTCGGCTGGCGTCAGGGAATCGAAGCGCTGGATTTTGCAGACACCGCCGGCCCCGCCCACCGCGCCGTCGCTTATGGCGCGCCGCCGAAAGGGCTGTTCCTAAAACATTTTCTGGACCGACTGGCGGACTGGATTCAGAAAGATTGCGCCGCGGCCGGGTTCGCGCCGGACATAATCCACGCCCACAAGCTCTCCGTCGAGGGGCTGATGGGCGAAACGCTGGCCCGGCGTTGGGGCGTTCCGCTCGTCATTTCGGTTCAGGGCGACAGCGACCTGCTCATCACTGGCGCCAAGCGCAACCTCCGCCCGATCTATTCGCGCATATGGCGCGGCGCGGCGGCGGCGTTTCCATTCACCCCCTGGGCGGCGGAGCGGCTTGACGCCCTTCTCGGCGCGCGCGAAGGGCCGACATATCCACTGCCCTGCCCCGGCCCGGCGGACGCGCGAATGCAGCCGCGCGCCGCGCCGCCTGTCATTGTCAGCGCGTTTCACTTTTCCTCCGCTTCGCGCAAGAACGCCGCCGCGCTGATCCGCGCGACAGGCCGCGCGGCGGCGGAGATACCCGACATTCGGCTGGAGATCATCGGTGGCGGCGATCCCGCAGCTTTTGCCCGCCTTTCGGCGCTGGCCCGAAACGAGGCGCCGGGGCGGGTCGATTTCCTCGGCGCGCTGGCGAACAGCGAAATGCAAAAGCGCTTCAACGCCGCCTGCGGCTTCGCGCTCGTTTCCAAACGAGAGAGTTACGGCATGGTCTTCGCCGAAGCGTTGCTCGCCGGCGCGCCATGCCTGATTCCCAAGGGATGGGGCATAGACGGCTATTTCGAGGAGGGATCGGTGGTGATTTCCGCTGATCCGATGGACGAGGACGACATCCTGCGCGGTCTGTTGCGCCTGGTGCGCGAACAAGACGAGCTGAAAGCCCGCCTCGCCGCGCTTGGCGACGCGGGGGGACTCGATCTTTTGACACGCGCCGCGATCCGCGAGACCTATATCTCCGGAATGGAGGCCGTCATGGAAGGCAAGACATCATGCGCCGTCTGAAATCGGGCGTCATCGCCATCCTGTTGCTGGCCGCGCCGGCGGCGGTCGGCGCGCAGACCCCCGGCTACGAGGGGGTCGGGCTCTTCGAGATGCCGGCGCTGACGACAGCGGAGCGGCAGGTGGAGCGGCTCGCCGCCCAGGGCGACCTCGCGAGTGCGGCCGCGCTGCTCGATCAACTGCTCAAGCGCTATGGCGGCGCTTCGCGGCTGCATGCCGACCGGGCCGTGATCCTCGCCGCGCAGGGCCAGAATGATCCGGCTTTCGACGCGCTGGCCAAGGCCGCCTCTCTCGGGCTGCCAAACCTCGAAGCGCTGCTCGCGGCCTCGCCGCTCTCCGGGTTGGGGGCCGATCCGCGCATGGCCGCGCTGATCGCAGCGGCCCCGCGCCCGCAGGAGCCCCCGGCGCCCCCGCCCCCGACCCGGATCGATTCGAGCCAGGCGCCGGTCTCGGCGGCGAACACGTTCTGGAACCCGAATCTCAGCCGTCTCGTCAGCCGCTTCGAGATGCTGCCTGGCATGCGCCGTTTTCCCCTCGCCGACGGCAAGCCGGAAGGGCCAATGGCGGAACTTCAGGTCTGGGTCGCGCGCGGGCGCGCGGCGGGCAATGTCGGTGATCTCTATGACAACCGCGACAGCGGCCACTCGGCGCTGTCGCATGTGCGCGCGACGCAGATCAGCCATGTCGTCTACCCGCCGGAGGCGCAGGCGGCGGGGCTGCACTACGGGTTGAACTCGCAGATCCTCTTCGACGCGCCGACGATCGGCAATTCCTCGACCGCGACGACGGGTGGCGCTCTCTGGCGCAGCCAGGGCCGGCTGGCGCTGACAAGCCCGGAAGGCGCGGCGCGGCTCTGGCAGCTTTACGTCGCCAATCACCTTTATATCTTCCCCGAACACATGGATTACGACCCGATAAACCCGCCGGAGGGCGCGACCGGGCCGGAAGCGACCCCGGGGCGCGGCGACGTGATCCCCGCGAACACGCCCTACATGCTGATCACGCAAGGCTCCTCCGGGTCGGACCGCCCGGCGCTTCGGGCGACCATGGCGATCCTCGCCGCGTTCCAGCCCAAGGTGAAGACGTTCCTGAAGGAGCGGGGCCTGATCGCGCCGACGATCCAGCAGATTTTCCGCCGCGGCCAAACCGGAATCGAGACTGACGAGACCTATCTCAGCCCAATCGCGCATCCGGTCGTTTTCGATGCGCGGCGGATCGATCTCGGCCGGATGATCGCCCTCGCCAACGCGCTGAAGGTGGAGGAGGCGCCGCCAGTGGTCCTGCTCTCGATGGAGGAAGACGCCGTCGCGTCCTCCGTTCATGGTCTGCTCTTTCCCGATAGCGGCTTCAACGAGCGCCTGTTCGACAGCCCTTCCGCCATCGCGCGGGTCTGGCGGGGAGAAGCCGACACCCGCCGCTATGTGCTGAGCGCAGCGGCGACACAGGACCCCAACGGGCGCCCGCTTCGCTTCCACTGGGTGGTCACGCAGGGCGCCGCCGCGAATGTGGATATCACCCCCCTCGACGACGCGGGAAGCCGCGTAGAAGTGGTTTTGCGGTGGGCGACGCCGAAACCGACCGCCTTGCGGAAAGACATTCTCAGCCCCCGCACCGATATCGCGGTGATCGCGGATAACGGCGCGGAACTGTCGGCGCCCGCCTTCTTCTCCATGCTCTACCCCGCGCACCAGGCACGGATCTATGACGCGACGGGTTTGGAAAAGCCGGTCTTACAGACCATTGATCACGCCTCCGCGGTCAGCGCGCGGCGCTATTTCGACCCGTTGATCTGGCCGCAACGCAACTGGATCGATCAGCTGGATCATAACGCCCAGGGAAAACTGGTCGGCTGGACCCGCAAACGCGGCGAAGTGGAGACGCGGTTCACCGCCGACGGCCGCTTCACTGACGGATTTTCTCTCCGGCGTTCAC
>JBBDTD010000269.1:0-3348 GCA_040904645.1 Paracoccaceae bacterium
GAAGATGACTTCGCCGCTATCGGGCTGCTCCTGCCCGGTCATCATCCGGAACAGCGTCGATTTGCCGGCGCCGTTCGGCCCGATCACGCCGACAATGCCACCGGGGGGGAGGCTGAACGAGAGGTCGGAGATAAGCAAATTGTCGCCATACCCCTTGGAGACACCCTCGACCTCGATCACCTTGGAGCCGAGGCGCGGCCCGTGCGGGATGATGATCTGCGCGTTGCCGATCTGCTCGCGCTCCGACTGCCCGGCCATCTCGTTATAGGCGGAGATACGCGCCTTGGATTTGGCTTGCCGCGCGCGGGCCGACTGGCGGACCCATTCAAGCTCCCGCGCCATCGCCTTCTGCTTCGACTTGTCCTCGCGCGCTTCCTGCATGAGCCGCTTCGTCTTCTGTTCCATCCAGCTCGAATAGTTTCCCTCGTAGGGAAGGCCCCGGCCGCGATCGAGCTCCAGAATCCAGCCGGTGATCTCATCGAGGAAATAGCGGTCATGGGTGACGATGAGGATCGTGCCCTTGTATTCGATCAGATGCTTTTGCAGCCAGGCGATGGTCTCCGCGTCGAGATGGTTGGTGGGCTCGTCGAGGAGGAGCATCTCCGGCGCCGCGAGGAGGAGCTTGCAAAGTGCGACGCGCCGGCGCTCACCGCCCGAAAGATTGGTCACCGGGCTATCGTCCGGCGGGCAGCG
The DNA here is from genome assembly GCA_040904645.1 of Paracoccaceae bacterium. GTDB lineage: Bacteria > Pseudomonadota > Alphaproteobacteria > Rhodobacterales > Rhodobacteraceae > Pikeienuella. The sequence continues at coordinate 694 of JBBDTD010000269.1, forward strand.
CAGGGCCTCCATCGCCACATCGACCTGGCTGTCGAGATCCCAGAGATTCTGCGCGTCGATCTCGTCCTGCAGCTTCGCCATCTCGTCGGCGGTCTCGTCGGAATAATTCATCGCGAGATCGTTATAACGGCCGAGGATCGCCATTTTCGCGGCGACGCCCTCCATCACGTTCTCACGGACGGTTTTCTCTTCGTCGAGCGTCGGCTCCTGCGGCAGGTAGCCGACCCGTGCGCCCTCCGCCAGCCAGGCCTCGCCCTGGAAGTCCTTGTCGATCCCGGCCATGATCCGCATCAGCGTCGACTTTCCCGAGCCGTTGACGCCGACGACGCCGATCTTCACACCGGGAAGGAACGAGAGCTTGATGTTCTCGAAACACTTCTTGCCGCCCGGATAGGCCTTGGAGACGCCGTCCATGTGATAGACATACTGGTAAGAGGCCATGACATGCTCCGCCGGATCAGGGATTTCGCGCCGGTGTTAGCGGATGCGCATCCGCCATTCAATCGCACCGCGCGCCTCTCCGGCGTTTCCAGTGGCCGGCGCGGGGCGAAAACGCCTCCGCACCGCCCCAGAAGGCGTATTTGAGGCGAAGAGGCGCCTCTTTGACGCTCCGGCGTTGACTTCGCGCGCGGCGCGCGGCGAGGTGCGCGCGAAAGCGCCGGAAGCGGGGGGGACGCCAGTGACCATCGGGCCAGACGCCCCTCCGGGGCTCCGGGTCGGCCTTCTTGGCGGCTCGTTCGATCCGCCGCATGAGGGCCATGTCCACATCACCCGCTGGGCGTTGCGGCGGTTCCGGCTGAACCGGATCTGGTGGCTCGTCTCGCCGGGCAATCCGTTGAAGGCGCGCGGGCCGGCCGAAATGGCGCGCCGTCTGGCGGCCTGCCGCGAGCTGATCGACGATCCGCGCGTCGAAGCCACGGATATAGAGTTGAGGCTCGGCACGCGATATACGGCGGATACGCTGGCGGGGCTGAAGCGGCTGCATCCGGGCGTGCGTTTCACATGGTTGATGGGGGCCGACAACCTGATGGAGTTTCACCGCTGGGAAGACTGGCGCTGGATCATGGAGACATTCCCGATCGGCGTGTTCGCGCGCCCGGGATCGGCGGCGAAAGCGCGGCTTGCGCCGGCGGCGCGGCGGTATCGAAGGTTTCGTCTTCGGACCGAGGACGCAGGACGGCTCAGCCATTCGCGCGCGCCGGCATGGGCGATTTTGACCGGCGCGATGTCGGACGCCTCCTCCACCGAGATTCGCGAACGGGGCGAGTGGCCATGAGCGCGCCCACGAATACGGCGCGGCGGATCTTTCTCGGGCTGCTGCTGGCGGCCGCGGCCGGGGCCGCGCTCGCGGCCCCGAGCCATTCTCCATCGCCCTCGCCCCGGCCGAATCCGGACGGCCCCGACGCGCTGACCCTGGTCGCCGAGGCGGAACTGCCTGGAACGATCGCCTGGATCATCATCGACCTCGACACCGGCGAAGCGCTTGAAGGCGGCAACGTCGATGAGCCGCTGCCGCCAGCCTCCGTCGCCAAGGCGCCGACTGCGGTGTTCGCGCTGGCGGCGCTCGGCCCCGATCACCGGTTCGAGACCCGGCTCGTCGCCAGCGGCGTGCTGGAGGATGGCGTCCTGACTGGCGATCTGATCCTTCAGGGCGGCGGCGACCCCGAAACCGACACCGAATCTCTTGACCTTCTGACCTTTCACGCGGCGGAGGCGGGGTTGAAACGGGTCGACGGGCGGTTCCTCGTCGATGACGCGCTTTTGCCCGCGATCGAGCAGATCGACGCGACACAGCCCGAAATCGCCGCCTATAACCCCGCCGTCGCGGGCATCAACCTGAACTACAATCGGGTTTTCGCCGAATGGGGCCGCACCGGCGGCCGCATGGAGATGAAGGTCGAGGCCCGCGCCAGGGGCGCCAGCCCCGCGACCGGGGCGATCCAGGTCGAGATCGCTGAGGCTGTGACCGATGGCGCCTTCGACTATCTCGGCGGCGACGACAGGGAAAACTGGCGCGTGGCGAGAAAGGCGCTCGGTGAGAAAGGCGGGCGCTGGCTTCCCGTGCGGCGACCGGCCGCCTATGCGGGCGACGTGATGCGAACCCTCGCCGCCCGCGCCGGGTTTGAGTTGCCGGCGGTCGAGCCGGGCCCGGCGCCGATGATGGCGAATGTCCTCGCGCGGGTCGAAAGCCGGCCGCTTGCGGATATTCTCACCGACATGCTGACCTATTCGACCAACCTGACGGCGGAAGCGGTGGGCGTCGCCGCCGCGCGCGCGCTCGGCGGCGCGCCAGCGACGCTGGGGGCCTCCGCCGCCGCGATGAACGACTGGGTCGCCGAATTCGCGGGATTTCCCCCTGGAGACGCTGGATTTCAGCTCGTCAACCATTCCGGGCTTTCGCCTGATAGCCGCGTCAGCGTCAGGCGCTTCGCTGAATTTCTGCTGGCGGCGGAACGACGCGGCTTTCCCGCGCTCGACGGAGGCAGAGCGGCCAAGCTGAAGGGCCTGATGCCGCAGCGCAACTTTCTCGACGAGGGAACGACGCCGCCGCCGGTGGCCGCCAGTCTTCGCGCCAAGACCGGCACGCTGAACTTCGTCAGCGCGCTCGCCGGATATATCGAGCCGGAGCACGGGCGCCGCTTCGCCTTCGCGATC
>JBBDTD010000270.1:0-20186 GCA_040904645.1 Paracoccaceae bacterium
CGCTCGACCTGCCGGGGGGGCCAACCGGGGTTTTCACCGCCTCGGTCTATCCCGACGACATCAGCGAGGAGCGGGTGATGCATCTGGATCAATATACCGGCGAGATCCTTTTCGACAAGAAACTCGCGGATCTCGGCCCGCTCGGCCGCGCGGCGGAATGGGGCGTCAGCGTCCATATGGGGCAGGAGCTCGGGCTCGTGAACCAGATCGCGATGCTTTTCGCCTGCGTCTGCATCGTGGTGATGGCGGTCGCGGCGCTGGCGATGTGGTGGAAGCGCCGCCCTGCGGGCGAGCTCGGCGCGCCGCCGATGCCGGCCGATTTTCGGATCAGCAAGACCATCGCGGCGATCGCGCTCGGGGCCGCCCTGTTCTTCCCGCTGGTCGGGCTTAGCCTCCTGGCGATGCTCGCGCTCGATCTGATCCTGCCGAAGGCGCTGCGCGCCCGGCTGACCTGACCGTGACGAGCGCCCCTGCGCCGGGGCGTTCGCTACTTCGCGGGGGCGAGCGCCTTGGCCAGATCGCGCGCCACCGCGAAGGCGCCCTTCATCTTCACCGCCTCATCCGACCATTCGCGGCGGATGATCACCTTGTTGTCGCGGATCTTGGCGCGGCCGCGCTCGGCTTCAATAAACTCGACCAGCCCGCTCGGGTTGGCGATCTTGTCGCCACGGAACTGGATCACGCAGCCGCGTTCCCCCGCATCGAGCTTTTCGATGCCGGCGCGCCGACACATCGTCTTGATCCGCACGATGCGCAGCAGCGTCTCGACCTCAGCCGGCGGCTTGCCGAAGCGGTCATGAAGTTCGGCCGCGAAACCTTCGAGGTCGGTCCGCGTCTCCAACCCCGACAGCCGCCGATAGAGGCCAAGACGAAGGTCGAGATCGGAGACGTAATCCTCAGGGATCAGCACCGTGACACCGAGGCTGATCTTCGGCGACCATGTCTCCTCCAACTCCGTGAGCCCTTCGAGCGCGCCAGAGCGAAGCTTGGCGATCGTCTCCTCCAGCATCTCCTGGTAAAGCTCGTATCCGACCTCGCGGATATGGCCCGATTGCTCTTCGCCGAGCAGATTGCCGGCGCCGCGAATATCCATATCGTGACTCGCCAGCGTAAAGCCCGCGCCAAGGCTGTCGAGCGAAGACAGCACTTTCAGCCGCTTGTCGGCGGCAGGGGTCAGCGGCTTGCGCGGCTCGGTGGTGAAATAGGCGTAGGCGCGCACCTTGGAGCGCCCCACCCGGCCGCGGATCTGATAAAGCTGCGCCAGGCCGAACATGTCCGCCCGGTGCACGATCAGCGTATTCGCCGCCGGAATGTCGAGCCCGGATTCGATGATCGTCGTCGCCAGCAACACGTCATATTCGCCATCGTAGAAGGCGTTCATCCGCCGGTCGAGCTCGCCCGCAGCCATCTGGCCGTGGCAGGTGATGAAGCTCACCTCGGGAACCTCGTTCCGCAGGAACTCCTCCTGCGCGGCTATGTCGGAAACGCGCGGCACGACATAAAAACATTGCCCGCCCCGGTACCGCTCGCGCAGCAGCGCTTCGCGCACCGTCACCGAATCGAAGGGCGCGACATAGGTGCGCACCGCCAGCCTGTCCACCGGCGGCGTCGCGATCAGCGACAGCTCCCGCACCCCCGACATCGACATCTGAAGCGTGCGCGGAATCGGCGTCGCGGTCATCGTCAGCACATGGACATCTGAGCGGAGGCGTTTCAGCCGCTCCTTGTGCGAGACGCCGAAATGCTGCTCCTCATCGATGATCAGCAGCCCGAGATCACGGAATTTCACCGATTTCGCCAGCAGCGCGTGGGTGCCGATGACGATATCGACCGTGCCGTCCGCCAGTCCCTGACGCGTCGCCTCCGCGTCCTTCGCGTTCACGAAGCGCGAAAGCTGGCGCACTTTCAGCGGCGTGCCCTTGAAACGTTCCCGGAACCCCGCCGCGTGCTGGCGAGCCAGCAGCGTCGTCGGGCAGATCAGCGCCACCTGCACGCCGGACATCGCCACGATTAACGCGGCGCGGAGCGCGACCTCGGTCTTGCCGAACCCGACATCGCCGCAGATCAGCCGGTCCATCGGCCGCCCGGCGGCCAGATCCTCCAGCACATCCTCGATGGCGTGAAGCTGATCGTCGGTTTCCTGATAGGGAAACCGCGCGCAGAATTCGTCCCACATGCCTTCGGGCGGGTTGAATTTCGGCGCCTCGCGCAGCATCCGCTCCGCCGCGACGCGGATCAGCTTTTCCGCCATGTCGCGGATGCGCTCTTTCAGCTGCGCCTTTTTCGCCTGCCAGGCGCCGCCGCCGAGCCGGTCCAGCATCCCGTCGGCATGGCCATAGCGTGAGAGCAGCTCGATATTCTCGACCGGCAGGTAAAGCCGGGTCTCGCCGGCGTATTCAAGCTCCAGACATTCATGCCGCGCGCCGAGCGCGGTGACGGTCTTCATACCCGTGTAGCGGCCGACGCCATGCTCGACATGGACGACGAGATCGCCGGCGCTCAGCGTGCCCGCCTCGGCGATGAAATTGGCGGTCTTGCGTTTGCGGGTCTTGCGGATCAGCCGCTCGCCCAGGATATCCTGCTCCGAGACCACGGTCAGATCGCCCGCGACGAACCCCGCCTCCAGCGGCCAGGTGACGAGCCGTAGTGCGCCCTTCGGCGCCGCCTCGACTTCGGACCATCGCCCTGCTGTGGCGGCGCCCTCGACGCCATGATCGGCCAACATGCTGGAAAGCCGATCGCGCGCGCCGTCGGAATAGGCGGCGATAACCACCCGGCCCTTCGCCCTCCGGTCGCGGATATGGTCGGAGAGCGCATCAAACACATTGACGCCGTCCTGCAGACGCTCCGGCGCGAAATTTCGGCCCTGGCGCGCGCCCATGTCGATGACACCGGGCCCCGGCGGCTGGGCGTGGGGCGTCATGCGCCGGACGGGCCGGCCTTTCAGATGGCGTTCAAGCTCTTGCGGCGAGAGATAGAGCCCGGCGGGCGGCGGCGCTTTATAGACCGGCTGGCCCATGGCGCGATCGCGGGCTGCGGCGGAGCGGGAATTGAAATGCTCTTCGACCTGCGTCCAGCGCGCCGCCGCCGCGTCCTCCGTCCGATGATCCAGTGCGATCGGGGCGCCCGGCAGGAAGTCGAAGATCGTCTCCATCCGGTCATGCAAGAGCGGCGCCCAATGTTCCATCCCCTGATGTTTGCGGCCCGCGCTCACCGCCTCGTAGAGCGGATCGTCAAGGCCGGCAGCGCCGAACATCTCCCGATATTTCTGACGAAAGCGGGTGATGGAGGCCGGATCGAGCGGCGCTTCGGTTGCGGGGGCGAGTTCGACCCGCTCGATACGCTCCAGCGTACGCTGGCTCTCGGCGTCGAAACGGCGCGCACCGTCAAGCACATCACCGAAGAAATCCAGCCTGACCGGGCTTTCGGCGCCCGGCGGAAAGATGTCGACAATGCCGCCGCGCAGCGCGAAGTCGCCCGGCTCCCCCACCGTGGAGGCGCGGTTGAACCCGGCGCGAACCAGATACTCGGTCAACCCGTCCACATCGACCCGCTGACCGACCGAGGCCGCCCAGCTGCCGCCGCGCACATCTTCCCGTTCCGGCGTGCGCAGCATCGCGGCGTTGACCGTGGCGAGGATAATCGAAGGCGCCGCCAATCCGTCAGCCAGCGCTGCGAGCGTCGCCATCCGGTGGGCGGTGATCTCCGCGTTCGGGGAAATCCGGTCGTAAGGCGTGCAGTCCCATGCGGGAAAGCGCAGCACGGCGAGATCAGGCGCGAAGAACGCCAGCGCATCAGCCAGCGCCGCCGCGCGGCGGTCATCGAGCGCGATATGGAGCACCGGCCCACCATGATCACGCGCCAGTTGGGCGACGATCTTGGCGTCGAAGCCTTCCGGCGCCCCGCCGACGCGGAGATCGGCGGCGGAGATGGCGGTGTCTTTCATGGGCGAGGCTCCGACGATAAAAATCCCGTCACCCTGACCAGGCGCGAGGCGTGCCCCCGCGACCTACCGCGCGCGCGCGCGCGGCTCAAGCTTCAGAACCAGCGAAAGAGCGCGTCGGTCCAGCCCGCCCCGTGCCGCAACCCGGCCGCGCCGAGCGCGCCAAGCATCGAGGCGGCGGCGGTCAGGCCGGAATAAAGCCGCGCGCGGAAGAAGATCCGCCTGACGCCCGGCGCATCGGGAAGTCGCTCCGCCATACGCACGATCGTCAGCCCGCCCCATATCGAAAGCAGCGCCGCCGGCGCGAAAAGCACCAGCACGCCAAGCGTGGCTTCGCTGCCGGTCCGCGCCGTCACGGTGACGAGCAGGGCCAGCACGAAGGCCGCCAACGCGCCGGCGACCGGAGCGCGGCGCCTGATCCGTTGCGCGAAAAGGATGATGTTGCGCCGCGCGAGGCGCTCAAAAAGCGCGGCGTCGTCCCCACCCCGCGCCGCACGGAGCAAAAGTTCGTTCGGCGCGCCGAAGGTCGTGTTGCAGATCACGCCCCAGAACAGCGCCGCGAAGACCCAATACCATGGGCTCAAAAACGTCGCATGCGACAGCATCGTCTTCCGCCCCGCAATCCTCACGGCTGACCCACACCTTGCGGGGATGATCATCGCATGGCAGGAGACCTTGGAGAAAGCCGCAAATGAGGCATATTCCAGATGGTCCAGAACATCGCCGCGCCCTTCCCGCTCACCCGCATGCGGCGCACCCGCTCCGCGCCCTGGATCCGCGATCTTGTGCGCGAGAACGAGTTGACCGCGGCGGATCTGATCTGGCCGATATTCATCTGCGACGGGATTGATCTCGAACAACCCATCGCCTCGATGCCCGGCGTCTCACGGTTGTCGGTGGACCGGGCGGCGGTGGCGGCGGAACGGGCGGCGGATCTCGGCATCCCGTGCGTTGCGCTCTTTCCCTATACGCCGCCGGAATTGCGATCCGAGGATTGCGAAGAGGCGTGGAACCCCGACAATCTCGTGATGAGCGCCACGCGCGCGATCAAACGCATGGTGCCGGAAATCGGCGTCATGCTCGATGTCGCGCTCGACCCCTATTCCAGCCACGGGCACGACGGGATCCTGCGCGGCGATGAGATCGTCAATGACGAAACCCTGATCGCGCTTGAGAAACAGGCGCTCGCGCAGGCGGAATCCGGCGCGGATATTCTCGGCCCCTCCGACATGATGGACGGGCGCATCGGCTATATCAGGCAAGCGTTGGAGGCGCACGATTTTCCCAACACCCTGATCATGTCCTACGCCGCCAAATTCGCTTCGGCCTTCTACGGGCCGTTCCGCGATGCGGTCGGCGCGACAAGTCAGCTGAGAGGCGACAAGAAGACCTATCAGATGGACCCGGCGAACGGCGATGAAGCGCTTCGCGAAGTCGCCATCGACCTCTCCGAAGGCGCGGACATGGTGATGGTCAAGCCGGGGATGCCGTATCTGGACATCTGCCGCCGGGTTAAGGAGGAATTCGGCGCGCCGACCTACGCCTATCAGGTGTCCGGCGAGTACGCGATGCTGGCCGGGGCCTGCGATCAGGGCTGGCTGGACCGTAGCCGGGTGGCGACAGAAAGCCTGATCGCCTTCAAACGGGCCGGCTGCGACGGAATCCTCACCTATTTTGCGATGGAGGTCGCCTCCGCGCTGGCCGAGAAGGACTGAACCGGCGCTGCGTCGATCGCCGCGCCGCGCTTTCACCCTATGTGGGTGACCAGAGGAGGCACACGCATGCGCCACACGATCCTGACCTGCCTGATGCTGATCACCGCAGGCCCGGCCGCGGCGCAAGTGTTCCCTTCCTCCGCCGGTCCGATCCGGGCCGCGAAAGCCGTCGACGGGTTGAGCGAGCCATGGGCGTTCGCCTTCCTGCCGGATTTCGCGGAGACCGGCGCCATTCTGATCACCGAAAAGAGTGGCGCGCTCCGGCTCTTTGCCGATGGCGTGCTTTCCGGGCCGCTGCCCGGGGCGCCCGATGTGCGCGATAGCGGACAAGGCGGGCTGCTCGACGTGGCGCTGGCGCGCGATTTCGCGGAGAGTGGCGAAATCTATCTCTCCTACGCTGCGGCGGACGGGATTTTCTCCGCCCGCGCCGAAGTCGCCCGCGCCCGGCTGGTGCGGGGCGCGGATCCGCGGCTGGAGGGGCTCAAGGTCATTTTCCGCCAAACCCCCTCGCAGTCCGGCCGGCGACATTTCGGCTCCCGCATCGCGGTCGCGCCGGACGGGTCGCTCTTCGTCACGCTGGGAGAGCGGGGGGAAAGCGACGAAGCGCAGAATCTCGGCTCCCACCAGGGCTCGATCATCCATATCGGCCGTGACGGGGCGCCCGACCCCGGCAATCCTTTCCTGAACCGGCAGGGCGCGCAGCCCGAAATCTGGTCATACGGCCACCGCAACCCGCAGGGCGCGGCGTTCGACGCGAACGGAACGCTGTGGATCGTGGAACACGGCGCGCAGGGCGGCGATGAGATCAACCTGCCCCGCGCGGGCGTCAATCACGGCTGGCCGGTCATCTCGTACGGGCGCCACTATTCCGGGGCCAGTATCGGCCGCGGCGTGGCGGCCGAAGGCATGGCGCAGCCGTTCCACTACTGGGACCCGTCCATCGCGCCATCCGGGCTAGCCATCTATGAGGGCGGGCTCTTTCCCGGCTGGCGCGGGGATATTCTTGTCGGCTCGCTCAAGTTCGAATTGCTCTCACGGCTCGACATCGAAAACGACGCGGTCGTCGGTGAAGAGCGGCTCTTCGAGGGCGAGTTCGGCCGCATCCGCGACGTGCGCGTCGCGCCCGACGGCGCGATCTGGCTCGCGACGGACGAAGACCCGGGCGCGCTCTGGCGGCTTACCCCCGCCGACTAGAGCGCCCTCGCCGCGGCCTGGCGACCCGGAGCAGCCGGCCGGCAGGGTCGGACCGACCGCCAGCCGCGCCTTTCACCCCCTGCAAGACCGTGCTATCGCGTTGGCCAAGAAACCGGAAATGCGGGAAGAACGCCATGACTTCATTCGCTGAACTGATCGCCGAAGACATAATCCAGAACCGGCCGTTTCGGTCGCTCGAAGACCAATCCGCGGCGCCCGAAGCCGGCTTCGCACTTCAGTTCGAAATGGCGCCGATCGTCGCGCACGCCAAGGGCGGCGTGGGCGGTCGCAAGATCGCCTGGAACACCGCCGCGCAGATGGAGCAATTCGGCATGAAGGCGCCCGGCGCCGCCCATGTCTTCGCCGACGACATATGCCGCGGCGACGCCAATCTGAAACTGGCTGATTACCGCAACTTCATGATGGAGCCCGAATTCGCCGCAATCCTCGCCGTCGATCTCGCCCCGCGCGCCGGCGGCTGGAACCGGGAGAGCGCGGCGGACGCGGTCAACCACTTCACTGTCGCGTTCGAGTTGCTCGACCGCCGCGAAGGAGCGGCCAGGCACGCCGCGTCGATTCTGGCCAACAATGTCTTCAGCGCCGGGCTCTGCTACGATCCTGAGGGCGCGATCAAGCCGCATGATCTGGACCCGTCCGCGCTGACGACCATCGTCGAGCATGACGGCGAAGAAATCCTGAACAGGACCGGCGCCGCGCCGCAGCACCCGCTGGATGCGGTCGCTTTTCTCGCCAACCACTTCAACGCCCATGGCGTGACGCCGAAAGCGGGGGAGATCCTGATCTGCGGCTCGCACATGCCGATCCACCCGATGGAGCATCCCGGCAAGATGACGATGAAGGTCGCGGGCGTCGGCCAGATTTCGTTTCGTTTGAACTGAGCCGCCGAACTTGGACGCAGGCGCGCTCAGAACACCCCGATATCGAGCAACGCCTTCTGAAGCTCAGCCGGAAGCTCTTCCGCCGCGGGGTCGAACGGCCCGATATCGCGCGGCGCGGCGTCGGCTTCGAGATAACGCCAGCCCTGAAAGGCTCGGCGCGGCGTCGGCGTGGTGCGGATCAGCGTGCGGTCGAGCACGATGGCGCAGCGCTTTACACCATCATCGCCCCTCACTTCTTCAAGGCCGATGATCCGTTGGCGGCAGGCGATGGCGCCCTTCATCACCCAATAGAGCGAGCCCCCCGCCAATATCTCCTCCGCCCGGCGCGGTTTTGAGCGGGTGACATGGATCGGGCCGCCCCATTGATCGGGCCGCCCCTGCTGCCAGGCGAGCAGGTCCGCCGGGCCATCCGCGCCGACGCATAATTTCTGAAGATGTATCTGGCCCAAACGCTTGCCCGAGGCCTCCTGTGTTCATATAATGTTCAGCCCGCCGCGACCCGGAGAGAGCCCAGATGAGCGCCTTCGCCGCCCCCATCGCCGAACAGATATGGGACATGAAGTATCGTCTCAAGGCGCCGGATGGAACGCCAATCGACGCCAGCGTCGAGGATACGTGGTCGCGCATAGCCCGCGCGCTCGCCGCGGTCGAGGACGATCCTGCGGCGCATGAGGCGGAATTTCGCGACGCGTTGGCCGGGTTCCGGTTCCTGCCGGCAGGGCGGATCGTCGCGGGGGCCGGCGCGGGGCGTGATGTCACGCTCTTCAACTGTTTCGTCATGGGGACCGTGCCGGACACCATGACCGGCATTTTCGAGATGCTCAAGGAAGCCGCGCTGACCATGCAGCAAGGCGGCGGCATCGGCTATGATTTCTCCACCCTCCGGCCGAAGGGCGCGCCGGTGAAGGGTGTCGGCGCGGACGCGTCCGGCCCGATTTCCTTCATGGATGTGTGGGATTCGATGTGCCGCACCATCATGTCCGCCGGATCCCGGCGCGGTGCGATGATGGCGGTGCTGCGCTGCGATCACCCGGATATCGAGGCGTTCGTCGATGCGAAGCGCGACGCGGCGCGGCTCCGGATGTTCAATCTCTCCGTCCTCGCGACGGATGCGTTCATGGAGGCGGTGAAAGCTGATCAGCCTTGGGAGCTTCGCTTCGGGGCCAAGCTCTACAAGAGCGTTTCCGCCCGCGCGCTCTGGGACCGGATCATGCGCGCCACCCATGACGTGGCTGAGCCGGGGGTGATCTTCATCGACCGGATCAACCGGCGGAACCCGCTGAACTATGTGGAGACGATCAGCGCCACCAACCCCTGCGGGGAGCAGCCGTTGCCGCCCTATGGCGCCTGTCTTCTCGGCTCCATCAACCTCGCGGCACTGGTGGAGCGGCCCTTCACCCCGGACGCCGCGCTGGATGAGGCGGCTTTGGCGCCGCTGGTCGCGACCGCCGTGCGGATGATGGACAATGTCGTCGACGCATCGCGCTTTCCGCTGGAGGCGCAAGCGGCGGAGGCGCGCGCGAAACGCCGCATCGGGCTCGGCGTCACCGGGCTGGCCGACGCGCTGGCGATGGTCGGGCTGCGCTATGGGTCTTCGGAGGCGGCGGATCAGACCGGGCGCTGGCTCAAGCTGATCCAGCGGGAAGCCTATCTCGCCTCCACCCGCCTCGCCGCCGAAAAGGGACCGTTCCCGCTTTTCGACCGCGACGCCTATCTCGCGACCGAAACGATCGCCGCGCTGGATGAGGACGTGCGGGCGGAGATCGCAGCGCACGGGGTGCGAAACGCGCTTCTGACCTCGATCGCGCCCACCGGCACGATTTCGCTTCTGGCGGGCAATGTCTCTTCGGGAATCGAGCCGGTCTTCGCCCACGCCTATACCCGCAAGGTGCTGCAACCAGATGGCGGCCGCACGGAGGAGGAAGTGGTCGATTACGCCGTCCGCCTCTGGCGGGATCTCAACGCCGACGCCCCCCTGCCCGACCATTTCGTCACCGCGCAGGAGCTATCCCCCGAGGATCACGTGCGGATGCAGGCGGCGGCGCAGCCCTATGTCGAAAGCTCGATCTCGAAAACCATCAATTGCCCGGCCGATATTTCGTTCGAAGCCTTCAAGGATATCTATGCGCTGGCCTATGAAACCGGTTGCAAGGGTTGCACGACCTATCGGCCGAACGAAGTGACGGGGTCGGTGCTGTCGGTGGAGGCGTCCGCGTCGAACAAAACCGTCGCCCTGAAGGTCGAAACCGCGCAGGAAGACGAGGCTGGAGCGACGATGGGCGAAGTCGTCTACATGTCTCGCCCTCTCGACCGACCCGAGAGCCTGGACGGCGCGACCTACAAGCTGAAATGGCCTGAAAGCGAACATGCGATCTACATCACCCTCAACGATGTGGTGATCGGCGGGCGGCGGCGGCCGTTCGAGGTGTTCATCAACTCCAAGAACATGGAGCATTTCGCCTGGACCGTGGCCCTGACGCGGATGATCTCCGCCGTATTCCGGCGCGGCGGCGACGTCAGTTTCGTGGTGGAGGAGCTGAAGGCGGTTTTCGACCCGCGCGGCGGCGCCTGGATGCAGGGGCGTTATGTGCCGTCGATCCTCGCCGCCATCGGCGGGGTGATCGAACGCCACATGATCGAAACCGGGTTCATCGCCGGCGAAGGGCTGGGACTGAAATCCGACCCGAGGGCGGAACGGGTCGCGGTCGGCGAAGCGCCGCGCGGCCCCGCCTGCCCCTCCTGCGGCGCAAAGGGCATGCAAATGATCGAAGGCTGCATGACCTGCGTGAACTGCGGCTATTCGAAATGCGGATGAACGAAACCCTGATCGAAGATTGGGACGACGCCTATGCGAACGGCGCCCATATCGAAGGCGCCGCCAGCTTTCCTCCGCGCTGGGCCAAAGCCGCCGAGGCCTTCCGCGCCAGCCTGGGCGCCCGCGCTGAACTCGACATCGCCTATGGCCCCGCGCCGCGCCAGCGGCTGGATCTCTTCCGCCCCGGCGGCGCGGAACGCGGGCTGGTCGTCTTCATCCATGGCGGATACTGGCGGGCGTTCGACAAATCGCTCTGGTCATGGCTCGTGGCGGGGCCGCTGGCGCGGGGTTGGGCGGTTGCGACGCCTTCTTACACGCTGGCGCCGGAGGCGCGGATCGCTGCGATCACCGCCGAAATCGGCGCAGCCGTGGCCAAGGGGTCCACACTGGTTGAAGGCCCAGTCCGCCTGACCGGCCATTCGGCAGGCGGGCACCTGGCGACGCGGATGATCTGCGAAGATACGCCGCTTCCCGCTGACGTTCTGCGAAGGGTGGCGCTGGTCGTCTCCATTTCGGGGGTTCATGATCTGCGCCCCCTGAGGCGCACGGCGATGAACGCGGATCTTCGGCTTGATGCGGCGGAAGCAGCGGCGGAAAGCCCGGTTCTACTCTCCCCCACGCGCGGCGCGCGGCTCATGTGCTGGGTCGGCGCGAAGGAGCGGCCGGAATTTCGCCGGCAAAACGCCCTTCTCGCCAATATCTGGGCTGGGCTTGGCGCCGCGACGGCTGCGCATGAAGAGCCGTCACGGCATCATTTCGATGTCATCGACGCGCTCGCCGACCCGGAAAGCGCGCTGACCGAAGCCCTGCTTGGCTAAGGAACTCAGAAAACCGTCAGCACCGCGCAAGGCGCCGCGCGGGAGACTTCCTGCGTCGCCGAGCCGAACAGAAGCCCCGCAACCGCCCCGCGCCCGCGCCGCCCCATGACGATGAGATCGGCCTTGATTTCACTCGCCAGCGCCGCGACGTCTTCGGCGGTCGCGACGGAACCGACGCGCGAGCCGGTCAGTTCACACCCGCCGGCGCGAACCAGCGCCTCCGCCTCGTCAATCGCGGCCTTGGCGGATTCCGCGATCTCCTCGGGCGGCAAAGGCGCGCCGATGGCGCCGATGAACGGGTCGACCGCGATCGGGGTCGAGCCGCCTTCCGGCGTATGGCTCACCCAGAGTTTCGCCTCGTACTTTTTTGCGACATCGCAGGCGACGGCGATGGCCCGTTTAGCGTGATCAGATCCGTCATAGGCGATTATTATCGTCCTGAACATGGCGGCTCCCTTTCCTGTTGGTGAAGCTGATTCTGTACCAATTTTCGGCTTTACGCCACAGGCTGAATCAGCCTGCGCGCGATGGCCGCGTTACGCCGCGCGCTGCGCGAAACCGCTGCGATGGTCAGAATGGCGAAGCTGAACACGGAGGCGGGCGACGGCGCGCGACCATCGCCCCGCGCCGTGTGTTTCAGAGGCCAGCGGGCGCCTTCAGTGGCGCGGGCTCCCCCTCCAGCAGAAGCGGCGCTCCCGTCATTTCCCGAATCCTGTCGACCGAGACCTCCGGCGACAATTCACGAAGAACGAATCCCGCCTCGGTCACGTCGATCACCGCCAGGTCGGTATAGACGCGCTTGACCACCTTCGCGCCGGTCAGCGGCAGCGCGCAGCGCTCCACCAGCTTGGGCGCGCCCGATTTCGTCACATGCGTCGTCACCACCCAGACCGCCCGCGCGCCAGAGGCGAGGTCCATCGCACCGCCCACGCCCGGAACGCCGCCCGGCCCGGGAGACCAGTTCGCGAGGTCGCCGTTATTCGCCACTTCAAACGCACCGAGGACGGCGATGTCGATGTGACCGCCCCTGATCATCGCGAAACTGTCGCCGTGATGCACGATCGAAGCGCCCGGCAGGATGGTGATCGCGCCCTTGGAGGCGTTGATGAGGTCGTAATCCTCTTCGCCTTTCGGCGGCGGCCCCCCAAAGCCGAGGATGCCGTTTTCGCTCTGGAATGTCACAAGCCTGCCCTTGGGCAGATAGCCCGAGCAGAGTGTCGGCAGCCCGATACCCAGATTGACGTAAGCGCCGTCGGAAATGTCCTGCGCGGCGCGCCAGGCCATCTGCTTGCGGCTGAGCGCCATGGAAAGATCGCCGCTCATGGGTAGACCGCGTTATTCGCCACCAGAATCTCCTCCTGCGCCGGATCGGGGACATGCGTGATCCGGTGAACATAGATGCCGGGGGTGATCACATGTTCGGGGTCGATCCCTCCCGGCTCCACTATCTCGCGCGCCTGCACAATACAGAGATCCGCCGCTGCGCACATGATCGGCCCGAAATTCCGCGCCGTCAGCCGATAGGTGAGGTTGCCGTATGTATCCGCCAGATCCGCCTTCACCAGCGCGAAATCGGCGCGAAGCCAGTGCTCCAGGATACAGGGGACGCCCTCGATCTCACGCGCCTCCTTGCCCTCGGCCAGGTCAGTACCGGCTGCGGTGGGGGTGAAAAAGGCCGGAATGCCGGCGCCGCCGGCGCGGATACGCTCCGCCAGGGTGCCTTGCGGCACCAGTTCCAGCGCGATCCTGCCGGCGAGGTAACGACCCGTGAACGCCCGCGCGTCGGAGGTGCGGGGATAGGAGCAGATCACCTTTTCAACCGCCCCCGAGTCGATCAGCGCGGCGAGGCCGACGCGGCCGGTGCCCGCGTTGTTGTTGACTACGGTCAGCCCACGCGCGCCATGATCGATCAACGCGTGGACCAACTCCAAGGGCGCGCCTGAACCGCCGAACCCGGAAATCATCACCGTAGCGCCATCAAAAATCGGAGAGACGGCTTCGGCCAAACTCATTACTGGTTTTGTCATGGGTCAGACTTTTACCCAGTCCGCGACGAATGAAAAGCGCCTGTTCGCATCAGGCGCCTGCGTCCGGGTCAGAAGGTGACTTTCTTGTTCTCGCCGAGGTCGGGCCGCTCGTCGCGGGCGGAAGCGATCACCATCTTCAGCGCCGCGAGAATCGAGCTTGAATCGCCGTCCCAGTATTCGCCGTGATCGGGTTTGAACCGGATCATTGCGACATCGCCGCCATCGGGACCTTCCGGAAACCAGGCGTCGACGAAGGTGTTCCAATGCTTCTTGATGCGCGCCTTGTCGGCCGAAAGCGTCGCAGCCCCGGTAAGGGAGACGTAGTTGGAGCTGCTTTCGCCGCCGAAGCAGAGACAGGCTTCGCCATCGAATTGGAGCTCGTCGCTCTTGCCGCTGGCGATACGGGTGTAGAACCAGAGCTCGCCGGCGTTCGCATCCACAATCGCGCGCATCGGGCGCGCCCGCATCGCCCCGTTCTCATCATGTGAGACCATCATGCAGGTCGGGTTGTCTTCAACCAGTTTCCAGATCTTGTCGGTGTTCTTCGCGAAAGGCATGCGTGATCTCCGTGAAATGAGGCTCAGGGAGCAAACGGGGCCGCGGGCGCAATGGTTCCACTTCGGCGCGGCGGTTTAAACCTCCAGCCATTCCTTGCGGATATCCTCACGCGACTTCAGATCAGCCGGCGTCCCCTCAAACTGCATCTGGCCGTGCCCCATCACATAGACCCTGTGCGCGATGTCGAGCGCGATGGCGAGTTTCTGTTCGACGAGCAGAATGGCGACGCCGCGGCGCGCAATCTCCTTCAGCATCTCGCCGACACGCGTGGTCATCTGCGGCGACAGCCCCTCTGTCGGCTCATCGATCATCACGAAATCGGGATCGCCCATCAAGGTCCGGCACATGGTCAGCATCTGCTGCTCGCCACCGGAAAGCACTGAAGCCTCGACATCGGCGCGAGTGCGAAGATTCTCGAAAAGGTTGAACATATCCTCCATCGACCAGCGCCCGGCGCCATCCTTCTGGCCGGGCTTG
Organism: Paracoccaceae bacterium; assembly: GCA_040904645.1. Lineage (GTDB taxonomy): Bacteria > Pseudomonadota > Alphaproteobacteria > Rhodobacterales > Rhodobacteraceae > Pikeienuella. Next base: position 14,447 of record JBBDTD010000270.1, read on the forward strand.
AGGCCGAGGACGAGGTTCTGGCGCGTCGTCATGCCGGGAAAAATATCGCGGTTTTCCGGCACGTAGCCGAGGCCGAGATTGGCGATTTCGAAGGGTTTCTTGCCCGCGATCTCGGCCCCCTTGAATTTCACCGACCCAACCGGCTCGATGGAGCCCATCACCGCCTTGCAGGTGGTTGAGCGGCCGACGCCGTTCCGGCCGAGAAGGGCGACGATCTCCCCCTCCTGCACATTCATCGTCACGCCCTGCAAAATATGGCTTTTGCCGTAATAGGCGTGAAGATCGGTCACATCCAGCATATCAATGCTCCGCCTCCAGCGCCGCGCCGAGATAGGCTTCCTGGACCTTCGGATCGGCGCGCACGTCTTCCGGCGCGCCGGTTGCGATGATCTCTCCGTAGACCAGCACCGAGATCCGGTCCGCGAGGCCGAAAACCACGCCCATGTCATGCTCGACCATCACCAACGTCTTGCGTTTCGTCACCTTGCGGATCAGGTCCACGATGTAATCCGTCTCCGAATGGCTCATCCCTGCTGTCGGCTCGTCCAGCATGATCACATCTGCGCCGCCGGCGATGGTGATGCCGATCTCCAGCGCCCGCTGTTCGGCGTAGGAAAGCACCCCCGCCGGCAGGTCGCGCCGCTCCGTCAGGTTGATCTGCTCCAGCACCCGCTCCGCGCCTTCAGTGAGGGCGCGGCTGCGCGCCACCATGTTCCAGAACGAATAGCGATAGCCGAGCGGCCAGAGCAGCGCGCAGCGTAAATTCTCGAAAACGCTCATCTTTGGAAAAATGTTGGTGATCTGGAATGAACGCGACAGACCAAGCCGGTTGATCTGGAATGGCGCCAACTCCTCCAGATCCCGCCCGTGCAGCTTGATGGAGCCGGACGTCTTGGGGAAACGCCCGGTGATCAGGTTGAAGAGCGTGGATTTTCCAGCGCCGTTCGGCCCGATGATCGCGTGCCGTTCCTCCCGGCCGATTGAAAGATCGACGCCGCGGATAATCTCCGTCTTGCCGAAGGATTTCCGGAGCCCCTCGATTTCCAGCGCGCCGCTCATCGTCCCGCCCCCCCGCCCGATTGCGGTGTGGCGGCTTCGTCCCATGCCGCCTTCAGCCCCGGCGCCCCACGTCTGGCGAGCCAGAGCCCGGTGATCGCCACGGCCAGCGCCACACCCCAGGCGATGGGAGAATGCGCTGAAACGGTCATCCCGAAGAGCCCCATCTCATCCTCGCCGATCGCGGACTGACGCGCATGAAACAACAGCTCCGTCGCCGCAGCCAGGCCGAACACACCGAACATGCCGGGCAGCAACGTTGTCAGATAAGGCTTCACCAGAAAGCCAAGGCGCCCGTTTCGCCAGGGCGCGACATGCATCGTCAGAAGCCCCGCGAGCCCGCCGGGAAAGAACATCACCGTCAGGACGAAAAGCGCCCCGACATAGAGTTGCCAAAGCTCGGTCTCCAGTTTCAGGACGGTGGCGAGCAGCGTGAAGACGATGGCGCCGATGATCGGCCCGAAAAAGAACCCGACGCCGCCAAGGAAAGTGATCAGCAGGATCGAACCGGAGGTGGCGAGGTTGAGGTTTTCCTCCGTCAGGATCTCGTAATTGATCGCGAAGAGCCCGCCGGCGATGCCGCAGAAGAACCCCGAGGCGCAGAAAGAGTAGAACCGCACCCAGCGGGAGGAGTAGCCGAGAAATTCGGCGCGTTCCGGATTGTCGCGCACCGCGTTCGCCATGCGCCCGACAGGCGTGCGCGAGAAGAGATACATCAGCGCCGCCGAAATCATCAGCCAGGCCGCGATGAGGTAGTAGACCTCGATCTGCTGCAGGAACTCGTATCCAAGAACCGGAATCCCGTAGGTGCGATCGCCGCTCACCCCCTCCTCGCCGCCGAAGAAGGCGACGATTATGACCGAACAGGAGGCGATCAACTCGCCGACCCCCAGCGAAATCATCGCGAAGACGGTGCCCGCCTTGCGGGTGGAGAAAGACCCGATCAGCGCCGCGAAAAACAACCCGAAAAACCCGCCAAAAAGGGGCAGGACGGGTAGCGGCAGCGCGATCCACCCGTCCTCGACATAGTTCATGACATGAACCGCCATGAACCCGCCAAGCCCCATATAGACCGCATGCCCGAAGGAGAGCATGCCTCCCTGCCCCAGCAGCATGTTGTACGCGAGCGCAAAGACGATGGTGATCGCCATCTGGTTCATGATGGTGATCGCGCTGTTCTCGGTGAAGACGAACGGCATGAAGGCGAGGAAGATCGCCGCGATGACCCAGGGCGCGAGCGCGGTCAGGTTCAGGCCGCCGGTCGCGGCCCGCACCCGGGTCTGATCGAGCTGGCTCATACCTCGCGCTTTCCGAAAAGGCCGCGCGGCCGGAAGGCGAGGATCAGCACCATCAGAAGATAGGGCAGGATCGGCCCGACCTGCGGCAGCGTCAGCGACCAGGCGTCTCGGAACATGCTTTCAGAGAGGTCGTCCGGCCGCTCAAATCCGAGCGCCATGAACACATCCGCGAGCCCGACATTATAGGATGCGGCGAAGGTGGTGATCCAGCCGATCAGCAGCGATGCGACGAGCGCGCCCCAGAGCGAGCCGAGCCCGCCGACCACAATGGTGACGAATACAATCGAGCCGAGCACGATCGCCATGCCCGGGAACGTGCCGAGCACCGGCCCCGCGATCACCCCTGCGACGCCTGCGAGCGCGGTGCCGACGCCGAACACCCCCATGAACACCAGCGGCACGTTATGGCCCAATGTCTCCACCGTATGCGGGTGCGACAGCGCCGCCTGGATGATCAGCCCCACCCGCGTGCGCGTCAGCACCATCAGGAGGGCGATGAAGATCGCCAGTGAAATGAAGATCATGAAGACCTTGTAGGCCGGGATCGAATTGCCGCTGATCGAGAAGAGTGTGAACTGGAGGATCGCGGGCGGGTCGAACGCCACCTGCGAGCGGCCCCAGAAAAACTGCACGATCTCTTCGATCAGAAGCGCCAGCCCGAAGGTGAAGATCAGCTCGGGCACATGGCCGTATTTATGCACCCTGCGCAGCCCGTACCGCTCAACCAGGGCGCCGAGCACGCCGACGACCAGCGGCGCGATCAGCAGCCCGGGCCAGAAGCCGATGGAACGGCTGATCTGATAGGCGAAATAGGCGCCGAGCATATAAAAGCTCGCATGCGCGAAGTTCAGCACGCCCATCATCGAGAAGATCAGCGTCAGCCCGCTAGAGAGCATGAACAGGAGCAATCCCGTCACCAGCCCATCGATCAGATTGACCAGTATGAGGTCCATCGTCCCGCGCCTCCCCGCCCGGTTGTTTTATGGTTGATGGAGCTGCGCCCGCCCCCCGTTGTCAGGGGCGGGCGCCGTGCGCCGCCTCTTACGGGCGTTCCATCTCGCAGGTTGTGGCGATGTCGGCGGAGGCGTTCTCCACCGTCGTCTCATGCGTCAGGCCATAGCCCGAATTGTCGAAATCGAAGGGCGCCTCGACCTTGGAATGCGCGAAGACATGCACATTCTGGATCAGCTGGTGATCTTCAGGCCGCATATAGAGCTCGCCGCCCCACATGCTTTCCGTCTTCATGCCCTCCAGCGCCATGCCGACGGCGACGACGTCATCCGCCGTGCCGGCCTTCTCGATCGCCTGCGCGAGCATGTCGACCACATTCGTGACCCGCGCCTGGCTGATATTGCCTTCGGGATATTTCGCCTTGAAGGCGCGGATATATTCCTGCGCCGCTTCATCCGCCGGCGGGTTGTTCGGGCCTTCGGCGACCAGCCGGAGGACGCCGACGCCGCTTTCACCGAAAGCTGCGGTGATGCCGTCCGCGGCGGCGTAATAGGTGAAGATCGGCCCGGTGAAGCCGTTCTCGATGATCGCCTTGCCGAGGCCGAGCATGTCGGAGCCCCAGTTGCCGGTGATCACGGCGTCAGCTTCCGCGGCGATGATCTTGCGGGCGTAAGGTGTGAAGTCCTTCACCTTGCCGATCGGATGCAACTCGTTGCCGACGATCTCGATATCCGGGCGTTTCTCACCCAGCATCGCAACGGCGGCGGCGGCCACCGCCTTGCCGAAGGAATAGTCCTGACCGACGACATAGACTTTGTTGATCGCGTCATTCGCTTTGATCGCGTCGGTCAGCGCGTCCATCTTGATGTCGGCGTGGGCGTCAAAGCGGAAATGCCAGAAATTGCACTTCTCATTGGTCAGCGCCGGATCGACAGCGGAGTAGTTGAGGAAGAGCACCCTGCTGTCCGGATTACGATTGTTGTGCTTTTCAACCGCTTCGGTCAACGCGTTGGCGACACCAGAGGAGTTGCCCTGCACGATAAAGCGGATGCCCTGGTCGATCGCGACCTGAAGCTGAATCAGCGATTCCTTGGGGCTGGTCTGGTTGTCGAAGCCGACCATCTCGAACGTCTTGCCGCCAAGCACGCCGCCCTTTTCGTTGACGATCGTCTCGACTGCGAACTCGTACTGATGCAGACCGTTCTCTCCCGTCGAGGCGAAGGCCCCCGAAAGCGGGTCGATAAACGCGATCTTGATCGCCTCCGCCATCGCCGAACTCGCCCCGAGGGCGAGTCCGATAGCGGTTGCGGCCGCCAGATTGACTGACCGTTTCATGCGCATCCTCCCTTTTGTCGCGCGGCGCGTATTCCGCGCTTTGATTTTCATTCCTTACGACAGGATGAGCGTTACACAATTTTTGCTGCAGTCAAGCTTGACCAAGTGTCGGTGCGTGACTTTCTTGCGCATCCGTCCGGTATGATTGCTGTTGCAGCGCAATATCTTAGGTGCGGTCGCGTCTGTCCGGGAGGCGCATCAGAGCACCGACTTCCGCGATGCGACGGCGCGAATGATCGGCGACGTCTCCTGCGAGAAGGATATGCGGCCGTCAAACGGGCTCGCCGCCTGCATGTCCCCGATCTTCTTCATAAGCTGGAAAGGCGAGCCGAGGAACGACCGCATCAGCGACGTGTCGAAAAAGGAAATGCCCGCAGTCGTGGTTCCGGACCAGGGAACATCCCAGCTCACCGTGACAAGATGCGATTTGTCCTCCACGCCGCCCTTCAGCCAATATTTCACCGCCCCGCCCGAGCCGCGCGCCGCGCCGGAGGATTTCACATGCAGGAAAACGCTCCACTCGCCGTTATAGATCGTCGGGTCAGGTTGGTAATTGTAGATCTTGCCGTGGGTCGTCTCGAGGCTGTCGAATTTCATGGTGGAGCCGGTGGCGTTGTAGATCATCATCAATGCGGAGACGCCGGTGCCGTATTGCTCCTTCATCCCGTTCACGCGCTCGATCGCCGCCTCTTCATGACTTAGGCCTTTCGGCCCGTCGGCGTTCATCGCGGCGTAGGCGTCGTGCGCGAGCGCCTCGAAATCCGGCTCCTGGCCCGCTGCTTCAAGCGTGTCGTACCGGATGGGGTTACCGTATTTCATCTGCTTTTTCCTTCTGGTTGCATAAGTGTGAATTCGTTCCCGCCCGCCAGGCGGAGGCATCCCTTTTCAGGAGCTCAGCCGCCGCTCATCGAGCGGAACATCGGCGCGGCCATCTGCGCCCGCATCGTCGTCGCCATCGGCGCCTGCATCGCCGCCATCATCGAGGGCGGCATGCCGGGGCCAAACCAGGTGTCGATCAGGAAATCCACCAGCGCCGTCACCGCGACTCCAATCAGGATGACGATCCCGACAGCGATGATCACCGCCGCCGCCGGCGGCAC
>JBBDTD010000271.1:0-20006 GCA_040904645.1 Paracoccaceae bacterium
AAGAGGCGTACATCATCGCCCGCGCCTTCACGCCGCCAGCCGGCGACGGCCCCGCCGCGCAGATGCAGATGAAAATCCGGGCGCATCACGTTGATGAAGCCCATGCCGGGGGAGACCCGCTCGATCACGCCGGTCCACGCCTGCCGGAAGCCGGGGCGGATCTGCTGGATGCGAACCTTGGCGCCGCTTTTCATCGCGGTCTCAAAAGGCGCCATGCCCGGATCGCCCTCAGCGTATTCGGCCTTCTGCCGCTCGGGCTTTTCCGGCGCGTCAGTTGCGGCGGATTCGTCCACGCCTTCGAGCCCAGCGTCGAACGGCTCCAGCCCATCCATGCCGATGACGCTGAAGACCACCGCGCCAGCTTCATCGAAGAAGTCGATACGCGGCAGAACCTTGTCTTGCATCTTGCCGGTGCGGTCGATGACCACTGTAGCTACGGCGCTGGCGTCGATTTCAGAATCGTGTTCGTCGCCGCTGCAGATGTATTTTTCGCCGGCGACGGCGACCTTGGCGACGTTGCCCATCCGTTCATGCGTCGCGCCGCCAAAGCGGGTGTTGACCATGACGACGCCCATTTTTGGCAGGCGCTCCAGCACGGCGGCGGGGCCGGCGGCGACAAGAGCGCGTTCAAGGCGGGGAGTTGCAGACATGTTAGCCTCCAGGCGTATCGGGCGTAGTCTGCCCGAGTGGTGGAAATCCGCCTGGCTGGCGCGGCGCGCCGCCGCTTGCTGCCGGAAAAGGAATAGTTGAATCGGCGCGTTGGCCGTGCGGATCGAATGGCTGATCTGCGCGATCATGTCCATTCCTTCCCGTAGGAAAGATTGTCCGGCCCTTCGCCGACAGGGGATTTTTGCGCCGCGATCCTCGGCTCGGACGCCTTCGCCGGGGCGGTTTTCTCGATGCGGACGCGCAAATCATACCAGGCCGCCTGACCTGTCACCGGGTCGGCGTTGGCCCAGCGCAGCCCGTCGCCCTTCGGCGGCAGAAGCTCATGGATCAGGTGGTTGAGAAGGAACCCTTCTTCCGTCTCCGGCGCGCCCGGTTTCAGCGCCCAGGCGCCGCGGCGCTTGCCGATGGCGTTCCACGTCCAGACGGTTTTCGGGTTCAGCGCCTCCATCAGCGCGACGGGGACATGAATGCGCCCGTGGACCGAGATGAGATTGGCCCAATCGCCCTCCTCGAACCCATGCTCGCGCCAGATATCGCCGGAGATATAGAGCGGGTTGACGGTATGGATCTGCCGCAGCCAGGCGTTCTGCGAGCCCCAGGAATGATACATCGCCATCGGCCGCTGGGTGAGGGCGTGAAGCGGAAAATCGCCCTCGGCGACCGCGCGCTCCTCAAAGGGTTTCAGCCAGACTGGCAGGGGATCGAAGGCTTCGCTCACCCGCGCGCGGAGATGCTCGGGGGGCTGGCGCCCGCCCTTGCCCTCGGCCGCCAGCTGGAATTTGCGCATCGGCTCCAGATAGAGGTTGAAGATATAGGGCTGGGGCTTGTCGTAGAAACTCTTCTCCACCGCCCAGTCCTGATAGGCTTGGTTCCACGGTTTGAAATACCTGGCTTCGTCAGGGATGTGGCTGATCCAGAAGCCGCCATTCTCGATATAGCGCTCGATCTGTTGGGGGTTCGGCTCCCCCCGCCCTTCGCTCGTCCCGTCCTCGCCGCGCCAGCCCGCCAGAGGGCCGACGCCGGGTCGGCGCTGATGGTTGACGATGTAATCGGCGTAATCGCGGAAGCGGCGCGTGCCGTCCGGGTTGATGAGTCCGGGCAGGCCGATGCGCGCGCCAAGGTCGATCAGCGCCGATTGGAAACCGCGCACGTCGCGGTCCGGCTCGACCACCGGCCAACGGATCGAATCCGCCGCCGCGTCCGCCTCGCAGATCGGCCGATCCAGCAGGCTGATGCAGTCATGCCGTTCCAGATACGTCGTGTCCGGCAAGATCAGATCGGCGAAGGCGACCATTTCCGAGGAATAGGCGTCCGAATAGATGATCTTCGGAATGACGTATTCGCCGGATTCGTCCTTCGCCGTAAGCATGTCCATCACCCCCGCCGAATTCATCGAGGAGTTCCAGGCCATGTTGGCCATATACATGAACAGCACGTCGATCCCGTAAGGGTCGCGGGCATGGGCGTTGGAGATGACCATGTGCATCATGCCATGGGCGGAGAAGGGATGCTCCCACGTAAACGCCTTGTCGATGCGCTTGGCGCGCCCCTCCTCGTCGATCGCGAGGTCTTCGGGGCCGCGCGGATAGCCGAGATGCGGCCCGTCCAGCGCGCCGCCCGGCGTCACCTTGTGATGGGGCGGCGGGTGCGCCTCATAGGGTTTGGGATAGGGCGGCTTGAAGCGCATGCCGCCCGGAACTTCGACGGAGCCGAGCATGATCTGCAACAGATGCAGCGCCCGGCAGGTCTGAAAACCGTTCGAATGGGCGCTGATGCCGCGCATGGCGTGAAAGGAGACCGGCCTGCCGATCATCTTCTCATGCCGCTCGCCCTTCCAGTCGGTCCAGGGCTGGTCGAGGACGATTTCTTCCTCGAAAGCGGCGTGGGCGAGTTCGGCGGCCAGCCGCCGGATCGTCGCGGCGGTGACGCCGCAAGCGGCGGCGGCGGCTTCGGGGCTGTATTCCGTCTCCAGATACTTGCGCGCCAGAAGCTCGAAAACCGGCGTTGCGCGCCCTCCCGCAGGGTCGGGGAAATCGCCCTTCATCGCCGGTTTGACGCCGGGCGCATCATGCGGCGCCACGCGGCCCGCCACACGGTCCCAGACCAGCGGCTTGCCAGTCTCATCGCGGATGAAAAGCCCGAACTCGCCGGAGGCCGGGTCCCGGTTCACGAGGAACGGCGCGTTCGTGTACCGGATCAGATAGTCGAGGTCGACCTTCCCCGCCTTCAGCAATTCCTGAACGATAGCGAGGATGAGGAGCCCGTCCGTGCCGGGCGTCACGCCGACCCATTCGTCGGCGATGGCGTTATAGCCGGTGCGGATCGGGTTGACGCCGATGATCTTGGCGCCCCGCGCCTTCAGCCGGCTCAGCCCCATCTTGATCGGGTTCGAATCGTGGTCCTCGGCGACGCCGAAAATCATGAAGAGCTTCGTGCGTTCCCAATCCGGCTCGCCGAATTCCCAGAATGAGCCGCCCATGGTGTAGATGCCGGCGGCGGCCATGTTGACCGAGCAGAAGCCGCCATGCGCAGCGTAGTTCGGGGTGCCGAACTGCTGCGCCCACCAGCCGGTGAAGCTCTGGCTCTGATCGCGGCCCGTGAAAAAGGCGAGCTTTTTGGGGTCTTTTTCCCGGATCGGCTTCAGCCAGCCGGCGGCCATGTCCAGCGCCTCGTCCCAGCTGATCTCCTCGAACTCGCCGGAGCCGCGCGGGCCGACGCGTTTCAGCGGCGCGCGCAGGCGCGCCGGCGAATAATGCTGCATGATCCCGGCCGACCCCTTGGCGCAGAGCACGCCGCGGTTCACCGGATGATCGCGATTGCCCTCGATATAGCGGACCTTCGGGCGGCCATCTTCGCCGGCGCGCAGATGCACGTCGATCCCGCAGCGGCAGGCGCACATGTAGCAGGTCGTCTTGCGGATCTCGTCCGAAACTTTCGGGCTCAGATCAAGGTCTTTCGGCGACAAATGCAGCTCCCCTCATCTTCCGGCGCAGACTATGCGCACCCCGCGCCGAGTTCCACATGTCCTGACGGGAAAATCCTTCACAACGCCCGCGCCATGCCCAGAAGAGCCAATCCGATCAGCAGGGCAAGGCAAAATGGCCGATACAGGTGCGCCAGCCTCGCGGTGAAAAACCGGGCGCCGATGAAAACGCCCAGCATCGTCGGCGCCCCCAGCGCCAGCCCCCTGATCACCGAGAGTTCGGTCATCAGCCCGAAAAGAACAAGCATGACGAGGCTGGTGATCGAGCCGAACACGAGAAAGAGCACCATGGTGCCTCGCATCGCCGCCGCCGGCGCATCGCGCGCCAACACATAGAGCGCGACCACCATGCCGCCGACCCCGGCCAACCCGGTGACGATCCCGGCGACCACGCCGGTGCTCAAGAGCCCGGCGCGCGTCGCCAGCCACGGCAATCGCAAGCGCCACATCTGCAGCGCCGCCAGGGCGAGGATCACCGAAAGCGCCATCAGCCGAGACGCCTCCACCGGCAGGCTCGTGGTGAGATAAAGCCCGACCGGTATGCCGACCGCGCCCATTGTGACGAGGCTGATCGCGACGCGGGTCTCCCCCGCGCGCGCGCCGCCGCGCGTCATCAGGATGCTCGCGGCCAATTCCAGAAACCAGCAGATCGGCAGCAATTCGACCGGCGCAAGGATCATCGCAGCGCCGGACATCACCAGCGCCGACAGCGCGAACCCGGCGAACCCCCGGACCAGCCCGGCGAAGAAGACGATCAGCGCAACCTGGAGCGCATCCCCCGGCGACAGCCCGAGAATATCGGCAAGCGCCTCCACTCAACGGTCGGCCATCGGCGTATAGGCCCGCATCTCCGGCCCGTCATAAAGCGTCAGCGGGCGGATCAGGATGTTGCGGCGCTTCTGCTCGATGCACTGGATCACCCAGCCCGGCGCCCTGCCGATGGCGAAGATCGGCACGTAAAGATCCATGGGGATGCCGTGCAGCTGGTAGATGACGCCGGAATAGAAATCGACATTCACGTTCAGGCCGTGGCGCGCGTAAGGCTGCATCGCCTCCACCACGCCGGCCAGTATCTCATACCAGCGCGGCTGGCCCATTTCCTTCGAGAGCCGCTCCACCCCGTCGCGCATGTGGCGCGCGCGGGGGTCCTCGGCGCGATAGACGCGGTGGCCGAAGCCGGTGACCGGCTCTTTCGCGGCGCGTTTGGCCTTCACATAGGCGGCGGCGTTCTCGGGCGCGCCAATCTCCTCCACCATGCGCATCACGTCTTCGGCGGCGCCGCCATGCGCGGGGCCCGAAAGCGCCGCCAGCCCGGCGGCGAAGGCGGCGTGGATATTGGCGTCTGTCCCGACCACCACCCGCGCCGCGAAGGCGGAAGCGTTGGCGCCATGCTCCGCATGAAGGATGAAATCCACATCCGCGAGCCGGGCGGCGTCATCCGAGGGTTTCTCCCCCTTCAGCATCCAGAGCCAGTTCGCCGCGTGGCTGAGCGCCGCGTCCGGCTCCACGGGTTTGCGGCCGTTCCGGATCGCTTCATGCGCGGCGATGATCATCGGGATCTGCGCGGTCAGGTTGACGCCGTTGCGCAGGAACCCTGTTTCGGAGGTGTCGCGCGCCTCCGGGTCGAGCGCTGCGAGCGCGGAGACGGCGGCCCCGAGCACCGCCATCGGATGGCCCTCGGCGGTGGCGCGGATCACGTCATGGACCGCGCCCGGAAGCTGGCGCGCGGCGACGAGATCGGCGCTGAATCTGGCCAGCTCCGCTTCGTTCGGCAACTCGCCATGGATCAGCAGCCACGCGACCTCTTCAAAGGTCGATCTTGTCGCGAGGTCGTGAATCGAATAGCCGCGATACGAAAGCTCACCCTTCGCGCCGTCGATATGGGAGACGCCGGAGCGCTCGAAATAGACGCCTTTGAGGCCGCGGTTGATCCTGATTTCATCGCTCATGTCGCGCCTTTCGGATGCTGGAGACTGAAAATGACCGTTCTTGACCGTGCGTTCGAAACCGCGCGCGCCCGCCGCGCCCGGCTCATCATGCCCGAGATGGACGAGCCGCGCATCGCGGAGGCGGCGGCCCGGCTGACGGCGGAGGGGTTGGCGGAGATCATCCCGCTTTCCGCCGCGCGCCCGGCCGCGGCATATGTCGGGCATGTCCTGCGCGCCCGCCCGAAAACCCGGCCCGAACTGGCGGCGAAGATGCTGGAAAAGCCGCTGATGCGCGCCGCCGCCATGGTCGCGGCGGGGGAAGCCGACGCGCTGGTCGCCGGCGCCGCCGCGCCGACGCGCCGGGTGATCGAGGCGGCGTCGCTGACCATCGGTCTCGCGGAGGGAATCGCCCTGCCGTCGTCATTCTTCCTGATGCTTTTCCCGGGCGGACGCGAGCTGATCTTCGCCGATTGCGCGGTCGTGGTCGCGCCCGACGCGGCGGGGCTGGCCGCCATCGCGCGGGCCGCCGCCCGCTCCGCCGAGAGATTGCTGGGGGAGGCGCGGGTCGCGCTGCTTTCCTTCTCCACCGGCGCATCGGGCGCGGGGGCGAGCGTCGAGATGGTGCGCGAAGCGGCGGCCAGCCTTGAGGGTCTCGCCTCCGGCCCGTTGCAGGGCGACGCCGCCCTCAACCCCGCCATCGCCGCCATGAAGGGCGCCGGGGCCGGAGCGGGAAACGCGAACGTGCTCATCTTTCCCTCCCTCGACGCCGGCAATATCGCCTACAAGCTGGCGCAGGAACTGGCCGGGGCGCAGGCCATCGGCCCGTTCCTTCAGGGCTTTGCGCGCCCGGTCTGCGATCTGTCGCGCGGCGCGACGGTCGAGGACATCGTCGCCTCGGCCGCCGTGACGCTGGCGTTGGCCTGAAGCTTCAGGCCGTCAACCGCTTACGCCTCCGCCTGTTCGCGCATGTCGGCGGGGTCGATTCCCGCGACGGCGACCGGTTTCTTCATCGCATCGCGCCGGAACGGCTCGCCCAGCTCCTGATTCAGGATGACCTCGATGAAGGTGGTCTCGCCCTTCTTCATCTGCGCGTCGACCGCGGCGGAGAGCGCCTCCGTCAGCTCGGTCATGCTGTTGACGGCGACGCCCTTCAACCCGCAGGCCGTGGCGACCCCGGCGTAGCTGACCTCGGTGCTCAGCTCGGTGCCGACGAAATTGTCATCATACCAGAGCGTGGTGTTCCGCTTTTCAGCGCCCCACTGGTAATTGCGGAAGATGATCATGGTGATCGGCGGCCATTCGCCCCGGCCGATGGCGGTCATCTCGTTCATCGAGATGCCGAAGGCGCCGTCGCCCGAAAAGCCGACTACGGGCACGCCCGGCTTGCCGATCTTCGCGCCGACGATGGAAGGCAGCCCATAGCCGCAAGGGCCGAAGAGGCCGGGCGCGAGATATTTCCGCCCTTCCTCGAAGGTCGGATAGGCGTTGCCGATGGCGCAGTTGTTGCCGATATCGGAGGAGATGATCGCATCTTTCGGCAGCGCCGACTGGATCGCGCGCCACGCCATGCGCGGGCTCATCCAGTCCGGCTTCGCGTTGCGGGCGCGCTCGTTCCAGGTCGTGCCCGGGTCGTCGTCCTCATGGTCCATGGAGGTGAGCGCCTGCGCCCATGCCGATCTGGTCTGCGCGATGGTGGATTTGCGCGCCCCGCGCCCTGCGTCGCCCGCGCCGGGGGCGAGCTTGGCCAGAATTTGCTCCGCCACTGCTTTCGCGTCGCCGACGATGCCCACCGCCACCGGCTTGGTCAGCCCGATCCGGTCAGGGTTCAGATCCACCTGAATCAGCTTCGCGTCTTTGGGCCAGTAGTCGATCCCGTAACCGGGCAGGGTGGAGAAGGGGTTGAGCCGAGTGCCGAGCGCCAGCACCACATCCGCCTTCGCGATCAGCTCCATCCCGGCTTTCGAGCCGTTATAGCCCAGCGGGCCGGCGAAAAGCGGGTGCGAGCCGGGGAAGGCGTCATTGTGCTGGTAGCCGCAGCAGACCGGGGCGTCCAGCGCCTCCGCCAGCGCCATAGAGGCCGGAATGGCGCCCGCCAGAACCACCCCGGCGCCGTTGAGGACCACGGGGAATTTCGCTTCGGAAAGCAGCTTCGCGGCCTCGGCGATGGCCTTGTCGCCGCCCGACGGGCGCTCGAACTCGACGATCGCCGGCAGCTCGATATCGATCACCTGTGTCCAGAAATCGCGCGGCACGTTGATCTGGGCGGGGGCGGAGGCGCGCTTGGCCTTGAGGATCACGCGGTTCAGAACCTCGGCGATGCGGACCGGGTCGCGCACTTCTTCCTGATAGGCGACCATGTCTTCGAACAGTTTCATCTGCTCGACTTCCTGAAACCCGCCCTGACCGATGGTCCGGTTCGCCGCTTGCGGCGTGACGAGCAGAAGCGGCGAGTGGTTCCAGTATGCGGTTTTCACCGCCGTGACGAAATTGGTGATGCCGGGGCCGTTCTGGGCCACCATCATCGACATCTTGCCGGTGGCGCGGGTGTAGCCGTCCGCCATATAGCCGGCGCTGCACTCATGCGCGCAGTCCCAGAAGCGGATTCTGGCTTTGGGAAAGAGATCCGAGATCGGCATCATGGCCGAGCCGATGATCCCGAAGACTTCGGATATTCCGTGCATCTGAAGCACTTTGACGAAGGCTTCTTCGGTGGTCATTTTCATCTTCGGCCTCTTGGATTTTTCGCGCATTCCCTCATGCCGCGTCACGGGCTTGAAAGGTTAGAGCCAGATTCTGGATTTTGGAGGGGACAGCGCCGAACTCAGCGCCCGCGCCGCCGGAAAGCCATCACGATTCCGGCCATCGGCAGCTGATAAAGCGCCACGTAAAGCGTGAAGATCGGGTCGGGCGGCAGCGCCGCGAGATAGATCGCGATGGAGCGCGTCCCGCAAGCCGCGCCGACGGCGCCGTTCCGCCCGCGCCCCCCAGGCAGGCGCAGCGCGATCGCGATCGCCCCGAGGACGATCAGCGCCGAAAGCGCGAGAAAGCCGAGGCTGAGCCAGGGCGCCGCCATGATCGAAGGTCCGACGCCGTCGAAAAGCGGCATGACGAAAAGCAGAAACCCGAGCGCGGCGAGCCCGTCCAGCGGCGCGGCGTTCCGCTCGATCCTCGCCTGCCCCATAAGCCGGCGCAGGATCATCGCTACGGCGAATCCGCCGAAGATCATCGCCGCCATGCGCAGACCGAGCGCGACAGGATCAAGCGCGAGCGCGTCGCCAAGCAGCGCGCCGGCGACCAGCGGGCCGGAAAACGGCATGATGAGCGAAGAAAGCACGGTGAGCTCCAGCGCCGTGCGCCCGTTGAACCCGATGATCAGGCACATGGCCGCAGCCGAGGCGATGGGCGGCGCGGCGAATGTGTAGACTAGCGGCGCGTCGAACTCGGGGCCCAGGCCGAGCGCCCGGCCGGCGTAAAACGCCAGCGCCGGCGCCGCCACGATCATCGCCAGCACGATGAGAACGAGCCGAACGATATGGGCGGGCTTCGCGAAGCCGCGCAGGATCTCCAGCGGGTCGATCCGCAGCATGGCGAGCGCGTAGATCATGGCGACGAAATACGGCAGCGCCGGGCGAAGCGCCGCTGCTCCGGCAGGAAACGCCAAGCCCGCGAAGGCGCCGATCAGCAGCACCCACCGCGCCCGCGCGCCGATCCAGCCGAGCAGCGCGGTCACCAGAGCGCCTTCAGGATCAGCACCACCGCGCCGACCGCGGCGAGGCTGAGCGCCGCGGGCTTCAGCGGCAGGTTCTCCGTTCGCCGCGAAAGCGGCGTGGCCAGCGCGAACCCCGCGAAGACAAATGGCGAAAGCGCGGCCGCGAGCGCGACATGCGCGCTGGTGACCAACCCGGCGATGGCGAGCGATGCGATCGAAAACGACACGCCGAACAGGAAAAACGCGTTCAGCGTGCTGCGCGCCGATTTCGCCTTGTCGTTCTGATAGATCAGCCCCAGCGGCGCGGCGCCGACGGAGGTGAGCGTGCCGATGAAGCCGGAAAGCCAGCCCGCCACCATCAGCGTCATCGGCGTTTTCGGCACGCTCAACCCCGCAAGCGACAGCGCGACGCCGAAGAGGATCATCGCGCCCACCGCCGGGCCGAGATAGACCGAACCGGCGATGACCCCGACCACGAGTATGGCCGGCAAGGTGCCGAGCAGCCGGCCGAAAGCCGCGTAGGCGATTTCCTTCGGGCGAATGCCGCTGAGGCCGGTTCCGGCCCCGAGCGCGGTGACCAACGCGCCGAGGATCAGCACGGACGCGGGCACGAAATCAGGCGCGATCAAGGTCATGAACGGCGCGAAGAGCGTGCCAAAGCCTTGCCCGCTCAGCCGGTGGATCGCCGCAGAAATCACGACCACGAGACCAAGCGCGGCGAAAGCCCACAAATCGATCCCGAGAACAGTCACGCGAGCGAACGCCCGAGTATCGTCAGCGCCGCGAGACTGGCGAGGCCGAGCGCGAGGGGGCGGATCGACCGCCCCTCCAGCGCCCGCGCCGCCGGGTGCGCCGCGAGAAACCCGAGAAGCACGAAGGGCAGCAACGCCAGCGCCAGCCGCAGGTCCGCCGCGCCGACCAGCCCCGCGACGCTGAGCGCGCCGATAGAGCAGACCATTCCCCAGACGAAAAACAGGTTTTGCATGGCGCGGGCCCGCTTCGCCTCCTCACGCGCGTAAAGCAGCGCCATGGGCGGCGCGCCGATGGCGGTGATCGTGCCCATGATCCCGGCGGCGAGCCCGGCACCAACCAAGGTGATCGGCCGGATCGCAAGCCGGAATCCGGACAGCGAGAGGAGAACCGCGAGGAGCACGATCAACGAGATGACGATTCCGAATCCGCCTTTGTCGGTCAGCACGGCGGCCAGCGCCGCGCCGGCGAGGGCGCCGACGGCGCGTCCGATGAAGCCCGGCCCCGCCTCGCGCCAGTTGACGGCGGAAAGATCCATGCTGATCGCGCCCGCGCCCACGACGATTCCAAGCAGCAGCACCGTCGCCGGCAAATATTCCGGCGCCACCAGCGCCACAATGGGCGAGGCGACCATGCCGTAAGCCTGACCGCAGAGGCGCTGCACGACCACGCCAAAGAAAATGGCGGCGGCGATAGCGAGAAAGACGAGGGGAGCGAGTCCGACGATCGACATGGCGCGGATAGGAGACCCGCACCCCCGGCGCGTCAAGCGCGCGCCGGGGAATTTATCGCGCCTCAGCGCCGCAGGCGCGGGGGAGCCGGCTCGCCCGCCGCATGACCGATGGGCAGGGGCGGCGAGTCGGCGGGCGGGGGCTTCCCCCCCGCCAAAAGCCGCCAGCCCCGAGGAGATTCATCTACGCCGCGCCCCCCCCGGATCGCAACGATTCCGTGGCGCGCGCGCTCCGCAAAGACGGCCTGCCGGCGCGGGTCTTTCAGAGCGCGGCGATCACCTCATCCACCCGAGCGATCGTCGCGACATTGGCCATTGCGAAATCGATCGAGGCGCGTTGCCACTCGGCGTTCATGGTGGAACACGCGTCCTCGACCGTGATCACCCGAAACCCCTTGTCGGCGGCGGTGCGGGCGGTGTGTTCCACGCTCATGTTGGTCCAGGCGCCGGTGTTGAGGATCGTCTCGATCCCGGCATGGCGCAGATAGCTTTCAAGGCGCGACGTCTCCCACGCGCTCATGGACATCTTTTCGACCACGAGATCGGCGCCCTTCGGCTCCAGTCCCGGCGCGGGGGCGACGCCCCATGTGCCGCGCACCAGCGCGTTGGCCTCGTGCGTGCCCTCGAAAAGCGGCGCGTTGCGGCCGAGCGCGGGGTGGCCCGGCTCACAGACGAACCAGACATGCAGCACCATGATCCCCTTCGCGCGGCATGCGGCGGCGAGGCGGGTGGAATTGGCCAATACATTCTGGGCGCGCGCGTGGTCGGGCGCGCCCGAAGCGGCGAAGGCGCCGCCATCCATCATCACGTCATTCTGCATGTCCTGAATGATCAGCGCGGTTTTCGCCGGGTCGATGGCCAGCTTCGCCCCGGTGGTCGCGGGCGCCGCAGCCGCCGCGCCGCCGCCTTGCATGAAGGGCTCGACCCGGCCGCGCGCCTTGGTCCGGATCGCGTAGACGGAGGTGGACGCGCAGACGAAAAGCTCATCCCAATTGTCGCCGCCCCAATGCATGTTGGCGGCCTTTTCCGGGATCTCCACCTCACCGAGTTTCAGCCCCTCGAAGGAATAGACCCAGAGCCCGCCGGGCGCCGTGACCCAGATATTTCCGTCCCGGTCGGATTTCATGCCATCCGGCACGCCCTCACGCGAGGTTTCCTTGATGCCGCTGGCGAAGATGCGCCCATTGGTCAGCCGCCCGTCCGGGGCGATGTCGAAGCGGCGGATATTGGCCTGCTCCGTGTCGTTGACCCACATCCACCGCTCGCAGGGCGAAAAGCAGAGCCCGTTCGGCTGGGTGAACATGTAACGGTCGGAGACCAGAACCGGCTCGTCGCCGGGCCGGTGGCCGGGGCGCATCATGTAGACGCCCTGAAAGCCCATCACGGTGTCGCGCTTGACGCCGAACCCCTCCATCCGGCCATAGGTCGGGTCGGTGAAATAGATCGCGCCGTCCGATTTCACGCAGATGTCGTTGGGGGAATTCAGCTCCCGCCCTTCGAAATGCGAGCACATGACTTCGCGCGTTCCATCGGGGCGAAACCGCGCGACGGAGGAGGTGGAATGCTCACAGACGAGGAGGTTCAGCTCCGCGTCATAGGACATGCCATTGCCCTTGTTGGAAGGGCGCATCGCCTCCTCCACGCCGCCATCCGGGGTCCAGCGGCGGCGCACGTCGCCCGGCATGTCCGAGAACAGCAGATGCCGCTCCACCGGGTGCCAGATCGGCCCTTCGGTGAAGATGAACCCGCCGCCGATGCGGTCCACCGGGGCGTATTCATCGATCAGCTCGCCGAATTTCGCGTCGATCGCCTTATGCGCCATGCTCGCCTCCTTGGTTTCGAAACGGGTCGGGTTGCGCGCCCGGCGCTACATCGGGAACCAGTCGCGCCGCGCGACGGTTTCCGTGATCGGCCCCGGCGTGGTCATCCCGAGACGGCCGATGACCTGGCCGTGCTCGATCTTCGCGCCGTTGTCATGGATCGGCAGGATGAACTTGTAATTGTTCAGGAGCTTCTTGATCGCCGCCCGCTCCGACCGTTTGGAGCCGGAATGGTTGCCGGTCACCTGCGGCTCCATGTAATTGTTGACCTTGTAGTGATCGACGACCTGATCCTGCACGCTGTAGATCACGTCGCCGCAGATGCAGGCGAGGCCCTCCGCCGTCTCCACGATCACGTTCATCGAGCCTTCGGTATGCGCGTTCGCCGGCTCGCACCAGACGCCTGGAATGATCTCCTCCGCCCCGGTCAGCTCGAGATCGAGGAAGCGCATCGCTTCCGGTTCGTAGGCCCGCTCGATCAGGTGCAGGATGTCGGGCTTCGGATATTGCGGATACATCAGGCCGGAGACGGAGAACTCCAGCTCCCGCCGGTTGAGGACCACGGTGGTGTTCATCGAGAACTGGTCGTCCTTGCCGGCGTGGTCGATATGCAGATGCGTGTGCAGGATATAGCGCACGTCGCCCATCTTGACGTCGTGCCTGGCCAGCTGGTTCTCGATCATGTTCTCATGGAACTGAAGGCCGCGCATGCCGAGCGATTCCATGATCGCATTGTCGCGATAGCCGGTGTCCACAAGCACCGGATATCGACCGCCGAGGATCAGGAAGCCATAGACCGGAACCCGGCGCGTGCGGCCGCAATCCTTGCCGAGTACGAAGAAACTTCCTTCGAGCTCGATATCGCCAAAGTCGAGCGTGTGAATGGTAAGGGCCATGTCGTCGTCTCCCTGTTCAGATGCGGTAGACCCGCTCAGCGGTGTCGTTGAAGATTGAATCCCATTCGGCGCGGCGGAGGCGGCTGGCGCCGGCCCGAAAGGCGTCGAAAAGCTCGGCATAGCTGGTCCAGATCTTCTCGATCGGGAAGTTGGAGCCATAGAGGCAACGCTCCGCGCCGAAGATCGCCACGGTAGTTTCGATCATCTCGCGGATGAAAGCCGGATCGTTCCGGTGGATGAAGGTGCCGAAGGCGGAAAGCTTGGTCACGACGTTCGGCTCGGCGGCGAGCCGCTCCATGCCCTTGCGCCAGGCGGTTTTTCCGGCCTCGCTCTGGTCTTCAAGCATTCCGGCGTGCTGAAGGATGAAGGTCACGTCCGGGCAGGCGGCCGCGAGCCCTGCCGCGCCCTCCATCTGGTCGGCGAAAACCTGAAGATCGAAAGACCAGCCGAATTCCGCCAGTCGCGCGACATTGCGCCGGAGCGTCGGACCGGCCGCGAGGTCGGGGCGCGATGCGAAGCGGTAAAGCGGTTTCTCGTGCCAGTGAAGCTGCTGGCGCACACCGCGCATCAGGGACTGCGCCGCCAGCTTCCGAAGCTGCGGGCGCACGTCATCCACGGTGAAATCCGCATAGCCGACGATGGCGTGCGGCCAGCCGGACTGATCCGCGACCGACTGCACCCAGGCGGCTTCCTCCGCGAATTGCGCCGGCGCCCAGTTGGCCTGCACATAGACGGATTTGGTGATCCCGGTCCCTTTCAGGTCCGCCAGGTATTCGTCGATCAGGTAATCGCGCCGGATCGCGCCGTAGGGGCCGAAAATCCGCGGCAACTCCGGCCCCGTCAGCCAGGGCATGTCGGCCTGTCGCCAGATGTGATGGTGGGCGTCGATCATCGATAAGCTCCGAGTTCCAGCATGTGATCCACGATCGCGTTGACGCCGCCGCCGGGGGCGAGCCTGTCGAGGTCGGGAAGAATGGCGGCCAGCGCCTCGGTCTTCGGCGCGAAATCTGCGGCGCCGGCGAGGGGCGAAAGCCAGTCAAGCGTCCATGAGGCGCGCGAAAGCCGGCGCACCGCGTCGATCATCGCCGCCGGATCGCCGCGCTCCAGCCCGTCAGAGATCACGACCACGGCCGCCCCCCGCGCGAAACCGGCATAGCGCGGCACGGCGAGAAAGGCCTGCAGCGCCTCCCCGATCCGCGTGCCGCCGTCGAGATCGGCGATCAGCGCGGCGGCGCGGGCCAGCGCTTCCGCCCGGCCTGCCGGGGCCAGCGAGGACGTGATGCGGGTGAGGCGGGTGCCGAGGGTGAAAACCTCCGCCCGTTCCGCGCTTTGGACCAGTTGATGGGCGAAGCGGAGCGCGGCGTCGCTCTCCGCCCGCATGGAGGCGGAGACGTCGATGAGCAGCAGGATGCGCCGCTGGCGGGTCTTGCGCCGCCGGCGGGGCAGGGTGGTCAACTCCCCGTCGCGGCGCGCGGCGGCGCGGATCGCCCGGCGGATATCGGGCTGGTCGCCCTTTCGCGAAGCGCGCCGGCGATAGCTGCGCCGCCGGGGCAGGCGGGCCTTCGCCAACCGCGCGAAACGCCCTATGGCCTCGTCATCGGCCAAGGCCAGATCGCGGCGCGACAGACGCTCCGCCGCCGTCGCCATCTCGCCGGCCTCGTCCTCACCCTCGTCGAATTCGACGGTGGTCTCCCCGGCGCCCTCATGGGCGGCGACCTCGTCTCCATCATCCCCCGTCGCGGGAGGCGTCAGGGCCGCGCCCATGAAATGCGCGCGAAACAGCGCGTCGAACGCTTCGCGCCGCTCTGGCGGGATGGAGAAGAGCGCGAGCGCCGCGCTTCGCACATCGTGGATACCGCGCGGGCCAAGCAGCCCGACGCCGGCGATGAAATCGATGGTCTGGTCCGGCGAGATGGCGAAGCCGTGCCGGCGGAGGAGGCCGGCGAAACCGACAAGGGGCTGGGTGGCGCGGGGCAGGGTCACGCCGCTTCACCCGGCAAGAGCGCATCCAGCCGCGGCCCGATATAAACCAGATCGTCCTGATCCTTCAGCGCGACGCCGATCGCCCGCCGGAACGCATTCGGCCAGGGCGCGCCCTGCGCGTTCAGCAGCGTCGCCGCCTCCGCCCACTCGATGGTCTCCGCGACGCCGGGCGGTTTCGCCAGCGGCTCCGCCCGCAAAAGCCCGACCGAAGCGACCACCGCCGCCGCTGTCGCCTCCGCCACTCCCGAGGCGCGCGCCATCACGATGGCGGCTTCCAGCGCCGGATCGGGATAGTCGATCCAGTGATAGACGCAGCGCCGCCTCAGCGCTTCGTGCAGATCGCGGGTGCGGTTCGAGGTGAGCGCGACCACCGGAGGGCGCGCGGCGCGGATCGTGCCGAGTTCCGGGATCGAAATCTGGAAGTCGGAGAGAAATTCAAGCAGGAACGCCTCGAACTCATGGTCCGAGCGGTCAATCTCGTCGATCAGCAGCAGCGTATCGTCTGGCGCGCGCAACACCTCCAGCAGGGGCCGGGCCAGCAGGAAATCATCGCCATAAAGATTGACGTGAGCGTCGCGCGCCTGCCGGATCGCCAGCATCTGGCGCGGGAAGTTCCATTCGTAAAGCGCCGCCGCCGCGTCGATGCCCTCATAGCATTGCAGCCGCACGACCCGGCGGGAAAGCACCGCGCCCAGCGCCTTCGCCGCCTCGGTCTTGCCGACCCCCGGCGCCCCTTCGAGCAGAAGCGGCTTGCCGAGCGCGAGCGAAAGATAGGCCGCAGTCGCCAGCCCGTCATCGGCCAGATACTGGGCGCCCGCCAGCGCGTCCTGCAATGCGCCCGGCGATCCGATGCCTCCGATGACCGGGCGAACCGTCACCGCATGCCGCCCTGCGGCCGCGCGCCGCCATTGGCGCGCAGGCCCCGCAGCACCCGCTCCGGTGTGATCGGCAGCGTGTCGCACTCCACCCCGACCGCGTCGAAAATGGCGTTGGCGACGGCGGGCAGCAGCGGGTTGGCGCACATCTCCCCCGGTCCCTTGCCGCCATAGGGGCCATCCTCCGCCGGGCGTTCCAGCACGGAGACATGATGCGGCGCGACATCACCCGGACCCGGCATCAGATAATGATTGAAATCCTCCGCCCCATGATCGCGCGCCGGATAATAGGGCTCCGTCGTCTCCCACAGCGCGTGCGAAAGCCCCATCCATGCGCCGCCGATCAGTTGCTGCTGGACAAGGCGCGGGTTGAGCGCGCGGCCGACCTCATAAGCTGAATTGACCTCGGTCACCGTCACCTCGCCGGTTTCGTCATCAACCTCCAGATCCACGATCAGCGCGGCGTGGGCGAAACAGGTCACCGGCGTCTGCTCCCCGGTGTCGGGATCGGCCTTCGAGGGCGGGATCAGGAAAATGCCGCGCCCGGCCAGCGTGCGGCCCTGCTTGAACTGCGCGGCTTCGGCAGTGGCGGCGACGGTGATGGCGCGGCCCGGCGCGCCTTTCACATTGATATTGCCGGCGCCGTCAGTCTCCAGATCCGCGGGGTTCACCTCCAACTCTTCCGCCGCGGCCTCCATCATCGCCTTGCGCGCCTCGGCGGCGGCGCGGATCACCGCGTTGCCCATACGGTGCGTGCCGCGCGAGGCGAAACTGCCCATATCGTGCGGGCCGGTGTCGCTGTCGGCTGTGTCGACATAAACATCCGCGACCGGCACGCCGAGCGTCTCCGCCGCGATCTGGCGAGTGACGGATTTCATCCCCTGGCCGAGGTCGATGGCCGAAAGCGTGACCTTGAACTTGCCGTCGGGCGTGGCATGGACCAGCGCCTGGCTGGGGTCGCCGCCAAGATTCATGCCGATCGGGTAATTGATGGCGGCGAACCCGCGCCCCTTGTGGATGGCCATCTCAACGCCTCCTGGTGCCGGAAAGGAACCGTGGCGCGCCCGGCCGGGTCACGCCGCGCTGGAACTGGGTTTCCGGTTGAGCGGGTGGCGGCGCGGGCGGCTGCGGGGCCGGCGCATAGGTGGACGGAGGCGTCGCCGGGCGCGCCGATGCAGGGGCGGCCGGCGGCGGTGCGGCCACAGTGGCGCGGGCCGGCGGATAGGGTGTCTGGGGCGCCGGCGCGGCGGCCGGCGCGGTCATCGGGTGGCCGATCCGCGCCGCTTCCAGCGCCATGTCGGCGTCCTGTGGCGGCGCGGCGACCACCGCCTCGCCCCGAACGCCGGCCGCGACCCTGCCGCCCGGCGGGGCGCCGGTGGGCGCGAGCGGAATCTCCGCCCTCCGCCGCTCCCCGATCCGGCCAGCCTGATCGGTCACCGTCTCCGGTATCTCGGCCCGCCATCCGACGCCGCCGCCTGTCAGGCTGGAAGCCGCCGACGCCTCCGCGCCGAGGCGCACGCCGGCTTTGCCGGCGACCACCTGACAGCATTCGATCAGGGCGGTGTTCTTCGCCACCCGCCGATGCGCCTTCATGTCGCCGTCGCGGTAAGCGTTCAGGATGCGGAACTCGATCGGGTTCATGCCGACCGCCCGCGCGCCCTTGTCCATGTGCCGCTCGATGGCGAAATCGACGCCGGTGATCCCGAAGCCGCGCATCGCGGTCGCCGGGGTGCGGTTGGTGAAAACGCAATAGACGTTCGCCGCCACGTTGGGGATTGTATAGGGTCCCGGCATATGGCCGACGCCCTTGATCACGGCATAGCTTGAAAGCCGCGTATAGGCGCCGGAATCGAAGAACCCGGTGAATTCGCGCGCGATCACCCGCCCATCCGCCGCGATGCCGTCCTTGATGCGCCAGAGCTCCGCACCGCGCGGCGCGCCGACCTGCATCTCTTCGGCGCGGTCGAAGATGTATTTCACCGGCTTGCCGGTCAGCATCGAGCCGAGCAGCGCCATCGGCTCATGCAGGCTGTCGACCTTGCCGCCAAAGCCGCCGCCGACCGTGCCGCCGATGAAATGCAGCTTGGAAGACGGAACATCCAGGAGTTTCACCGCCGTTCCCAGCGAGAAGAACAGCGCCTGCGTCGAGCTGTGGCAGACGAAGCGCCCGTTCTGCTCGGGCGCCGCGATGGCGCCGCAGGTTTCCGTCGGGGCCTGTTCGATCGGCGACATCTGGTATTGGCCGGTGACAATATGCGCCGCCTCCGCGAAGCCCTTCGCGACATCGCCGAAGCGGAGCTTCTGATGATCGTAGAGGTCGTGATAATCGAAACTGTTATTGGGGTATTCGTCGTTGACCACCGGCGCGGCCGGCTTCAGCGCCTCCTCCACGTCGAGGACATGCGGAAGCACCTCCCAATCCACCCGAACGGCGGCGACGGCGTCGCGCGCCTGGCGCTCCGTATCGGCGACGATGGCCAGAACCGGCTCGCCCCTGTAGGCGGCGCGTTTGGTCTGGATCAGCATTTCGTCGTCGCGCCCGAACCCCATGAGGGAAAGCAGCGTGTTCATGTTATGCGGCACGTCCTCGCCGCGGATGATCTTGCGCACGCCCGGCATCCGCTCCGCCGCGCTGGCGTCGATGGAGCGGATGCTCGCGTGGTGATGCGGCGAGCGCACGCAGCGCAGATGCAGGAGCCCGTCGAAATGATGGTCGTCGAAGAAACGTGAGCGGCCGGTGACATGGCCGAGCCCGTCCTGCCGCAGCGTCGGCTTGCCGATCTCCAGAAGTGTGTCGTCGCGCTCGTCCGCGAACAGGTCTTTCCTGAATTCGATGGTGCTTGTCATGCCGCGCGCCCTCTCATTTTCGCCGCCGCGTCGAGGATCGCGTCGATGATCGGCTCATAGCCGGTGCAGCGGCAGATATTGCCGGAGATCGCCTCCTCCACCGCCGCCCGGTCCGGGTTGGGGTTGGCCTCAAGCAGCGCCTTCGCGGCGATCAGCATGCCCGGCGTGCAGAATCCGCATTGCGCCGCGAAGCCTTCGAGAAAGGCGGTTTGCAGCGGGTGAAGGTCGGGGCCGTTCTCAAGGCTGGCGGCGGTGTCGATCCGCCGTCCGGCCATGGTTTCGGCCAGAACCAGGCAGGAAAGTTGCGGCGCGCCGTCAACCAGCACGGTGCAGACGCCGCAAGCCCCCTGGCCGCAGCCATATTTCGGCGTGAAATCGCCGAGCCCGCGGCGCAGAACGTTGAGCAGATTGTCGCCGCCCTCGACGAAGACCGAAGCCTCGGCGCCGTTGAGGGTGAAGGTGAGAGGTTTTTTGGCCATCAGCGCGGCTCCTCCAGCAAGAGGCGTCGAAGGTGGACCGGCGCGACCTCCCGGCGATACCAGGCGGAGGCGAGCGGGTCGTCGGGCGGCTCCAGCCCTTCCGTCGCGGCGGAAAGGGCGCGGGCGATCCCGGCCTCATCCAGCCGCGCGCCCTCCAGCGCCTGCTCAACCGCGCGGGCGCGAAGCGGCGTCGGCCCCATCGCGCCAAAGGCGACGCGCGCAGCCGTGACCCGCCCCGGCGCGCCGGGCAGCCAGGCCGCGATCGACATCACCGAAACCCCTTTGGGTTTCACGCGCGAAACCTTGCGCCAGCGAAACTCGCCATCGCGCGGCCGGG
>JBBDTD010000272.1:0-19584 GCA_040904645.1 Paracoccaceae bacterium
GGCCGCCCGAAGGCGATAGCGGCGATGGCGCCGGCGGTGTAGGAGCCGACGCCGGGCAGCGCCCTTAGCCCTTCCACAGTATCCGGAAAGCGCCCGCCAAGCTCCTCCGCCACGACGTTCGCGCAGGCGTGCAGGTTTCGCGCCCGCGCATAATAGCCAAGCCCCGCCCATTCAGCGAGAACCGCCTCACGCTCCGCCGCCGCCAGCGCTTCGACGCGCGGCCACAGGCTGGTGAACCGCGCGAAATAGGGTTTCACCGTCGCGACCACGGTTTGTTGCAACATGATCTCGGAAAGCCAGACGCGATAAGGATCCGCCCGTCCTTCCCCCGGGCCAGCGCGCCATGGCAGCACGCGCGCATGCCCGTCATACCAGTCGAGCAGCAGCGCCGCTGGCGCGCTCATTTGCCCGGCCTCACGCAAGCGTGACCGAAAGCGATCGCTGCGCCGGCGCAATAGCGGCTCCAATTTTTAATCGGGATGTGCCATGAGAACGTCATGAGCGACGAGACACCAGAACCGAAGCGGGCGCGCAAGCCCTCCGTTTCCAGGCCCCCCGCCCCCCGGCGCGGTCGCGGGTTTCTGAGCGCGGCCGAACTCGCGCCCACAGTGCTCAAGTCCACGGGCGCAAAGCGCGGCTTCGCCGAGCTGCGCCTGCTGACCGAGTGGCGCGCCGTCGTCGGGGAGGCGCTGGCGGGCGTCTGCCGGCCGCTGAAGGTCTCATATGGCGGGCGCAGCGGCGCCGGGCTTGGCGCGACGCTGGTGATCGCGGCGGAAGGCGCGCGCGCGCCCGAGATCGAAATGCAAAAGACCCGGATTATCGAGCGGGTGAACACATTTTACGGCTATCGCGCCATCTCCCGCATCGCCATCGATCAATCGCGCGCGCCGCTTCTGCGCATGCCGAACGGGATGGCGGAAACGGCGACCCCGTTCGAAGGCCCACCGCCCCAGCCCGTCGCCGGCGTCGCGGACGACCATCTCGCTCTTGCGCTCGCGCGGCTGGGCGCCAATGTGCGGGCCAAGTCGCGCCGCGCGGATAATGGATAAAGTGAAGAGGAATCCGGAATGATCGACAATCCCACCCGCCGCGGCGCGCTTGCGCTCGGCGCCGCCGCCACTCTCATCTCGGCTTTGCCCGCCTTCGCGCAGGAGGACAAGGGGTATGCGGTCGGCGACGTCGTGATCGGCGATGCAGACGCGCCGGTGACGATCATCGAATACGCCTCGCTCACCTGCCCGCATTGCGCCAGTTTTCACCGCAACTCCTGGCCGGAGATCAAGGCGGGCTATATCGATACCGGCAAGGCGAAGCTGATCCTGCGCGAGGTCTTTTTCGACCAGTTCGGCCTCTGGTCCACCATGATCGCCCGCTGTGGCGGCGAGACGACCTACGCGCCGATGGTCGACATGTTCCTCACGCGCCAGCAAAGCTGGTATCTCGATCATGTCGGGGCCTTCAACCAGACCAAGAACGCCCAACCGATGATCGACGAGATGATGAAGATCGGCCGCCTAGCCGGGCTTTCGAACGAGCGGATGAACGCCTGCCTGACCGACGAGGCCTATCTCGAGCGCCTCGTCACAGATTTCCAGACCAAGACGGCCGAGGACGAGGTCCGCTCGACCCCGACCTTCTTCGTCAATGGCGAGATGGTCTCCGGCTCCGTCTCCGCCGCCGAAATGGCGACAGTGATCGACAAGCATCTCTGACGCCTGCGCTTCCGCCGGGCCCCGCGGTCAAAGCGTCAGCTTGAACTGCGGGGCGCCGCCGGTGATGCGTTCAATGCTTTCGCCCTCACGGGTGATCGACGCGGTGACGCGCCGGCGCAGCACCTCGAAGCTTTCGAAGGCGGAGACGTTGACCGGCTCGTCGAAATGCACCGTCACGCGGAACCGCCCATCGCCAAGCGCGGCGACGGCCAGCACCTCCGCCCGGAACGGCCTGCCGAGATAGGCGCCGCCGACGCTCTGCCCGACGCTCACCGGCGGGCCGGGCGGGCGGTTGCCGACAGCGGCGTGCAGCGTGTTCCAATCGCGGTAGCCCCGCATCCGGGCCACCGTCTCCAGCGCCTGGGCGTGGCTCAACGTCTGGCCAAGGTCGGCCAGGGTTGCGCGAAGCCGCCTGGCCTCGGTCTTCAAGTCGTCAAGTGAAAGCGTCATCGCCGTTCTTTCGCGATGCGGGTCTTCGGACGGGTTCCGCATTGCCATCGCGCCGCATCCGGAAAGGAAAGCGAGAACGAAATCTACCGAAGGCTTCACCAGGGGCCGAAGCCTGCGGGCGGCGGGGGCCTTCACCCCATGCGCGGCGCAGATAGGGCCGATCCGGGCCGCTGTCAACGCCAAGGGCTCGTCAACGGTTTCACTGATTTGACTGCGAAATCCGCCTTGCCTAACCTTGATGTCGACTTGGGGGAGGCTGAAGATGAAGTACGCGCTTATCGCCGCGTCGGGTTTGTTCGTTCTCGTCGGCTGCGCGGCTGCGCGGCTGCGCGGCTGCGCCGCCGCCCTCGGCCGTGATGGTTCCCGCGCCTACCGCCTCGCGCTCTTTCGCGGGGCCGTCGGAGTTTCCGCCGTCGCAATTCGCCGGTTACGGCATTCTCGCCTTTCCGGCCGACCCGGACCGAAACGCCGCCTCGCGCGAACGTTTCGCCATTTTCTGCGAGGCTTATCTCGCCGCGCTGCCGACGGTGGAGGAGCAGGAGGCTGTGGGCGTCAGCGCGGCTGAGCAGATGGTCACCGTCTTGCCCTTCCGCACCGAGGAAAGCGCCTCGGCCGCCAAATCGCTTGAAAGGGACGAGACATGCGCCTTCGCGGTGAGCCGCTACGGGCTGATCGCCGCGCAAAGCGCCATTCGCGAGGCCACCGGCGCCGCCGCCCGCACTGACGGCGTCACCGGTCTGACCGGCCGCGGCCCCTATCTCCTCGGCTGGTCGCCCGGCCGGAGCAAGGGGGAGCGCGATAGCCTCGTCTTTGTGGCGGATCTGAGCGATGTCGTCTCTGCAGAGCAGGCGCTCTCCGACATGCGGATCTGGGCCGATGAGATTCAGCTCAACCCTGAGCTCTGGCGCGACGGCTGGAGCGTGGAGGGTGTCCGCCTCGCCCTGCGGCGCTGGGTGGACAGGCGGGCGGTCGGCCTCTTGCAACTGATCGGGGGCGTCGCATGAGCACGCTGCTCAAAAGCGGGCTTGGCGGGCTGATCGGGCTCACCGTCGGGGTCTTTCTCGCTGAATGGCTCGAAGTCGCGAATGACGGCGCCTATTACGCCGTCGTGGGACTCGCGATCGCGATCGGCGGCGTGATCGGCCGGCTGGCCTTCGGCGCGAAACCCGACTGAGCTCGTCTAGACCGGCTCGCCCCGCATCAGGCGAGGCGTCTCCCCCGACAGCCCTGACGCCGCGCGCATGAAGAACCGTTTCGCGCCGGGCGCCCGGTTGAGCGCGCCAAGCCCGAGATCGCGAAGCGCCCGAAGCGGTCCGATATCGTTGGAAAAGAGCCGGTTCAGCGCGTCCATGGAGAGCGCGAGGGCGGCCGAATCGAATCGTCGCCACTGCTGATAGCGGCGAAGAACCGCGATATCGCCGATATCCTCCCCTCGCCGCATCGCTTCCGCCAGCACTTGCGCCAGCGCCGCCGCGTCGCGGACGCCAAGGTTCAGCCCCTGCCCGGCGATCGGATGCACGGCGTGGGCCGCGTCGCCCAGCAGCGCCAAACGCGGCGCGGCGTATTCATGCGCGAGGCTGAAATGCAGCGGATAGGTCCAGCGCCGTCCTTCCAGCTTCAACTCCCCCAGGAAATCCCCGAAACGCGCTTCAAGCTCGCTGAGGTAAAAATCGTCCGGCAGCGCGTGGATGCGCCCGGCCTCCTCCCGCCGCTCGGTCCAGACGAGGGAGGAACGCCGCCCTTTGAGCGGCAGGATAGCGAAAGGCCCGCCGGGTAGAAAAAGCTCATGCGCGACGCCGTGATGCTTTTCCTCGTGCGAAACGGCGGAAACCATGCCGCTCTGCCCATAGGCCCAGGCGGCGCGCCCAATCCCGGCCGCGGCGCGAAGCGGGCTTTCGCGCCCGTCCGCCGCGATGATCACGCGGGCGGAGATTTCCTCGCCGTCATCCAGCGCCGCCACGGCGCGGCCCGGTTCCACCCGCATCGAAACCACGCGCGCGCCATGGCGGAGCGACGCCATCTCGTTCAGTGCGGCGAAGGCGGCGGGGCGGAGATGGCGATCCTCGATCATCTGGCCGAAGACGCCGTTTTCCATCTCCCGATGATCGAAATGCAGAAAAAGCGGTGAGGCGCCCTCGCTTACCCGTCCATCGGAGACGAGGATATCGCGCATCGGCTCGGCCTCGGCGGCGACGCGCTCCCAAACCCCGACCGCGCGCCAGAAATTCAGCGACCCGGGCGGCACCGAATAGGCGCGCCCGTCAAATGGCTCGGTCCCCTCCGGCGCCGGCCCCGCGTCAAGCACCAGCGTATCCAGCCCGGCGAAGCTGAGCGCGAGCCCCGCAGCCGCCCCGGCCAATCCGCCGCCGGCGATGATAACGTCATGATCAATCGGCTTTGTCATGGAGGTTATATCGGCCGCTGATCGGCGATTGTCCACGCGCGCCGGTGCGCATAGGCTGCGGCGGATCGCCGGATGGGGCGGACAGGATGGGCGAACATGACCGAAATCACCGAACTCAGCGCGGCCGAAACCGGCCGGCGCATCGAATCCGGCGCGCTTGATGCGCGCGAGGCGACCGAAGCCTATCTCGCTGCGATCGAGACGCATGAATTCGCCGACCGCATCTACGCCCGCACCATGCCGGAGCGCGCGCGCGCCGAAGCTGACGCCGCCGCGGCCCGCGCCAAGGCCGGTCTTCGGCGCGGCCCGCTGGACGGTGTGCCGATCTCGTGGAAGGATCTTTTCGACACCGCTGGCGTCGCCACCGAATCGGGCAGCGCCATGCTCAAGGGGCGCACGCCCGCAGCAGACGCGGCCGTGGTCGCCAATGCGGCGCGCGCGGGCGTCGTCGCGCTCGGCAAGACCCACCAGACGGAGCTGGCGTTTTCCGGCCTCGGCGTGAACCCGGTGACCGCGACGCCGCCGAACCGGTTCGACCCCGCCCTCGCGCCCGGCGGCTCGTCCTCCGGCGCGGCGACCTCGGTGGCTTTCGGGCTGGCGAGCGCGGGCATCGGCTCCGACACTGGCGGATCGGTCCGGGTGCCGGCTGCCTGGAACTCGCTGGTGGGGCTCAAGACCACGCATGGGCTTCTGCCGGATGACGGCGTCGTCCTGCTCTGCGAATCCTTCGACACCATCGGCCCGCTTTGCCGAAGCGTCGAAGACGCCTCGCTGCTGACCGCGGCGATGGGCGCATTCAAGGCGCCCGATCTCGGCGGCGCCAACCTTGCCGGCGCGCGTTTTGCGGTGCTGGAGACAGTGGCGCTGGACGGTGATTGCCGCGATGAGCCCCGCGCCGCGTTCGAGGCCGCGATCGACGCCCTTGTACGCGCCGGCGTCAGGGTGGAGCGCATCGAAGCGCCCGAGGTCGCAGTCGCGATGCCGCTCTCTCCCGCCGTTTTCACGGGCGAAGCCTGGGCCGAATGGGCGGAGACGATCGAGGAAAAGGGCGATCTGATGTTCGCGCCGGTTCGCGAACGGTTCCGCGCCGGCGCAGCCATCACCGCCGCCGCCTATCTTCAGGCCTGGCGGCGACTGAAATCCATCCGCGCCGAATGGGCGGCGCGCGTCGCGGCCTATGACGCAGTGCTGATCCCGTCGAGCCCGATCCTGCCGCCGAATGTGGAGCGGCTTCTGGCGGATCCGGTGTTTTTCGCGGAGGAGAACCTTCTTACCCTGCGGAATACGCGGATCGGCAATCTGCTCGGGCTTTGCGCGCTGACGCTGCCGACCGCGACCCCGTCATGCGGAATCACGCTGATGGGCAAGCCCTTCGGCGAGGCGGCGCTTCTGCGTCTCGGCGTGGCGGCGGCCCCGGTGGTTCAGGGCTGACGCCGCTTCAGACCGCGTAAGCCGAAGCCCCCGGCGCCCCGGCGCCGACGCTTTCGGCGAGCGCGCGCGCCATTTCAAGGAATTTCACCGCCTCAGCGCTTTCGGGGCGCGCGGCGGTGATCGGCGTGCCTTCGTCCGAGGTGGTGCGCAGCGCCAGCGTCAGCGGCACCCTGCCGAGGAAGGGCGCTCCGATCTTTTTCGCCTCCGCCTCCGCGCCGCCATGGCCGAAAATCTGCGTCTCATGGCCGCAATTGGGGCAACAGAACGTCGCCATGTTCTCGATCACGCCCAGAATCGGGATGTTGATCTTCTGGAACATGTCTATGGCCTTGCGGGCGTCCAGAAGCGCCACATCCTGCGGGGTGGAGACGATGACCGCGCCGGTCAGCTTGGTTTTCTGGCTTAACGTCAGCTGCACGTCGCCGGTGCCCGGCGGCAGATCGACGATCAGGAAATCCAGCGGCGCCCACTCGACCTGATAGAGCATTTGCGAGACCGCGCTCATCAGCATCGGACCGCGCCAGATCACGCTCTCGCTCTCGCCGGTCAGGAAGCCCATCGACATGCATTTGACGCCGTAGCCTCGTAACGGCGTGATCGTCTGCCCGTCGGGGGAGGCGGGGCGCCCCGATATCCCCAGCATCCGCGGTTGCGAAGGCCCGTATACATCAGCGTCCAGCAGTCCGACACGCCAGCCTTCCATCGCCAGCGCCACTGCGAGATTGGCCGAGACCGTGGATTTTCCGACTCCGCCCTTGCCCGAACCGACGGCGATGATTCGCGCCACGCCCTCGACCACGCCGCCATTGGGCGCGGCGGGCGGCGCTCGGAGCGGCTTGTCGCCCGGCTTGGCGCGATTGCCGAGATCAGGCGGCGCGCCCTTTGGCGCGGCCGGCGCCGTCGGCGTGTCCGAATGCGCGGTAAGCGCCGCCATGACCGAAGTGACGCCCGGAACCGCCTTGGCCGCCGCCTCCGCCGCCTGTCTGAGCGGCTCCAGCGCCGCGCCGCGCGCCGGGTCCACCTCAATGGCGAAGCGCACGGCGCCGCCCTCCACGCTCAACCCGGTCACCATGCCGGCGGCGACGATATCGCGCCCTGCGCCGCTGTCCACGACGGCGCTGAGCGCGCGCAAAACCAGTTCCTGTGTCGGGGCCGTCATCACGCCTCCATTATTCGATCATCATTTACAGGTTAGATAGACGCTCGCCGTGATTGGCGCCACAGTTGGCGGCGCGACGTGATCCAGGTCACAAATAGCGCGGCGCGGCCAAGGAAAAGCGGTTGCTCCGCCTCGCGGCTCTTGCGAGTAATGGTGCGATAAATGGGGGGACGGGACGGATGCCAGCTCAGCCGTTGCTGACGGTGGAGGGATTGACCATCGCGTTCGGCGCGGGGCGCTCAACCGTGACGGTCGTCGAAGACGTATCCTTCGCGGTCCGGCGGGGGGAGACGCTGGCGCTCGTCGGGGAATCCGGCTCCGGCAAGACCCTCACCGGCAAGGCGTTGCTCGGCATCCTGCCCAAGGGCGCCCGCACCGTCGCCGGCTCCGCCATATTGCGCGACGACGGCGGTGAGACCGACCTTCTGGCGCTTGAGCCCGCCGCGCTCCGCAAGGTTCGGGGCGGGCGCGTCTCGATGATTTTCCAGGAGCCGATGAGCTCGCTCTCCTCCCTCCACACGATTGGCGATCAGGTGAGCGAGGCGGTGAGGCTCCACTCCCCGCTTCGGGGCGCGGAGGCCAAGGCCCGCTGTATCGAGACTTTTGTGGATGTCGGCTTTCCCGACCCGGAGCGCGCCTACGCCGCTTATCCCTTCGAGCTGTCGGGGGGCCTGCGCCAGCGCGCGATGATCGCAATGGCGATGGTATGCCGCCCGGCGCTTCTGATCGCGGACGAGCCGACGACGGCGCTCGACGTGACGACGCAGGCGACGGTGCTCGAACTCATCAAGGAGCTTCAGCGCGAAACCGGCATGTCGATGATCATGATCACCCATGACCTCGGCGTCGTCGCCAACATGGCCGATTCGGTGGTGGTGCTCAGGAAAGGCAAGGTCGTCGAAAGCGGCCCGGCGCGCGCCGTCCTGACGACGCCGGGGCATGGCTACACCCGAAAACTGATCGCGGCGGCGCCCGAAATTCCCGAAAACCTTGAGCCTCGGCACGAGCCTTCGGAAGATTTCATCCTTCGCGCGCGCAATCTCTCCAAGACCTATCCGGGCAAATCGCAGGGCTTCGGGCGCGCCTCCCCCGCCGTCAAGGCGGTTCAGGATGTCAGGATCGACCTTCGCCGGGGGGAGACTCTGGCGATTGTCGGCGAATCCGGCTCGGGCAAATCCACGGTCGCCAAGCTGATGCTGCAGGCGGAGCGACCCGATCCCGGCGCCGAGGTGTTTTTCAAGGGCGCCGACGGGCATGAGGTCGACGTCGCCAAACTGACCGGGGCCGAGCTGACCAAATTCCGGCGGAAGGTGCAGATCGTCTTTCAGGACCCGTTCTCCTCGCTTTCCCCGCGGATGTGCGTGCGAGATATTCTGACCGAACCGCTTCGGGTTCACGGCATCGGCACAGGGCGCGAACAACGCGAGCGCGCCGCCGACCTGATGGAGCGGGTGGGCCTCTCGGCCGACCATCTGCAACGCTTCCCGCACGCCTTTTCCGGCGGTCAGCGCCAGCGCATCTCAATCGCCCGCGCCCTGGCGCTCGGCCCGGAGCTGATCGTCTGCGACGAGCCGACCTCGGCGCTCGACGTCTCCGTTCAAGCGCAGGTTCTGGAGCTTTTCAAGGAGATCCGCGACGATCTCGGCCTTTCCTACCTCTTCATCAGCCATGACCTCGCTGTCGTCGCCGATCTCGCGGATCGGGTTGCGGTGATGCGGCGCGGTCGGGTGGTGGAGGAAGGGCCGGTCAAGGCGCTCTTCACCAACCCCTCCCACCCCTACACCCGCGCGCTGATGGCCGCTTCGCCAGAGCCGGACATGGATCGCCCGCTCGACCTCGCCGCCGTTTCGCGCGGAGCCGGGGAGCCGGCGACCTGGCCGGAGCCCTTCGGCTACGCCGATGACGACGCGCCCGGGTTGATCGAGGTCGAAGTCGGCCATTTCGTCAGGAGAGCTGCATGAAATTGACACTCGCTCCCATGGTGGCCGCTCTCATGGCGGCTCTCGCCGTTCCCGCCGCCGCGCTTGAGCTGCAGGAAACGCCATATTTCGCCGATCAGGTCGCCAGCGGCGCCTTGCCGGCGATCGGCGCGCGCGCGCCGGCTGAACCGCTGATCGTCGATCTCGAATCACGTGGCCGCACCATCGGCAAGCAGGGCGGACGCATCCGCACCTTGATCGGCCGCGCGAAAGACGTGCGCTACATGGTGGTCTACGGCTATGCGCGCCTCGTCGGGTATGACGAGAATTTCGAGTTGCACGCAGACCTGTTGAGAGCCGTCGAAGTGACGGAAGGCCGGATTTTCACCTTCCATCTCCGGAAGGGGCACAAATGGTCCGACGGCTCGCCCTTCACCGCCGAGGATTTCCGCTACTGGTGGGAGGATGTGGCCAACAACCCAGAGCTTTCACCCTCCGGCCCCCCGGAACTGATGATGGTCGGTGACGTCCCGGCGGTTTTCGACGTTATCGATGATGTGACGGTCCAGTTCGAATGGCCGGCGCCCAACCCGCGTTTTCTGCCCGCGTTGGCGGCGGCCCGGCCGCCCTTCATCTATCGACCCTCCGCCTTCATGAAGGCTTATCACGCGGCTTACGCTGATCCGGCGGAACTGGCGAAGGCGATCGAGAGCGACAATGTGCGCAACTGGGCGCAGCTCCATAACAAGCTCGATAACCTCTATGATTTCGATAATCCGGCGCTGCCGACATTGCAGCCCTGGGTCAACACCACTGAAAAAAACAATAGCCGCTATGTGCTGGCGCGAAACGCTTTCTACCATCGTTTTGATCCTGAGGGCCGCCAGCTTCCCTATGTCGATAGGGTCGAGATGACCGTCGCCGCCGGCGGGCTGATCCCTGCGAAGGTCAACCGGGGCGAGGCGGATCTGCAGGCGCGCGGTCTGTCTTTCTCCGACGCGCCGGTCCTGAAAAAGGGCGAAGACGAGGGCGGTTACGTCACCTATCTCTGGTCGAACGGCGCGGCCGCGGATATCGCGCTCTATCCCAACCAGACGGTGAGCGACCCGGTCTGGCGCGACCTGATGCGCGATGTGCGTTTCCGCCGCGCGCTCAGCCTGTCGATCAATCGACAAGCGATCAACAAGTCGCTCTATTTTGGCATGGCGCACCCCACCGCCGTCGCGGCGCTGCCGTCGAGCCCTTTCTACAACCCCGATCACGCGAACGCCTACGCCTCCGTCGACCGGCAGGCGGCGAACGCGCTGCTCGACCGGGCCGGGCTCGACAAGCGCGACGGCGAGGGGTGGCGTCTTCTGCCGGACGGCCGCCGCGCCGAGATCATCGTCGAGACCGCCGGCGAGCGCACGGAGGAGGCTGACGCGCTCGAACTCGTGCAGGAAATGTGGAAGGAAGTCGGCCTGAAGATGATCTTCCGCCCTCTCGACCGCGACATCCTTCGCAACAAGGCCTACGCGGGCGAGAGCATGATGCCGGTCTGGTATGGTTGGAACAACGGTGTGCCGACCTCGGACGCGAGCCCGAGCGCGCTGGCGCCGGTCGATCAGACCAACTTCTCCTGGCCGGCCTGGGGGCAGTATTTCCAGACCAAGGGCGCTGCGGGCGAAGCGCCGCAAACCCCGGAGGCGAAACGGCTCCTGAAGCTTTTCGAACATTGGTCCGGCGCCACGACCGAAAGCGAGAAAGCCGCGATCTGGGAGGAGATGCTGGAGATTCAGGCTGATCAGGTCATGTCCATCGGCATCGTCTCGGGCGCGCCGCAGCCAGTCGTCGTCTCGAAACGGCTCCGGAATTTCACCGAGCAGGGCGTCTACGCGTGGGAGCCGTCGGCGCATCTCGGCGCCTACAGGATCGACGAGCTTTATTACGCCGAATGAATAACCGCCTTTCATACCGACCGGAAGAAAGTCTCTGATGCTGAGCTATATCCTCCGCAGATGCCTCACCATGGCCGGTACGCTGACGGTGATCAGCATGCTGATCTTCATGATCATCAACCTGCCTGAGGGGAATTACCTCACCAATCAGATCCGCGAGCTGATGGCGACCGGGGAGGAAGGCTCCGTCGCAAAGGCGAAGTTCCTGCTGACGCAGTATTCTCTCGATCGTCCGGTGGTGGAGCAATACCTGATCTGGGTCGGGCTCTGGCCGGGGCCGGAGGGGTTTTCCGGCCTGCTTCAAGGCGATTTCGGCTATTCTTTCGAGCTTGGCCGTCAGGTTTCCGGGATCGTCTCGGAGGCGATGTGGTTCACCATCGGCCTCAACCTTGTCGTCGTGCTGTTCGTCTACATGACCGCGCTGCCGCTCGGCGCGCTGGCGGCGGTCCGGGCCAACACGTGGATCGATTATCTGGCTGCGCTGATCGGCTATCTCGGCCTCGCGACTCCGAATTTCCTGCTGGCGCTGGTGCTCATGTATTATGGCAACAAGGCCGTCGGCCTGCCCATCGGCGGCGGCATGGCCAATGAATTTCTCGACCAGCCGATGAGCTTCGCCAAGCTCGGCTCGATCATGCTGCACATGATTGCGCCGGTCGTCGTAATCGGCACCGCCGGGATGGCCGGCATGATGCGGCGCCTGCGCGCCAATCTCCTGGATGAGCTGGGCAAACCCTATGTCACCACCGCGGCGGCGAAGGGAGTGCCGCCTGCCCGCGCGGTGATCAAGTATCCGCTCCGCATGGCGCTCAACCCGTTCATCGCCGATATCGGCAATCTCTTGCCGCAGTTGATTTCCGGCTCGGTTCTGGTTTCGGTGGTGATGAGCCTGCCCACCATCGGGCCGATCCTCCTCTCCGCGCTTCGCAGCCAGGACGTGTTTCTTTCGGGTTTCATCCTTCTCTTCGTCTCGGCGTTGACGCTGGTGGGCATGCTGATCTCCGATCTTCTTCTCGCCGTGGTCGATCCGCGGATCAGGCTTTCCGGCAGATCGGGGACAGGACGATGAGCGGCGTGGACCCCGATCGGCATTATGTCGCCGACGACCATTATGACGAAGAGGCCGATATTCAGGCGCTCGACCGCG
Organism: Paracoccaceae bacterium; assembly: GCA_040904645.1. Classification (GTDB taxonomy): domain Bacteria; phylum Pseudomonadota; class Alphaproteobacteria; order Rhodobacterales; family Rhodobacteraceae; genus Pikeienuella. The sequence continues at coordinate 12,160 of JBBDTD010000272.1, forward strand.
CCGATCTGGACGCGCCGACCTGGGTGCTGATCTGGCGGCGCTTTCTGCGTCACAAGCTGGGCGTGGTTTCGGGCGTCTATCTTCTGGTGATCTATCTTGCGCTGCCATTCGTCGATTTCATCGCGCCCTATCATTACGCCGAACGGCACGAGAACCACATCTTCGCCCCGCCGCAGCCGATCCGCTTCTGGTCGGAGGAGCAGGGGCTGATTGGCTTTCACACCTACGCGACGGAGGAAAATTTCGACCGCGAAACCTTCCAGATGAAATCGGTGATCGACTGGACTGAACCACAGATGATCCCGCTCTTCAGTCGTTGCGGCGACAGCTACCGTTTCCTCGGGTTGATAGAGACCAACCGGCGTCTGATCTGCCCGCCGGAGGGCGGCACACTCTTCATTTTCGGGACTGACAGGCTCGGGCGCGATGTTCACAGCCGCATCATGCATGGCGCGCAGCTATCGCTGACCGTTGGTCTGATCGGCGTCACCGTCTCGTTCGCCATCGGCCTCGTCCTTGGCGGCATGGCGGGCTATTTCGGCGGCCTCATCGACAGCCTGACCATGCGCGCGATCGAGATCATCCGCAGCATGCCGGAACTTCCGATCTGGCTTGCGCTTTCGGCGGCGATCCCGGCGAACTGGGGCCCGGTTTCGGTGTTTTTCGTGATATCGATCATCCTCGGTCTGCTGGACTGGCCCGGTCTCGCGCGCGCGGTCCGCTCCAAATTCCTTTCGCTTCGCGAAGAGGATTACGTGAAGGCGGCGGAGCTGATGGGCGCGCGTCCGCGCCGCATCATCGCCGTCCACATGATGCCGAACTTCATGTCCCACCTCGTCGCTTCCGCCACGCTCTCGATTCCGGCGATGATTCTGGGTGAAACGGCGCTTTCCTTCCTCGGCCTCGGCCTTCGCCCGCCCGCCGTCAGTTGGGGCCTGATGCTGAATGACGCGCTCGACCTGACTGTCGTCGAAATCTACCCGTGGCTTCTGATGCCGCTGGTTCCCGTCATCATGGTGGTGCTGGCGTTCAGTTTCCTCGGCGACGGGCTGCGCGACGCGCTCGACCCCTATAGCTGAACCAGGACCGATGCCCTTGGATTCAGATGGCGGAGGGCGCTGGCCTCGCGCTGTCCGGCCTTGCTCTCTGGTGAACGGCTGCTAGGTTCGCGCCGGTTTTCGTCTTCCGGCTTTTGACGGTGGGCGGCGCGCTTTCGTAGCCAGGAGTGAGACATGCCCACCAGCCTCTGGCGCACTGCGCTCGTGCTCGGCGTGCTGGCCCTTGTCGGCCCGTTCGCGATCGACATGTACCTGCCCGCAATGCCTGCCATCGCCGCCGATCTCGGGGTGGGCGAGACTGCGGTTCAGGCGACCATCACCGCCTATTTCATCGCCTTTGGCGTCGCGCAGATGATCTACGGCCCCTGGGCCGATCAATCGGGGCGAAAGACGCCGATCTACGTCGGCCTCGCCATATTCCTCGTCGGCTCCGCCGGGGCGGCTCTCGCCGCGAACGCCGAGGCTCTTGTCGCATGGCGTTTCGTGCAGGGGCTGGGCGGCGCAGTGCTGATGGTGATGCCGCGCGCGATCATCCGCGACATGCACACCGGACCGGAAGCGACGAAGCTGATGGCGCTGATCATGCTGGTGATCTCGGTCTCGCCGATGCTGGCGCCCTTGGCGGGCAGCGCAGTGATCGCGATTTCGGGTTGGCGGGCGATCTTCGTCACCATTTTCATCGCGGGGCTGGTCAGCCTCCTGATGACCTTTTTCCTCCAGCCTGAGACATTGCCCCCGGCGCGCCGGATTCCGGTCAATCTGCGCTCGCTCTCGCGCGGCGCGCTTCGGCTTCTGACCGATGCGCGCTTCGTCGGGCTGACCTTTATCGGCGCCTTCGGGATGGCGAGCTTCTTTGTTTTTCTCGCCTCGGCGTCATTCGTCTATATGGGCGAATTCGGCCTCAGCCCGACCGGGTTTTCCCTTGCCTTTGCGATCAATGCTATCGGGTTCTTCAGCGCCTCGCAGCTGGCCGGGCCGCTGGCGGCGCGCATTGGTCTCCCGCGTGTGATCCGCATCGGAACCGGGCTGTTCGCGGGGTTCTCCCTGATCTTGCTCGTCATCGCGCTGACATCGGGCGCGACCTTGCCGCTGGTGGTCGGTTTGCTCTTCTGCGGCAATGCGGGGTTAGGGCTGGTCATCCCGACGACGATGGTCATGGCGCTGGACGATCATGGAGAGATCGCCGGCCTCGCGTCGTCGCTCGGCGGGACGCTGCAGATGTTGACCGGCGGGATGATGATCATCGTCGCCTCGCCGTTCTTTGACGGCACGGCGACGCCGATGATCGCTGTGATCGCGCTTTGCGGCGTTATCGCCTTCGGGCTTACCTTGCCGACGCTCAGGGACGGGGCCGAACCCCAGTGTGGGTGAGGTCCCCGCGCCAGCCAGAGCGCGGGGCGGTCCTTCAGGGCGTGCGCGGGTCGACCGGGCGACCGAAACCTTCGGTCACGCTTTCGATCGCCTTGGCGACGCCGAGCAACCCGGCCTCGTCCCGGTTCCGCCCGATCAGCTGAATCCCCATCGGCGCACCGGATGCGGTGAAGCCGATCGGCACTGAAATCGCCGGCAGACCCAGCGTGGTGGCGAGGAAGGCGAAGCGCAGCCAGTCCATGTAATGCGGCGTCTCCTCTCCATCGATGGAGGTCGGAAATTCGACCTCCGCCTCCAGCGGAGCAAGACCGACAATAGGGCAGGCGAGCGCGTCGAAACCGCGTGTGACGGCCTCCATCTCAAGGAAGAGGGCTGAGCGATGGCGCTCCGCCCTTACGATCTGTTCCGCTGTCACCGTCAGGCCGAAGGCGATGTTTTCGCGCAAGGTCTTCTTGTAATGCTTCTGCACCGCTTCGGGCAGTTGGGCCGGTCCTGCGGCCATAACCATGCCGCGGAAAGTATTTGAGGTTTCGATCAGTCCCTCGGTCGGTGGATCGCGTTCTTCCACCACTGTTCCCAGCCCTTCGAGCCGGCGCATCGCCGCCGAAAGCAGATCGCGGACCTCTTTCGTCACCGGCCCGTAGCCGCCGAAATCCGCCGAGAACGCGACCCGCTTGGGCGGCTCGGCCCGGCGTACGGACTCGCGAAAGCTGACAGCCGGCGCTTCCATCGTCAGCGGCTGCTTTGGGTCCACCCCGGTCATCGCATCGAGGAAGAGCGCGCAATCCTCCACCGTCCGCGCCATCGGCCCTTGCGAACCCAGCCCGGAAAACGCGAAATCCCTGCCGCCGCCGCTGGCGCGCCCTGGCGAAGCGCGAAACCCGACCACCCCGCAATAGGCGGCCGGCGTCCGCAGGCTGCCGCCCAGGTCGGAGCCGTGGGCGAGCCAGACTTCGCCCGTCGCCAGCGCGGCCGCCGCCCCGCCGGAAGAGCCGCCTGCGTTCAGTTTCGTGTTCCAGGGGTTGCGGGTCCGGCCGAACACATCGTTGAACGTGTTGGCGCCCGCGCCCATTTCCGGGGTGTTCGACTTGCCGATCACGACTCCGCCGCGCGCCTCCAGCCGCTCGACCAGCGGGTCGCTTTCGTCGGGCACGAAATCCGCCAGCGCCTTGGTGCCCCAGGTGGAGCGCACGCCAGCCACCGGCGTCAGGTCCTTGATCGCGAGCGGAAGGCCAGCCAGCCAGACGGCCTCGTCGCCGCGCTTGAGGTTCTTGGCCCGGTCGCGCGCCCGTTCGGCGCAGACGGTCGGCATCGCGTTGATCGCGGGTTCCACCGCTTCGATCCGTTCCAGCGCCGCATCGAGCATCTCAAGCGGGGAAACTTCACCCGCCTCCAGTTTCGCCACCGCCTCGGTCGCCGTCAAAGCGCAGAGCGCCGGACCCGTGTAGTCATGCGCCATGCGCAGCCCTCCCATGTTTCGTGGACCATGGCGCCGGGCGCGCCGCGCCGCTAGTCTGACCGACGGATTTATTTGAGAAGGCCCTTCATGGCGATTGCCGTCGATGTTCGCTCCGCGCCCCATGCGCGGGAGGAGAATATCGCGCTCGGCGTGGCGTGGATGTTTCTGACCGGGCTTCTGTTCGTCGTGATGACCGGCATCGTGCGCCATCTCGGCTCCGACTTGCCCGCCGCCGAAGGCGCTTTCATTCGTTACGCCGTCGGCCTTCTGATCATGGCTCCTGCGCTGATCGGCCTGTTCCGGCGCCCGCCGTCGCGGCGGATCTGGGCGCTTTATTGCGGGCGCGGTCTGGTGCATGGGCTTGGCGTGATCCTCTGGTTCTATGCGATGGCGCGGATCCCCGTCGCCGAAGTCACCGCGCTCGGCTACACCTCGCCGATTTTCGTCACCATCCTCGCGGCGATTTTTCTGGGCGAGCGGCTGAAGGCGCGGCGGATCGTGGCGATCGTTGTCGGGCTTGCCGGCGTCGCCATCATTCTTCGGCCCGGCTTTCAGGAGATCGGGGCGGGCCAGTGGGCGCAGATCTGCGCTGCGCCGCTTTTCGCCGTCTCTTTCATTTTCGCGAAGCTGCTGACGAATAGCGCGCGGCCGGGCGAAATCGTCGTGATGCTTTCCCTTGGCGCCACCCTCACCCTTGCGCCATTCGCGTTCGCGCAATGGGTGACGCCCAGTCTTCATGACGTGCTGTGGTTGTCGCTGGTCGCGGTGATCGCGACGACGGGCCATTATACGCTGACCAAAGCCTATCAATGCGCTCCGATCACCGTCACCCAGCCGGTGACCTTCCTTCAGATCGTCTGGGCGACGATGGTTGGCGCGGTCTTCTTCGGGGAAGCCGTCGATATTTTCATTGTCATCGGTTCCGCGATCATCGTGGGCTCCGCCTGGTATATCGCCCAGCGCGAGATGCGCATGCGCGGGCGCGCGGCTTCGCCCGTGGGCGGAACAGCGGCGGTGGAAACCGGTCAGACGCCCTGAAATTCGGTCGCCGGAGCGATGGAATCGGTTAGGCTTTGATTCGGACAAAGATTCGAGGAAGTCCCGCCATGCGTTTCGCGCTCGTCTTCATTCTCGCCCTCGGCGCTGCGGCGCCGGCGCTGGCCGATGCGCTGGACCGCATCGTCGAGACCGGAACCATCCGTTTCGGCGTGCGGGAAAGCTCGGCTCCCTTTTCCTATATAAACGATAGCGGCGCGCCCGCCGGGCTTGCAGTGGCGCTTTGCGGGCGTGTCGCCACCTCGCTGGCTCGGCGGCTGAGGCCGGAGGCGCTGACGGTGGAATATGTGACGGTCGACGCGAAATCCCGTTTCGACGCCATCGCCGACGGACGTGTGGACATACATTGCGGCCCGATGACCGCGACGCTGGCGCGGCGAGAAACCCTCGACTTCTCGATCCCCTATTTCATGGACGGTATCGGCGCTGCCCTGCGGCGCGACGGCGTGCAGGAGCTTGTCGCGCTGTCGGGCGAGCCGGTCGGCGCGCTCGCGGGGACGACCGCCGTTGCGATGGCGCAGGTATGGGGCGCGCCCGGGGGCTCCAGGATCGTCGAGTTCGGCTCCCACCGCGAGGGGCTTGAAGCGCTTGGCAGGGGGGAAATCGACGCCTATTTCGGCGATCAGGGGCTATTGCAGTATCAGCTCAGCGTCCTGAAGGGTGAGGATCGCCTGATTCCGATCCGCGTCATGACCGATCAGTTCTCGTTCGAGCCTTATTCGCTGGCGATGAAGGCGGGGGAGGGGCGCCTGCGGCTGGAAGTTGACCGCGCGCTTTCGGCGGCTTTCCTGAGCCAGGAAGTTTTCACCGATATCGAAGCCTCGCTCGGCGCGTTCGAGCTCTCCGAGTTCGCGGCGTTTCTCTATGTGCTGGTGGCGCTGCCGGAATAGCCGCTTACTGGAATGGAACTTCGTTGAAGCTCCGCAGCTTGCGGCTATGGAGCCGGTGCGACGGCATCGCCCGCAAGCGCTCCATCGCCAGCACGCCGACCGCAAGATGCCGGTCCACCTGACGCTGATAGAAATTGGACGCCATGCCGGGCAATTTAAGCTCGCCGTGGAGCGGCCGGTCGGACACCACCAGAAGCGTGCCGTAAGGAACCCGGAAGCGAAACCCGTTAGCGGCTATCGTCGCGCTCTCCATATCCAGCCCGATGGCCCGCGACTGGCTGAACCGGCGAATCGGTTCTGCCTGATCGCGCAGCTCCCAGTTCCGGTTGTCGATGGAGGCCACGGTGCCGGTGCGCATCACCCGCTTGAGATCATCCGCCGCAACGCCCGTCACCTCCGCCACCGCGCCCTCGAGCGCTTGTTGCACCTCGGCCAGCGCCGGAATCGGCACCCAGACGGGCAGATCCGCATCCAGCACATGATCATCGCGCACGTATCCATGGGCGAGCACGTAATCGCCGAGCCGCTGCGTGCGCCTAAGCCCCGCGCAATGGCCGAGCATGATCCAGGCGGAAGGGCGCAAGACCGCGACATGATCGGTCATCGTCTTGGCGTTGGAGGGGCCGACGCCGATATTGATGAGGGTGATCCCCTGATTGTCCGGCCGTTTCAGGTGAAAGGCGGGCATTTGCGGGGGGTGATGCGCTGGCCGCGGCTCGACGAATTCGCAATAGCCGCTTTCGGGGTCGGCCACTTGCTCCGCCGCCAGTTTGCGAAACCCGTCCACATAGAACTGGTAATTGGTGAAGAGCACGAAATTCTGGAAATGCTCGGCGCCGGTCCCGGTGTAGTGGTTGAGCCGGTGCAGCGAATAATCGATCCGCGGCGCGGTGAAGAGCGAAAGCGGCCGGATCGTCGCGCCGATATAGTCGATTTCGCCGTTCACGTGCTCGTCGTCCATGGTGGCGAGGTCGGGCGCATCGAACAGGCGGCCGAAATCCGCGACATCGTCGATACTGATCGCGCCTTCGACATGCAGACCTTCTGGGAAAGCGAAATGAATCGGTAGCGGCATGTCCGAAAGCCCTACCTCAAAGCCGCAATCGTGATTGGCGGCGAGCTCGCTCAGCTGGGTCAGAAGGTAGGCCTCGAAAAGATCGGGCCGGGTTATGGTGGTTTCGAAACGCCCGGCGCTGTCGCAAAATCCGAAGGATTGCGCGGGCGGATGCAGCATCGCGCGCTGCGCCGTGACTGCGAGACGGGGGTAATAGCCGCGGACGGGCGCGTCCAGCCGTTCGCCCCGCGCGAAGGCGGCGAAGCTTTCACGCAATGCTTCGGTTTGCGCGTCATAGAGGCGGCGGAGCGCGGCGACGGCGTCTTCGGGGGATGTGTATGATTCGTTTACCATGGTCATGACATGGCGAAAGCGGTGGGAAGCGGCAACAATCTTCGCGCGAGCAAGGTCGAGGTTTGTTGATGCGTTCGCCCGCACGGGCCGGTATCAGTCAGAACCGCGTCGGCCGCTGGGCAGGAGAATGAAACATTGATTTCCAACATGCGAAAGATGATGGGGCGCCCGCCCGCCGGCGCC
>JBBDTD010000273.1:0-3223 GCA_040904645.1 Paracoccaceae bacterium
TCCCGAGCGCTGCGCGATACTTGAGCCCCGGGCCCGGCACGGCGGCCATCAGATCAGCCACTTCCTCGACACTCAGGACAATGGGCAACTTCCGAGGATTGCGGTGAAACTGCATGAAGCGCTTCATCCCGCCGCGTCCGCACGTGACGCCGAAGAAGAACCGCAGCGAGATGATGCGGACGTTGAAGGTGCTGGCTGTCACCCCCTCTTCGGTCATCTTGAGCTGGTATGACCGCAGATCCTCTGGCGTGGCGGTGTCCGGCGGCCTCCCGAGGAAGGACGCGAAATGCTTCACATTCCGGATGTGCGCCTTCTGGGTCTTCTCGCACAACCCGCGGATGTTCATGTCCTCGATCATCCGCTGGCGCAGCGGGGTGGTGTTCTTCTCCTCCATGGGAACCTCCTGTCTGACGGTGGGAAGATCCCAATCGTCAGCCCAGAAAGCCCGGCCAGATAGAAAAACGTTGGAATGACCGGCCGACGCCAGCCACGGGCGCCATTGCCGCGGAGCGGCTTAGTCCCCCCGCCCATATCGTCTGTTATTCCGCGCCTGACACGCGGTCCGTATCGTGTGGATTTCATAGCCCACTTTGCGGTTATCCAAGCCCGTTCGCGCTCCACGTTTTTCTCACACCGCGCAGCATTTCTATCGCCTCGCCATACCGTTCGACCGCGCTGCGCATCCTGGCGCGGTTGTAGGCCTTGTCGGCTACATTTGCGGTTGAGTGCGCGAGGAGGGGCTGGATGATCCTGGCCTGCTCGGGAGCGATCTCGGCGATGGTGGTCGCGGCGCAGGCGCGGAAGCGGTGGGCGGAGATGGCGACGCCGAGGCGTTGGCGGGTGATTGTGGCGATCCGCTCGCTGAGCTTGTAGGGGGCGTAGGGCGCGCCGGTTCGGGCGAGCCAGACGGCGCGGCCGCTGCGGTCTTCCCGCGCCAGCGCGGGCCGGTGATCGTCGAGCCAGAGGCGAAGCGCCCTGGCGGCGGGGGCGGGGATGGACATGGTGATCGATCGGCCGGCTTTGGCTTCTTCCGGCTCGATCGTGATGGCGTAGCCGTCGCCGGTCGCGAGCAGAGAGCGCCCGCTTTCCAGACGCGCGAAGTTGCCGATCCGGAGCGGGCAATAGGCGAGGAGCAGGATCGCCGCGCCGTCGCGGGCGCAGAGCGCGCGGGAGATCGGGTCGAGCGCCGGGTGTTCCTGCGCCTCGCGGATCAGCGCCGCGCCGAGTTCGACGAGCCTTGCCGCCGAGAGCTCCGTGGCCGGGAGCCGCCGCGCGCCGGCGCGGGACTCGAGGCGCTGGAGCCTCAGCGCGGCGGTCCTGAGCCGCGTCCAGTCACGGGCGGGCGCCGCGGCGCGGAGAGTCAGATAAAGCCGGTGGACCCGCTGCGCCTTGCTGGCGAGCGAAAGGCCTTCGAGAGCGTCGAGATAGGCGAGGAGCCGCGCGCCGGTCATCCGGTCGACCGGCGGCTCGACTGCGAGATCAAGGCCCTTGTCACGGAGAAAGCCGAGCCAGAAGGCGTAGGCGGTCTCATGGATGCCGCGGGTGGCGGGGCGGAGATGGGCGAGCGGCCCGGCGCCGTCGAGGATGTCGCCGGAGCGGAAGAGTTCCGCCCACATCGCAAGGTCGGTTTCGGGCCAGTCCTCAGTGCGCAGACGGCGGCGCTGGTGCGTCATCGCCGCACCCTCCGCCGTCGACGCGGCGCGGCGGCCGCCTGCTCCAGGATCGCGGCGTAGGCGCGGGTCGCCGCGTCGGTCTCGAACCCGGCGTAGACGTCGATCGTGGAGGAGGTCTGCGAATGTCCGAGAAGACGCTTCACAACCTCGAATGCGCCGGGATTGGCGCGGAGATAGATCTTCGCGCTGATATGGCGAAAGAGGTGCGGATTGACCTCGAGCCCGGTCTCGCGGCGGATGGCGCGCGAGATACGCTGGCCGAGGGCTCCGCCGGCGACCGGCTCGGCCGCCCCGCGCTTGGCGAAGAGCAGATCGCCGCAATCCGGGTTCAGGATCTTGCGATGGTCACGCACGAAGAGATCGAGAAGTTTGACGACGCGGGTGGGCAGCGGGAAGTCGAGCTCCATGCCGTTCTTCACCTCCTCGGCCGGAACGACGATGCGGCGCGGCCCGACGGCCCGTCCCGAGAGGTGGCGTTCGAGCGAAAGGGTGCGGAGATTCTCGATCCGCATCGGGCAGTGGATCAGGATCGAGATCGCCAGCGCGATCTCAATGTCGAGGGCGGCGGCGCGAGGTGACCGCGCGCGTCCTGCTTTGGCGATGAGGCGGTCGGGTAGGGCGAGAAGCTCGCCGATCGCGGTGCCTTCGTCGAACTGACGCAGCCGGGCGCGGTTCTTCGGCGTCATGCCTGCGTTCCGCGGCGCAACCCGGCGGGCGAGATCTTTCAGCGAGTCCAGCGCGACTGGATCGACGTGAACATGCCATTTTGCGACGCTCTTCAGAAGCGCCGCGAGATTGTAGATCGCTCCTGAGGTCTTGCCGCCGTTGCGATCCAGGAAATAGCGCAGGCCGGCGCGCGCCGCAGCAGGCTCCACGAGATCGGCGAGGCTGTTGATCGAATTCGGATCGCGGCCGCGATGGACGAGCGCCGAAGCGAAGCGCGCGATCTGTCCGCGGCGGAACGCGATCGTCTCGGGTTCGCACGCACGCGCCGGCGCGTCCGGATCGGTCAGGTCGGATGCGGCGAGGCGCTCCAGATACGCGTCGACATCGGCGCGAAACGAAAGCGAGAAGGTCTCCATCGCCAAGGCGACGCGATTGCGGCGATCGGGGACGGTCAGGCGCGCGGCGGGCCATTCCGGAGCCGTCTCTCTGGCCTGATTCCAGAACGTGGCGACATCACGAACCAGCGTCTCCGGATCCTTGCGGAGCTCCGACCGCGCGAGCGCCGCGTGGAACCCTGCGAGGGCGTCGTCGTTCACAGCCTCCGGCGCAACGCCCAGATTGGCGCAGAACTGCATGAACCGGCTGAGCCCGATGCGATGGCGCTTCTCCGTCAGGACGACGCGGAGCTGTGCCCATTCCGGGGGCAGGGCGATGGACCGCCCGCGTCCCCCGTCGGTGGCGCTGGCGACGGCCAACGCCGCGCGAAAATCGCTGAGCAGGTTGGTCCAGGTCTTCTGCGAGAGGCCGAGCGCGGCGGGAGCGATCTTGCCGAGGCGTGGGCGCAGCCAGAGCGGGTCGGCGGGAACATCCGCCGGGTCGCGATC
>JBBDTD010000274.1:0-19386 GCA_040904645.1 Paracoccaceae bacterium
CGGGCGTTGTCCATACGCTGACCGAGGCGGAGCAGGGGCAGTTCCATTTCGTCTACGGCCCCTATGTCGACCCGAAGCTGGAGATCGACCCCGGCGACACGATCCGGGTCGACACCCAGGACGCGTTCGGCGGCGCAATCCAGTCGGAAACCGACATGCCGACCGAGAAGCTGAACTTCCCGTTCCTGAACCCGCAGAGCGGGCCGGTATATGTAAGGGGCGCGAAAAAGGGCGATTGCCTCGCGGTTCATATCAAGGCGGTGGAGACGCGCGGCCCCCAGCCGGCGGGAACGACCTGCCTGATCCCGGAGTTCGGCGGCCTTGTCGGCACCTCGGCCACCGCGATGCTGAACAAGCCGCTGCCGGAGCGGGTGAAGAAGATCCGTATCGATGAAGCCGGCGTCCATTGGAGCGACAAGCTGGTTCTGCCTTATGAGCCGTTCATCGGCACCATCGGCGTATCCCCCCAGATCGAGGCGATATCCTCCCTCCAGCCGGATTATCACGGCGGCAACATGGACCTGCCCGATATCAGGCCGGGGGCGATCATCTATCTGCCCGTCCATACCGATGGCGCGCTGCTTTATGTCGGCGACTGCCACGCCACGCAGGGCGACGGCGAGTTGACCGGCGTCGCGCTTGAACAGCCCGCGACAGTCACGGCCACCGTGGACCTGATCAAGGACTGGAGCTTCGCCTGGCCGCGGCTGGAGACGGAAGACTTCATCATGACGATCGGCAGCGCCCGCCCGATGGAGGATGCGGCGCGCATCGCCTACCGCGAGCTCACGCGCTGGATGGCCGCAGATTACGGGTTCGAGGAGTTGGACGCCTACATGCTGCTCGGGCAGGTCGGCCGTGTGCGGCTCGGCAACATGGTCGACCCCAAATACACGCTCGGGGCGTCGATACTGAAGAAGTACCTGGTCGGATAACCCGCCGGGATTCATCAACGAATACCCAACAGAAGGTGACAGCATGCTTAAAAAAACAATGTTCCTCGGGGCGCTATCCGCCATGTCGATCAGTATCGGCGCCGTGTTGCCCGCAAGCGCCGCCGATCCGATCAAGATCGGCCTTCTCGAAGACATCTCCGGCGATCTGGCGCTGCTGGGCCTGCCTAAGCTGCATGGCTCCGAACTGGCGGTCGAAGAGATCAACGCGGAGGGCGGCATCATGGGCCGTCAGATCGAGTTGATCCATCTCGACCCGCAAGGCGACAACGCGCGCTATCAGGAATTTTCGCGCCGGCTGCTGTCGCGCGACAAGGTCGACGTGCTGATCGGCGGCATCACCTCCGCTTCGCGTGAGGCGGTCCGCCCGATAATCGACCGCACCGACACGCTCTACATGTACACGAACCAGTATGAAGGTGGGGTCTGCGACGCCAACATGATCAGCGTCGGGGCTGTGCCGGAACAGCAGCTCTCCACGCTGGTTCCCTTCATGGTCGAGAAATACGGCAAGAAGGTTTATGTCGTCGCGGCGGACTACAATTTCGGCCACCTGACGACCCAGTGGACGGAAACTCTGCTCAAGGAGGAGGGCGGCGAAGTGATCGGCAAGGAGTTCATTCCCCTTGGCGTCTCGCAGTTCGCCCAGACCATCCAGAACATTCAGAAGGCGAAGCCGGACTGGCTCATGATGCTGAATGTCGGCGCAGCGCAGGACTCGTTCTTCGAGCAGGCGATGGCGGCCAAGCTCGACTATCCGATGGCCAGCCCGATCAAGGTCATGCTTGGATTCGAGCACAAGCGCTTCGCCGCGCCGGCCCTTTCCGGGCTTTACGCCGTCGCCAACTGGTATGAGGAGCTCGACACGCCCGAAGCCGAGGATTTCAAGGCGCGCTGGCGCGCAAAGTTCCCGGACGAGGTATATATCAACGACATGGGCTACAACGCTTACGTCGCGATCAACCAGTACAAGATGCTGGTCGAGAAGGCGCAGTCCACCGCGCTCGCGGACATCCGCGCGGTCATCGCCACTGGTGACGCATGTCTGGATAGCCCTGAGGGCAAGATCTGCATCGACCCGAAAAGCCAGCACACGTCCCACCGGATGCGCTTGATCTCGGTCGCCGACGACCACAGCATCGTCACGGGCAAGGATTTCGGCGTCATCGAGCCCTATTGGCTTGGCGAGGTCGGTTGCGATCTGACCAAGGAAAACCCGAAGACGCAGTATTCTCCTGATAATTTGCCCGGCTGATCGGGGCTTGCGGCGGCCGGGCCATTTGTCTGGCCGCCGGACTTCAGGGCGCGGACGCAGGCCGCGCGCCATCCGCACAAGATTTCAGGGAAAGACAGATGGCCGCTGAAGTATTCTCGACGTTTTACCAATTCGCAGACGTGTTCGCCTTTCTGATCCTCTCGGCGGCCGGCCTCGCCATCATTTTCGGGATGATGGGCGTCATCAACATGGCCCATGGTGAGTTCATCATGTGCGGCGCCTATGTGACCACCGCGCTGGTCCACGCCGGAACGCCCCTTGTTATCGCGCAGTTGTCGGGCGCGCTGGTCGCCGGCATGGTCGGAATCGTGCTGGAGGTGACTGTCGTGCGGTCGCTGTACGCAAGGCCGCTGGATTCGCTCCTCGCCACCTGGGCGGTCAGCATCATGATCACGCAGAGCATGCTGATCATCGTCGGCTCAAGCTTCGCCGGCGTCGGCACGCCGCCGGGGAGCTTCTCCGTCGGCGTCTACACCTTTTCCACCTACCGGGTGATCCTCTTCTTCGCGGCGATCGGGGTGCTGGCGCTGATTTACCTGCTGTTCATGAAAACGCGCTTCGGGATTTTCGCGCGCGCGACCATGCAGAACCCTTCGATGGCGCGCGCGCTGGGGATGCGCACCAACCTCGTCTACGCGATGACTTTCGGTTTCGGCGCCGCGCTCGCCGGCCTTTGCGGCGCGCTCTATGCGCCGACCATGACGCTGATTCCGACCATGGGCGCGACTTTCATCGTCGAGTCCTTCGTCACCGTAGTCGTCGGCGGCTCCAACGTGCTGCTCGGCACCGCGCCGGCCGGTCTGGCGCTGGCGATCGTGCGCACCTGGCTCGTCAGCTGGCAGGGCCAGATCGTCGGTCAGATCGGGATGCTGCTTGCAGTGATGGTGATGATCCGGGTGATGCCGAACGGCTTCTCGGGCTGGTTCGCGAAGCGATTTGGATAGGATGAAGACCAGCATGCTGACCTATATCAACGGCCCCCAGACGCTCGGCAACGGGCGCGGTTTCTGGATCTCGTTTCTCGCGCTCTGCGTCGCGGCGCTGGCCTATCCCTTCTTCGCCGATCCATATGATGTCGGCAACTTCGCCTATTTTCTGCTCTGGATATTCATGGCGATGGGCGTCTGCATCATGTGGGGCTATACGGGGATGCTGTCCTTCGCCCAGACCTTTTTCTTCGGGGTCGGCGGCTACGGATACGGCGTTCTTTCGATCATGATCGGGGAACAGTTCGGCCTGACATTTCTGTCCCTCCTTCTGGCCATCGGGCTTGCCGGCTTGTCGGCGGTGGTGCTCGGCTATTTCATGATCTACGGACGGGTGATCGGCGTCTTCTTCGGCATCATGACCTTGTCGATGACCCTGGCGCTGGCGTTTTTCCTTGGCCAGACGGCCGGGCCGGAATGGGCGATCGGCGACGCGCGCCTGAACGGGTTCAACGGCATGCTGGGCATGCCGCCGCTGTCGATACCCTGGTTTGGCGGCGATATCGTGTTTCTGGATTCGGCGCTCTACTACCTCGTGATCGGGTTGCTTGCCGTGGTCTATATCGGGCTGCGCATTCTTCTCAACTCGCCCTTCGGCCATGTCCTCGTCGCGATCAGGGACGATCAGGAGCGGACCGAACTGCTGGGATACGATGTCCGCAAATATCAGCTGATCGCTTTCGTGATCGGCAGTTGTCTCGCCGCGCTGAGCGGGGTTCTCTACACCGCGTGGGGGCAATTCATCACCCCCTCCAGTGTCGGCCTTCCCGCCGCCGCCATGCCGATCGTCTGGGTGGCCTTTTCCGGGCGGAGCGACATTTCCGCGACCACGCTCGGCACCTTTGTCATCCTTCTCGCGTTCCAGACGATCACGATCTACAGCCAGCAATGGGCGCTGATCCTGATGGGCGCGCTGCTGCTCGCCACAGTGCTCTTCGTGCCGCAGGGCTTCGTTCTCGGGCTCATGCAGATCGTGCAGCGGCTGCTGGCGCTCGGGACGCGCGGCGCGAAGCCAGCCGGCTCGAAAGGGGGGCGGGCATGACCGCTCTTTTGCAAACCAAAGGCGTCAGCAAGCATTTCGGCGGCATGAAGGCGGTCTCCGGCGTCGATCTGGAGATCATGCCCGGCGAGATACATTGCCTTATCGGCCCGAACGGGGCCGGCAAGAGCACGATGTTCAAGCTGATCATCGGCTATCACGACCCGAACGAGGGGACGATCCATTTTGCGGGCGAGGACATGACGCGCGCGAAATCCTTCGCGCGGGTTCAGCGCGGCATGAGCATCAAGATGCAGAAGCCGAGCGTCTTCAAGGAGCTGCCGACGCGGCAGAACCTGCATATCGCGCTTCAGCGCCGGGTGGGCGCGGCGCGGATTCGCGAAGAAGAAGACAAGCTTCTCGAACTGCTCGACCTTACGCCGCATGCCGAAAAACCGGCCGGGCTGCTTTCACATGGCCAGCAGCAATGGCTGGAGATCGGCATGGCCCTCGCGCTGGAGCCGAAACTGGTGCTGCTGGACGAGCCGACCGCCGGCATGTCGGAGGAAGAAACCTTTCGCACGGGCGAACTGGTGAAGCGGCTCAACGCGGACGGCATGACCATTCTGGCGGTGGAGCACGACATGTCCTTCGTGCGCCAGATCGCCACCCGCGTGACCGTCATGCATCTTGGCGAAGTCTTCGCGCGCGGCGGGATCGAGGAGATCGTCGCCGATCGGCGCGTGGCTGAAATTTATCTGGGGACCCCACATGGCGGCTGATTACGCATTAGAGGTTTCGGGCCTTCAGGCCGGCTATGGCGCGGCGCCGATCCTTCAGGGCGTCGACCTCGCGATCAAACCGGGGGAGATCGTCGCCCTGATCGGCCGCAATGGCGTCGGCAAGACCACGACGGCGCGCACCCTGATCGGCCTTCTGAAAGCCACCGAAGGCCGGATCATGCTTCAGGGCGAGGACGTCACCGGCAAGCCGGCCGACCACCGCGCCCGTCTCGGCATGGGGTATATTCCGCAGGGACGAGATGTCTTTCCCCGCCTGACGGTGGATGAGAACCTGACAGTGGGGGAGCTGATCGGAGGCAAGAACGGCGTCAAGCTGCGGGACATGGTCTATCAGATTTTCCCGCGGCTGGTGGAGCGCCGCCGCCAGATGGCCGGCACGATGTCGGGCGGCGAGCAGCAGCAGCTGGCGATCGGGCGCGCGCTGATCGGCAGCCCGACCTTCATGGTGCTGGACGAGCCGTCGGAAGGGGTCCAACCCTCGATCGTTCAGATGATTTGCCGGGCCCTCACCACGATTCGCGGCGAGATCGGCACGACAATCCTTTTCGTCGAGCAGAATCTGGATACTATCCTCTCGATAGCAGAACGCTGCTATGTGATGGAAAAGGGCCGTATCACCAGTGAAATCCCGGCGGGCAAAGTGAATTCAGAAACGATCCGAGAGCATTTGCTGATCTGACATGACGTCGCCCCGATCCCACCCCGCCACAGCGTCCGCGCCGCGCAGAAGGCCCAAAACCGGGGTGCCGGTCGGCATACTCTATTCGCTCACCGGCTTTTACGGCGTGATGGGCATGGAGATGCTGAACGGCGCCTTGCTCGGCATCGAACAGATCAACGCCGACCCGTCGCTGGATTTCGAGCTTCACCCGATCATAATGGACCCTGGCGGCTCCATCGCCCACTACCGCGAGCAATGCGATGCGCTGCTGCATCGGCACGGCGTGCGCCATATCATCGGCTGCTACACCTCGGCCTCACGCAAGCAGGCGTTGCCGCTGGTCGAGGGGGCGAACGCGCTGCTCTGGCATTCCGCGCGCTATGAGGGGTTCGAAAGCAGCGAGAACGTCATCTATGTCGGGGCGGCGCCGAACCAGCATGTCGTGCCTTTGGCGCGTTACATTCTCGATGAGCTCGACCCCCGGATCTATTGCATCGGCTCCAATTATATCTGGACGTGGGAGACGATCCGCATCATGCGCGCGATCATGGCGGCCGGAGGCGGCCAGGTCGTCGCCGAAAAGCTGACCCCGCTTGGTGAAGAAGCGCTGGACTATCTGATCGACGATATCGTGCGCCGGGCGCCCGGCGCGGTGCTGAACACGCTTGTCGGCGCCTCCGCATACAGTTTTTACGCCGCGTGGCACGCCGCCGTCGCCGCGCGCCCCGCATTGGCGCAGATCCCGATGCTCAGCCTCAGTCTGTGCGAGGCCGAGCTGCGGCTGATCGGCAAGCATGACGGCGGCCACCTGGTCTCGTCGGTCTATTTCCAGAGCATAGACCGGCCGGAAAATGTCGAGTTCCTTTCGCGCTATCGTCGGCGCTTCCAGCCCTATGGATCTCCCTCGGTCGATACCGAGGCGGCCTATCTCTGCGCGATGCTTCTCGGCCGCGCTATCGCCGAGGCGGGTAGCGACGATGTGGCCAGCGTGCGCGAGGCGCTTTACCGTGATCGCTACGAGGGACCGCAGGGGCCGGTTCATGTCGATCCAGAAAACAACCATTGCTATCTGACCCCGCGTCTGGCGCGGTCCACCGCCGCCGGCTCGTTTTAAATCCTGCGCGAAGCGCCGGCGCCGGTTAAACCCGACCCCTATCTCGCGTGGCTCGATTTCGCGAGTTTCGCGCGCCGGACCGATCAATCCGGGGTTGACGAAGACCCCCGCAGATCGCTGCATTAGCCGCATGGGAAACGTTCGCTATTCCTTTCGGGGCGCACGGGTCGGCATTCTGGGCTGCCCTGCTCCGGACGAGAAGATATTGGCGCGCCAGCTTGCGCGCCTTGGCGTGCAGGCCATCCCGCTGAATGCGCTTGGCCCGGAGCATCTTTGCGCGGAGACGCGGCTGGATGCGCTTTTTCTCGATGACGACGCGGATCTTTCGTCCGATATCCTGCCGCTCGACGCGGGGGGCGCGCTTGCGATCATCGCGCTGGTCGGCTCGGAAGCGCCATCGCATCTGGAGAAGCTCCTCAAACGGGATATTTCCGCCCATCTGATGAAGCCGGTTCGGCAGGTCGGGGTGCTGACGGCCATGCAGATCGCCCGCCATAACTTTCAGGGCCGGCGTGAATTCGCGGCGCGGATCGAAAGGCTGGAGGAACGGCTGGAGGGCCGGCGATTCGTCGTCTCGGCGCAGCTTTCGCTGATGAGTGAGCATGGCATCAGCGAATCCGACGCCTTCGCGAGATTGCGCGGCGCGGCGATGCGCCGACGCATGACGATCGAAGCGGTCAGCGTGGAGCTTCTGGCCGGCTCGCGCGGCGGAAACTGACCAAAGTGCCCCCGCGCTGCGCGATGGAGCTTGCGCCGCAATCAGGCTGAAAGGCGTCGCGCCTGCGCCAACGCCGCGAATGGACTGGACGCATCTTCCGCGCAAGGATCAGTCGATTTGTCCAAGGAGCCGCCAGATGCGAACCCATGCTCGCGCCGTCGTTGTCGGAGGCGGCGCTGTTGGCGCCTCAATCGCCTGTCATCTGGCGAAGGCGGGCTGGTCAGATGTGGTGCTGCTGGAGCGTGATGAGCTGACATCCGGCTCCACCTGGCACGCGGCGGGCTTGCTGCCGCTTTTCAACATGTCCTACGCGACCAGCCACATTCACGATTACAGCGTCAAATTCTATAAATCGCTCGAGGCCGAGACCGGGTTGAACGCTGGTTTCTCCGTCGTCGGTAACCTTCGCATGGCGCAGACCGACGCGCGGATGGATGAATACATGCTCTACGCGGCGACCGCTGAAAGCGTGGGTGTGCCCTTCGAGTGGCTGACGCCGAAGGAGATCGCGGCGCGGTGGCCGCTCCTCCGCACCGAGGATCTGAAGGGCGCGATCTTTCATCCGACGGATGGCTACATCAACCCGGCGGACGTCACGCAAGCGATGGCCAAGGGCGCCCGTCAGCGCGGGGTGGAGATCATCCGCCGCGCGCATGTGACGGGGTTTGAGCGTCGCGGCGGCGAATGGGTCGTCAAGGCGGTCAGGATGGTTGAGCAGGGCGGTAATCTCATCGCCTCTGAGGGGGCGTTCGAGATCACCTGCGAGCATGTCGTGACCGCGACGGGCAACCACGCGCAGGCGACGGCGGCGATGATCGGCTGCTACATCCCGGCCATGCCGGTCGAGCACCAGTATATCGTCACCGAGCCCGACCCGGCGCTGGCGGAATGGCGCAAGTCGAATGGAGAGCATCCGGTCCTGCGCGACGCCGATGCGAAATGGTATGTGCGCGAGGAACGCGGCGGCTGGATCCTCGGCCCCTATGAGCGGGGCGCGCCGGCGCGCTTCCAGTTCGGGGTGCCTTCGAGCTTCCGCGCCGATCTCTTCCCCCTCGACCTGGAGCGGATCGAGGCGGAGTACCTCTCCATGCTTCACCGGATTCCAAGCTCGGAAAACGTCGGGCTCAAGGACGATTTCAACGGCCCGATTTGCTATACGCCCGACGGCAACCCACTGGTCGGCCCGGCGCCGGGGGTGGAGAATTTCTGGTTCGCGGAAGGGTTCTCCTTCGGCATCACCGCCGCCGGCGGCGCGGGCCGCTACCTCGCGCAGATGATGACGGAGGGCGAGGCGGAGATCGACATGTGGTCGCTCGATCCGCGCCGCTATGGGAAATGGGTCAACCGTGACTATGCGCGCCGGAAGAATGAGGAATGCTATGAACATGTGTTCATCCTTCATCATGCGGATGAGGAGCGCGAAGCCGCGCGCCCGCTGAGGACTGCGCCCTGTTATGACCGGATGAAGGCGGCGGGGGCGCAATTCGGGCAGGTGAACGGGTGGGAGCGCCCGAACTATTTCGCGCCGGAGGGCTTTGACGACCACGGCGCGCGCAGTTTCCGGCGCGGCGGCTGGTGGAAGCACGCCGTCGCCGAGGCCGAGGCGATCCGCGGCGCCGCCGGGCTGATCGACGCCACCGCCTTCACAAAGCACCGCATCGCCGGGCCGGGGGCGACGGCCTTCCTCGACTGGCTGACCTGCAACAAGCTGCCGCGCATCGGCAGGATCAACCTTACTTACGGGTTGACCGGGGCGGGCACGATCAGGACCGAACTGACCATCGTGCGCGAGGGGGAGGACGAATATTACGTCGTCACCGCCGGCGCGGCGCAGGCCTATGACCATGACTGGCTGGTCAAGGAAGCGGCGGACAAGCGCGCCGAATTCGGCTGGATCGAGGTGCAGGACGTCTCCACCCAGTGGGGGGTCTTCGCGTTGGCGGGCCCGCGTTCGCGTGACATTCTCAAAGAGATCATCGTCGACGCCGACCCCGCGACCGCGCTGACCAACAAGGCTTTTCCCTGGCTTTCCGCGAAGACCGTCGACCTCGGCATGTGCCCGGTGAAGGCGATCCGCGTCGCCTATACCGGGGAGTTGGGCTGGGAGCTGCATCACCCCATCGAGATGCAGAATTATCTTTTCGACCTCCTGATGACAGCGGGGGCCGGGCACGGTCTGAAGCTTTGCGGGGCGCGCGCGCAGAACTGGCTTCGGCAGGAAAAATCCTATCGCGCCTTCGGCGCCGATCTCGGCCGGGACGCCACGCCGCTTGAGGCCGGGCTCGACCGGTTTATCGACATGGAGAAGGAATTCCGCGGCAAGGCGGCGATGCTGGAGACCGGCGTGCGGGCGAAATGCGTGACGGTGCTGATCGACGGCCCTGCCGACGCCGACCCCTGGGGGCGGGAAGCCTTGTCGCTGAACGGGGAAGTGGTGGGTCGGCTGACCTCAGGGGGATACTCCGTCGCCTTCGGCAAGCAGATCGGCATCGGCTATGTCCGCCCCGATCTTGCTGTGGTGGGCGCCCGGTTGAAGCTGCGCATGTTTCGCGAACTTTGGGACGCGGAAGTGGCGGAGGACAGCCCCTATGATCCGTCAAACGTGGCGATCCGCGCCAACGGCTGAAGAAAAAGCCCCCGGCGCGAGGCCGGGGGCGAGTGAGAGAGTGCGCCCCGGAGGGCGCGGACTGCGAGGAGGGACAGTCGGGAAGTCCGGCCGACCCGACGAACTGAAAACCGGCGCTCGTCTCAAAGCCGCAACGGGCCAAGCCCGCGCCTTGCTTCTACGCCGGGCGACAGCCCGCCTTAACAAGTCATCGTTCAAATCGCTCGAATGTCAGGACCAATACTCTGACGAATCGGACCTTCGCCGATCGGCCGTGACCGCAGCGTGATACCCGCCTCGCCCAGGGGAGCTCGGCCCGCATTTGACCTGAAATGATGCGTGATGTCGAAAAAAAGCCCCGGCCGAGACCAGGGCGTGAGAGATGTCTCCCCACTCAAGTTTGACCCGGTTCACCGAGGTCCCCCTCGCCGGCATGCGCCTGTCTTTTGGGCGATGAGCGTGAATGGGCAATCTTTCCCACCACGCCGCCCGGATCTTGTGAAAATCTGCGTATCAACCTCTTTCAGCCGAATGGCCTTGATAGGAGTTTGATGAAGGGGAGGGCGTGACAGAAGCGTGACTCCGAGAGGTTTCATGAGAAAAATTTAACTTCTGTTCGAATTTTCTAGCGTGCTCCACCCGGCGCCGAAGGCGCGCGCAGCCTTTCGACGCTCGACCAGGCCAAAGCGGAGAGAATCAGCGCGCCGCCGAAGAGCGTCAGCGCCCCCGGGTCTTCGCCGAGCGCCCACCAGACGATCAGCGGTCCGAATATGGCTTCGATCAGCATCAGGAGGCTGACTTCGGGCGCCGGGATATAGCGCGGCCCCATGGTCAGGCAGAGCGTCGCAGCCGGCGCGACCAGAACTCCCATGATGAGGAGCGGCGTCAGGGACGGCGCTGGAATCGCGAAATCGGTCACGAAACACGCCGCGATGGCGCAGTTGACCAGCCCGGCGGGGCCGAGGAGCGGCGTCATGTCCAACGGTCGCACCGACCGCGCGATGACGAAGGACGTGGCGAGCGAGGCCGCGGCGCCCAGCGCGGCGAGGTCGCCGGCGAGGGAGTTCGGGCCGTCATCCCCGGCGCCGAAGGCGATCAGCGCCACCCCGCCGAGGCAAAGCAGGATGGTGCGGACAGTGCGCCGCTCCGGCCGCTCGCCAAGCACGGCCCATGAGATGAGCGCCGAAAAAACCGGCGAGGTCGAAACGATAAAAAGCGTGTTGGCGACGCTGGTCTCGCGCACCGCGAAAATGAAACAGAAGGAGGTCGCCGCGAAAACCGCGACATAGGCCACTCCAGGAAGCCCAAGCGCGACGATCTTGGCGGGATAGCGCCGCCCGTGCATGAAGCAGAGCAGGAGCGTGATGGTGCAGCCGCCGACCAGCCCGCGCCAGAACAGGGTCGGCCATTGCTCCATCGCCATCAGCCTCAGCAAGAGGCTGTCAGGCGCGAAAAGCAGCGCGCCGAGCGCCACCAGCATCACGCCCTTGCGGTAATCTCCATCATCGGCGCGGGTCATACCCTCGCGCCGGTCTCAGGCGCGCGCCAGCAAGCGGTCGACCAGCGCGAGCCAATAGCCGATGCCGACGGGAATCGCCGCATCGTTGAAATCATAATCGGGATGATGGAGCCGGGCGTCAGTATGGCCCTCCTGATCGACGCCCATCCAGATATAATGGCCGGGCCGCTTGTTCAGCATGAAGGAAAAATCCTCCGCCGCCATGCAGGGGGGGATTTCGCGGATGATGTTTTCGGCCCCGACCAGACCGCCGGCGATTTCAGCGGCGATCTCGGCTTCCGGCGCGGGGTTCAGGGTCGGCGGATAGTTGCGCCGATAGTCTATGACCGCCTCGGCGCCGAAGCCCTCGGCGATCTGGGTGGCGAGGGCGCGGAGGCGCCGCTCCATCACTTCGCGCACGCCAGCGTCGAAATAGCGGACGGAGCCGCCGATTTCCGCTTCATCAGGCAGAACGTGATAGGCCGTGGCCCCCCTGATCCGCGGCACGGCGATGGCCACGGCCTCATGCGGAGGGACATTCCGGCTCGCGACCGACTGGAAGGCGGTGACGATGTGGCAGGCGGCAAGAACCGTATCGACGCCTTCATGCGGCATGCCGGCATGGGCGCCCTGGCCACGGATCTTGATATCGAAATAATCGACCCCGGCCATCACCGGCCCGGTCAACGCCGCGAATTCGCCGAGCGGGACGCCCGGCCAGTTGTGAAGCCCCCAGACGCTTTCGCAGTCCGCGCGCTCGAAAAGCCCGTCCTCGACCATCTCGCGTCCGCCGCCGAACCCTTCCTCCGCCGGCTGGAAGATCAGCGCGACCGATCCGGCGAAGTCGCGGGTCTCGCACAGGATTTTCGCCGCTGCGAGCAGCATCGCGGTGTGTCCGTCATGGCCGCAGCCATGCATCCGGTTCTCAAAGGTTGAGCGATGGGGGACCGATTTGTGATCCGGCATCGGCAGCGCGTCCATATCGGCGCGAAGCCCGATCATCGGTCCGTCGGCCCGGCCCTTGATAATTCCGAGAACGCCGGTGCGGGCGAGGCCGGTAATGACCTCATCGACGCCGAATTCGCGGAGCTTCTCCGCGACGACGCGAGAGGTCCGCACCTCCTCGAAACCGATTTCGGGATGGGCGTGGAAATCGCGCCGCCATGCGGTCGCCTCTTC
This sequence comes from Paracoccaceae bacterium, assembly GCA_040904645.1. Classification (GTDB taxonomy): domain Bacteria; phylum Pseudomonadota; class Alphaproteobacteria; order Rhodobacterales; family Rhodobacteraceae; genus Pikeienuella. The sequence continues at coordinate 12,773 of JBBDTD010000274.1, forward strand.
GTGGAGGCCCGCAATGCGGTTCTGGTGGCGATGGATGATCTGCGGCGCGGGCATTGGCGTTGTCCTTGCTGGGTTCAGGGGGCGTCGCCGTAATCGGCCAGCGCTGCGGCGAAGACGGCCGGGTCCACATTGCCGCCGGAGACGATGCAGATCACCGCGTCGCCCTCGATTTCCTCGCGCCGGAAGAGAACGGCGGCGAGGGCGACGGCGCCGCCCGGCTCGGCGACGATCTTCAGATGCTTCCACGCCGTCGCCATCGCGCAGCGCGCTTCCTCATCGCCGACGCACAGGCCGCGGCCGGCCAATCGGCTGAGGACAGGGAAGGTCAGCTCGCCCGGCGACGGCGTCAGGATCGCATCGCAGATGGAGCTTTCGGCGCCATCATTGCGCTCCCTCCGGCCGGAGCGGAGCGAGGCCGCCATATCGTCATAGAAGGCCGGCTCGGCCGTCCTGACGCAAAGGCCGGTCGCCGTCGCCTCCAGCGCCAGCGCGACGCCGGCCGCGAGCCCGCCGCCGCCGCAGCAGACGATGACATCGGCCCTGTCGGCGCCGGCGGCGGCGGCCTGCTCCGCTATTTCCAACCCGGTCACGCCCTGCCCGGCGATGACCATCGGCTCATCGAAGGGCTTGACCAGCGTCAACCCCCGCTCCGCCGCGAGGCGGGCGCCGATCGCGTCCCGGTCCTCCGCGCGTCTGTCGTAAAGCACGACCTCCGCGCCGTAGCCACGCGTGCCGCTGATCTTCGCCTGCGGCGCGTCGGAGGGCATGATGATCACCGCCGGCGCGCCGTGAAGTTTCGCCGCGAGGGCGACGCCTTGCGCGTGATTGCCGGAGGAAAAGGCGATGACGCCCTTCGCGCGCCGCTCTGGGTCCATCGCAGAGAGAGCGTTCCAGGCGCCGCGGAACTTGAAGCTGCCGGTCCTTTGCAGGCACTCCGCCTTGACCAGAACACGCCGCCCCGCGAGGATGTTCAGCGTGTCGGATTCAAGCAGGGGCGTGACTCTCGCCGCGCCGCGAAGCCGTTCTGCTGCGGCGCGGATGTCGTCCGCCCCGATCGCCTCAGCCATCGACGGACCGCAGGAAGGCTGCGATGGCGTCAAGCGCCGCAGGCTCGTCCAGCCGGGGCGTATGGCCACGGTCGGGGATCTCGGCGGTCTGGAGGTCGGGCTTGCTCACGCGCATTTCCGCGACTGTCGCCGCGCTCAGAATGTCCGAATTCGCACCGCGCAGCAGCAAGGTCGGAATCGGGCCGAGCGACTCGAAAAGGCGCCAGAGGCCGGCGTCGTCGGTGTTCGCCGCGGATTGCGCCAGCGTCGCGTCGCGCAACTTCGGATCATAGGCGAGGTCGAGCCCGTCTTCCGCTTCGACATAGCTCCGCTCAGCCCATTCGTGCCAGAATATAGCGTCCACGCCATTGAATAGCGGGCCGAAAAGCGCGGCGAGATTGGCCGCCGCCTCCGCCATCGTGGAGGCGTGGGGACGCATGCCGAGATAGCCGACGATCCTCTGAATTCCGTCCGGCTCGATCACCGGGCCGACATCGTTGAGGATGACGCCCGCCAGTCGCTCCGGGCTGGTGGCGGCGATCACCGTGGCGAGAATCCCGCCGCGCGACGTGCCGACCACCACCACCTTCTCGACGCCGAGATGGTCGAGAAGCGCAATCGCGTCGCCCGCCTCCACCATCACGTTATAGCGGCTGAAATCCGGGTCATGATCCGAAGCGCCGCGCCCCCGGCTGTCGAGCCGGATGATCCGGCGCGGACCGGCATGTTGGGGCAGCGCGGCGGCGAAATGATCAAAATCCCGCTTTGAGCGGGTCAATCCGGCGAGGCAGAGGAGCGGCGCGCCAGGGCCTTCTCCTTCATCCGAATAGGCCAGAGAAAGGCCGTGATTGGTTTCAAAACGTTTCATAAGCCGTCCCTCGCAACATCGGGAATCGTGGTCAGATCGGGAAGGATGCGCAGCGGGCGCCAGGGCAGGCGGTCCACCGGCTCCTTGGCGCGGTTCACCCAGCAGGTCCTGAACCCGTAGCCGGTCGCCGCCGCCACGTCCCAGCCGTTGGAGGAGACGAAAAGCACTGACTCCGGCGCGCCGCCGAACCGATTCCCAACGAGGTCGTAGACCGTGCTGTGCGGCTTGAAGACGCCGACGCTCTCCACGGAAAGCACGTCGTCCAGAACGTGTGCGACGCCGGCGCTGTCCACCGCGCCCTTCAGCATCTTCGGGGAGCCGTTGGAGAGGATGGCGGTGGCGAAACCGGCGAATTTCAGCGCGGCGAGCATTGCCGGGACCTCCCGATAGGCGGGAAGCTCCCAATAAAGCGCGAGGAGGCGTTCGCGAAGTTCGCCATCATCGCAGAACCCCGCCGCCTCCAGCGCGTAATCAAGCCCGTTCTGCGTCACTTCCCAAAAGTCGCAATGGGCGCCGGTTACGGCGCGGAGCCATGAATACTGAAGCTGCTTCAGCCGCCATGTCGTTGCGATCTCAAGCCATTTGGCGGCGAAAGCCTCCCGCCCCGGCTCGGCCGCCGCCTCGCGCGCGGCGGCGGCGACGTCGAAGAGCGTGCCATAGGCGTCAAAGACGCAGGTGGTGATGGGCATGGCGCCCTCTCTCAGCGACCGAGCGCGTCGGTCTTCAGGCGGAACGCAACCGGCCGCCCCTCGATCCGGCTGCGGTAGATCTGCAAACCTTCGAGCACACGCTGAACGTAATTGCGCGTCTCGTTGAAGGGGATCGATTCGAGCCAGTCCAGCCAGTCGACCGCGCCGGTGCGCGGGTCGCCATAGTCCACGATCCACTGATCGACCCGGCTCGCGCCGGCGTTATACGCAGCGGCGGCCATGGCGACGGAGCCGCCGAACTGATCGAGCCGCCGGGAGAGATAGGTCTGCCCGAGCGTGGCGTTATAGCGCCAGTCGCCGGTCAGCCGCTCCAGCGAATAGGGCAGATCCACCCATCCTGCGACCTTGCGGGCCGTCGCCGGCATCACCTGCATCAGGCCGCGCGCGCCGGCGGGGCTGACCGCTTCGGGGTTCAGCTCGCTCTCCTGCCGGCCGATGGCCATGGCGAGCGCGGGTTCGACCCCGGCGTTTAATTTCGCGAGATCGGTCAGAGGGTAATAATCGCCCCGGATCACATGGCCCTTGCGCGCCGCCATCTTTCCGATGCGGATCGCGGCGTCGGGACGGCCGAGCGTCATAGCGAGGTTGGAGGCGGCGGCGAGGTCGTCGTAAGAGCTGAGCGTCGAGGCGATATGCGTCAGGAACCAATGCGTCCGCCGCCTGTCGCCGCCCTCCGACAGCAACTGGGCGGCGCGGGTGACGCTCCGCCCGGCGAAGCCGCCGCGGCGCCAGTCGCCGTTCGGCTCCGCGGCGAGATCCGGATCCACCGCGACCCCGGCGCGTTCCGCCGCGAGTTGCCCGTAGAAGCTGGTCTGATGCTTCGCGCCGTCCCGATAGGCGCGCATCGCTGCGTCCTTATCGCCCTTCAACTCATAAGCCCGGCCGAGCCAGTAATAACCGCGCCCGAGGCTGATCGGCGTCTCCACCGCGACGACGAATCGTTTGAAATGGGCGGCGGCGCGGTCCGGGTCGTTCATGCGCCGGACGGCGATCCAGCCGGCCAGCCATTCCAGCTCGGCGTAATCGCTCCCGGCCAGCATGTGGTTCTGATTGGCGAGGTTATAGGCGCGGACATGATCGCCCTGCCGCAGCAGGCGGCGGACAAGAAGCGCACGGCGCGGCGCCCATTCATCGGGGCGCCCGAGGCTCTCGGCCGAGCCGGTGCGCGACTGGATCAACTCCAGCGCGCTGTCATACTGGTCTTTCTTCATCCGCCAGATGAATCGCTCATAGGCGAGGCCGGGATGGTTCGAGAGCGCGCCCGGCACGGCGGCGATCGCCTGATCGACGCCATTGCCCATGGTGTGGACGCGCACGCGCGCCTCGATCAACGCCGCCCAGCCGGGAGAGACGAGCGGCGCCAGCGCCTGCGCTTCGGAAGTGCGCCCACGCCAGAGCAGGTCGTCGGCGCGGTCCTCGTGCCAGGGGCGGATCAGGCCGCTATGTTCGGCGCGAAATCGCGCCGTCTCATCCGGAGTGAGCGAAAAGGTTCGCCAGGCGCGCACGATTTCGGCGTCGGCGTCGGCCTTGCGGCCCGCCGCCGCCAGCGCCTCGGCGCGGCGGAGCGCGCCCGAGCCGGTGTTCGGCCCGTCCGGCCCGAGGAAAGCGTCAATCTCCGCCAGGCTCGCGCCGGGCGGGATCATCGGCTCGCCCTTCGAGCGAATGCGCGCGAGATTGGGCCAATCGGGGTTTCGCGCTGCGAAGTCGCGATAGGCGCGCCAGTCGCCGGAGCCGTCGGAAAGCAATCGCCACTCGTAAAGATCGACCGCCGCCGGATCGCCGGCGGCGATGGCGCTGGCGCGGGCCGCCACCCAGTCGTCCCGGTCCGCCGCCGCCATCGAGGCGGCGACCTTAAGCGCGGCGTTCGACTGCGCGGAGGCGAAATTCGCGGCGATAGCCGGCGTGATCAGCGCGGCTGCGAGAAGGGCGAGGCGAAACATCGGCGTCTCCGTTTTGGCGGCGCATCGTTGGATGAAAGACTATTCAAACCACCCGCGCGGCGCCAGCGCAGTTTCGGGCGCGCTGCGCGTTCTTGCGGCGAATGGCGGCCGGGAGTAGGGTCCGCGCGCCGGGGCGAGCGATGGTCGCCGCACCCAAAAACCGAGGTTGAAAAGATGTTCAGAGGCTCTCTTCCCGCGCTTGTCACCCCATTCCGGGATGGAGCGGTGGACGAGAAATCGCTGATGGACCTCGTCGAGTGGCATATCGACGAAGGCAGCCATGGCCTCGTGCCGGTCGGCACCACGGGCGAAAGCCCGACATTGAGCCATGAAGAGCACGAACATGTGATCGAACTGGTGGTGAAGACGGCGGCGAAGCGCATCCCGGTGATCGCCGGCGCCGGCTCCAACAGCACCGCCGAAGCGATCCGCCTGGTTCAGTTCGCATCGAAGGTCGGCGCCGATGGCGCGCTGGTCGTCACGCCCTATTACAACAAGCCGACGCAGCGCGGGCTTTACGCGCATTTCAAGGCGCTGAACGACTGCGCGCCGATCCCGATCGTCATCTACAATATCCCGTCCCGCTCGGTCGTCGACATGACGCCGGAGACGATGGGCGCGCTTGCGAAGCTGCCAAACATTTGCGGCGTGAAGGACGCGACGGGCGATGTCTCCCGCGTCTCCGACACGCGGGCGACCTGCGGGCTGGATTTCATTCAACTGACCGGCGAGGACGCCTCCGCGCTCGGCTTCCGGGCGCATGGCGGGGTCGGTTGCATCTCCGTAACCGGCAATATCGCGCCGCGCGCCTGCGCCGAGTTTCAGAACGCGATGGACGCCGGCGAATGGAGCCGCGCGCAGGAGATACAGGACAAGCTCCTGCCGCTTCACCGCGCGATCTTTCTGGAGCCGGGCGTCGTCGGAGCGAAGACCGGGCTTTCGCTGCTCGGCCGCTGTTCGGACGAGGTGCGCTCCCCCATCACCGCAGCGCTTCCCGAGACCAGGGCCGCGATCCACGCGGCGATGGTCCATGCTGGGGTGCTGAACGGCTGATGGCCCCGAAAAAGGAACCGAAGCAGAAGATTGCGGCCGAGAACCGGAAGGCGCGGCACAATTACTTCATCGAAGATGAGATCGAAGTCGGGATCATGCTCGAAGGCTCGGAAGTGAAATCGCTGAGGGGCGGCCACGCCCAGATCGCCGAAAGCTACGCAAGCGTAGAGGGGGGGGAGTTGTGGCTGATCAACAGCTATATTCCCGCCTTCGAAAAGGCCAGGACCTTTGGCCATGACGAACGCCGCCGCCGCAAGCTGCTCGCTCACAAGAGCGAGATCGCGAAGTTCTGGCAGGGGATCGGGCGCGAGGGCTCGACCCTGATTCCGCTCAAGCTCTATTTCAACGAAAAGGGCGTCGCGAAACTTTCTCTGGGCATAGCGAAGGGCAAGAAGCTCGTCGACAAGCGCGAGACCGAGAAACAGCGCGACTGGGCGCGCGACAAGGCGCGGCTGATGCGGGACCGTGGATGAGCGCCTCTTCTGCGGCGGCGCTGCTTTCGGCGCTTGAGGCGACCTGGCCGGCCGCCGAGACCCTGGAGCGGGATGGCTGGCGGCTTCGGCGCGGCGCAGGCGGCGGGCGGCGGGTATCCGCCGCGACGGCGCTGAGCGGAGGCGCCGATATCGGCGCGGCCGAAACGGCGATGGCCGACTGGGGGCAGACACCGCTCTTTCAGCTCCGCCCGGGTGACGACGCGCTGGATGCGGCGCTGGCGGCGCGCGGCTATCTCGCGGCCGATCCCACCGAAATATTCACCGCCGACCCGGCGCGGCTCCTCGATGACAAGCCGGAGACGGTGCGCATCATCCGTGGGCCGACCCGCATCGCGCTGATTGATGAGATATGGGCGAAGGGCGGCGTCGGGCCGACGCGGCTCGCGGTGATGGACCGGGCGCCGGAGCCGAAGACCTATATCGTCGCGCGGCTCGGAGATCGGCCCGCCGCCGTGGCTTTCGTGGCTGTCGCGGGCGGCATCGCGATGATCCACGCGGTGGAG
>JBBDTD010000275.1:0-7797 GCA_040904645.1 Paracoccaceae bacterium
CGGAGCGCGCCGCGCCGCTGGTCGCGCTGGCTGAAGCGGGGGTGATTCTGTCGCTCGGCGGCTGCACGGCGGAATGGTGCGAGGGCGCCGTCAACGGCAAGAATGGCTGGGTGCTGAAAGACGAGATCTGGGGCGCCCTGCCCGACGACATCTTCGACTGAAGAGCCGCAACGCCGACCGGCGGAAACCGACAGCCGCCTCATCTCTGTATCAGCTTGACCTTCTGACCGGGTTTGAGGCCTTCGCGCGGGCCAAGCCCGTTCAGCACCCGGAACCGCTGCTCGGCGTTATCGGTGAAAGCCGAGAGGCGGGCGAGCGAGGCCGGCGTCTCTCCCGCCCGAACCGTATGAATTCCGATCCGCTGCGGCGAAAGCCGCCGCGCCTCGGCCGCTGAAAGCTTGGCGAAGCTGGCCGCCGCCTGATCCATGCGCGCGCCGAGGCTAACCGCCCCCTGCGGCTGCACGCCCAGAAACCGCCAGACCTTGTCGCCGTCGCGGATCGCCGTCATGCGGAGCACCCTGACGCCCGCCTTGGTCTGGACCGGCATCAACGCGGAGGCCGCCTCCAGCCCGCCGATGTTTTGCCGCCGCATGTCCTGCACCTGGCCGGCGCGGGCCTGCCTGGCCAGGGCCGGCGCCCAGACGCTGGCGATATACTGCTCCATCGAGGCAGCGCGGTTGGTGTCGCCATCGAAGATGATCCCCGCCCCTTCCGGGCCGACCATCGTCACCTGCGCCGCCGCGTTCCTGATCTGAAACGCCTGCGGCGCGGCGAAGGTGAAGCGCAGCTCTGAATGGCTGAAACGCCGCCCTTCGACGAAGCCCTGCGCGGGGCTGTCGCCATAGATCATCCCGGAAATGGCGCTGAGGAACTGGTCGCGCTCTCGCGGCGCCGCGGCCCCGGCGCTTTCGGCGCCGGCGGCGGAAATGGCTTCGCGCACGCGCTCGGCGGTGGCGGGGTGAGTGGAGAAGAAATCAACCCGGTTCGGGTTATAGGCGTTTCCGGCGGCGCGGGATTGAAGTTGCGTCTCCGCCTGCATGTTGGCGAGGAAATCCGCCTGCGCGCGCGGGTCATACCCGCTGCGCGCGATGTAGCGCACGCCGAGCCGGTCGGCCTCCAACTCCTGACTGCGCGAATAGGAGGCGACATAGCCTTGCCCGACCGTCGAGCCGAGTTGACTGATCGAATCGAGCGCCGGCCCGGAGAGCCCGGCGACCGCGCCGATAATCGTCGCGCCGAGCGCGCCAAGCTGCGCAATGCTCGCCTGCTCCTGTCGCTGCGCGGAATGGGCCGCGGTGACATGGCCGATTTCATGCCCGATCACACCGGCGAGTTCGGCTTCGTCATTGCAGAGCGCGATCAAGCCGCGCGTGACATATACATAGCCGCCCGGCAGCGCGAAGGCGTTCACCACCGGACTGTCGAGCACGGTGAAGGTCCAGCGAGCGCTCGGTTGCTCCGATTGCGCGGCGAGGCGCCGACCGACGCCGTTGACGTAATCCCGCAGATTTCGATCCTGAACCTCACCGCCATATTGCGCCAGAATCTTCGGATGGTTCTCATCGCCCGCGCGTTGGTCGGAGGCGCTGCGCGCGGAGACGGTCTGCGGACCCGAGGACGAGGGCGACGACGGGGAGCCGCCACCACCGGCGCATCCTCCCAGCGACAACGCCGACAAACCGACGACCAGCGAACGAAGAATGGCGAGGCGTCGCATCCGGATCTCCTTCTGAAAGCCGCTCTGCGCTTTCGCAAACGAGGCAGGCGAAAAGCGGCGCGTGGGGGAAGTTAAATCAGGAGAGCGCCATCGCGCAACCGGCGCGCCGGCGCTCGCCGCGCCCGGCCGAAAGCAACGCAACACCTCGTCGACCGCAATCGACAGCCGGACTGCACGCCTACGCATGCATTTCACAGGCGACTGCCGGACTGCAGCGCCCTTCGGGCGCGATCTCATAAAAATACACTATATTTCAATTCGTTGCATCATTCGGCTCCTTCGCAGGATAGCAGTTGACCTTACCGGAAAACGAGTCAAAAAAATTCAGTTGCAACGCAACCGAATCCGATATGGGTCGTTGAGTCATGCAAGCGTGCGCCCCCGCGTGGATTTAACTGAACTGGAATATAAAGATGGTCGATGCGTTATGGCGATCCGGATACTGTGATCGCCGAGCCGTCGTTCTCGGTGGCCTGGCGAGCCTCGCTGCCTCCGCCGCCTCCGTGCGCGCGCAGGGAGGCGACGCCCCCCCGCCGGCCGCGCTATTCGGCTTTGAGCAGGTCGTGGAATTCGCGCGTGAGCGCGCCGCATCCGAATACCGCAATCGCAAGCAGTCCTTCTCGAAGCGCTTCGAAGACCTCGACTACGACGGGTATCGGGGCATCCGCCATCTGCCGGAACGCCGGCTCTGGCGGGATGAGGGGCGCGGCTTTTCCATAGACTTTACTCCGCCCGGCTTGTTCTACACCGAGCAGGTCGCGATCAACGTCGTCACCAGCGGAGAAGCGCTGCCAGTTCCCTTCGACTCGAGCGCCTTCAGGTACCCTGAAGGCTGGCCCGAGCTGGGCGAAGAAGATCTGAAAGCTGATTCCGGCATGGGCTTCAGCGGCTTTCGCGTGCTTTTCCCGCTCAACCGCCCCGACAAGGCGGATGAAGTCGCCGTCTTTCAGGGCGCCAGCTATTTCCGCGCTGTGGCGCGAGGGCAGAATTACGGGCTCTCCGGGCGCGGCCTCGCGCTCCGCACCGGTGAGCCGGAGGGGGAGGAGTTCCCCAGCTTCACCGATTTCTGGCTGCATCAGCCGCAGGCGAACGCCACCAGCCTGATGATTCACGCCCTGCTCGACAGCCCCTCGGTCACCGGCGCCTATGAATTCGTGCTGCGCCCTGGCGCGGAGACGGTGATGGAGACGCGCATGGCGCTCTTCCCGCGCCGGGACCTGAAGGCGGTGGGGATCGCGCCACTGACCTCGATGTATTATTTCGGCCCGAAAGACCGGCTCGGCGTCGACGATTTCCGCGAAGCGGTTCATGACAGCTCCGGCCTTCAGATCGTCAACGGCGCGGGGGAACGTATCTGGCGGCCGCTCAACAATCCCGCGCGGCTCCAATCGTCGTTCTTTGTGGACAAGGCGCCGCAGGGCTATGGCCTCGTGCAGCGCAAGCGTCGGTTCGAGCTCTTTCAGGACAGCGAGGCGCGCTACGACAAACGCCCCAGTTGCTGGGTCGAGCCTTCTGGCGATTGGGGCGCCGGCGGCGTCAAGCTGGTCGAAATCCCTACGCCGAACGAGTTCAACGACAATATCGTCGCTTTCTGGAGCCCGGAGGCCAACATCGACGCTGGCGGGCGCTACGATTACACATATCGGCTGATCTGGTCGGATCAGGCGCCTGACGCCGTGCAGATCGCGCGGGTGGTGGAGACCCGCGACGGGCTTTCGGTCAACGATGAAGGCGTGCGCCACCTCATCATCGATTTCGAATTCCCCGAAGAAGCGCCGAAAGGGCTTCAGGTTCAGGCCTCCACCAGCGCAGGAACCATAAGCCATGTCGCGCTCTATGCGCTGCCGCGCGAAAAGAGCATGCGCGCCGCGATCGACTTCGTGCCGCCGGGCGAAGGCGCGACGGATATGCGGGTCGTGCTCGTCGACGCCGCGCAGGAGCCGGCTTCCGAGACATGGCTTTCGCGTTGGGACGCGCCATGAACAGGCCCGGCGCCGAATTCGCCTCCATCGCGCCCGTGAGGAGCGCGACGCCGACGGCGGCGCCGCTGGCGATGCCGACTCAAGATCTGCGCCGCGCGCCCGACGCGCGGTTCCGGTCCGCCGGCGTGGCGGTAACGGCCGCGCGCATAATGACGTTCGGCGGCGCCGTGGTGCTGACCATCTACGGCGCGCGCCAGATGTCGGAAGTCTTCTCGCCGGAGACGGGCGGGATGTTGCCGGTGATGCTCAGCATACTTTTCACCGTCACCTTCGGCTGGATCGCCTTCAGCGCGACGCAGGCCGTGGCCGGCGCGATCTTTCGCAGCGCCGGGCCCGCGCGCGCGGTCTCCAGCCCGTTGACGGCGCGGACCGCCATCGTCATGCCGGTATATAACGAAGACCCGGCGGCGGTTTACGGCGCCCTTGCCGCCATGGGCGAGGCGCTGGCCGAGATCGCCCCGCGCGGCGCCTTCGAAATCTTCATCCTTTCCGATACGCGCGATCCGGATATCTGGACGCAGGAGACGACAGGCTTCGCCGCGCTCAGCGCCCGGCTCGCCGGCAAGATGCCGGTCTGGTATCGCCGCCGGCGCGACAACACCGCGCGCAAGGCCGGCAATATCCGTGAGTTCATCGAACGCTGGGGCGGACGGTATGATCTGATACTGTCTCTGGACGCCGACAGCCTGATGCGCGCGGAGACCATCCTGGAGATGGCCCGGCGGATGCAGGCCGACGACACGCTCGGCCTTTTGCAGAGCGCGCCGCGCCTCGCCTTCGGCGAGACGCTTTTCGCGCGGATCCAGCAATTCGCCAGCCGGGTTTACGGCAAGCCGACGGCGCGCGGCGTCGCCGCCTGGCAGGGCGATGACGGCAATTACTGGGGCCATAACGCGATGATCCGCGTGAAGGCCTTCGCCTCGGCGGCCGGGCTTCCCGACCTGGCCGGGCCCGCGCCCTGGGGCGGCCATATCCTCAGCCATGACTTCATCGAGGCGGCGCTGATGCGCCGGGCCGGCTGGCGCGTGGTGATGGACCCCGCGCTCGACGGCAGCTGGGAGGGGGCGCCGCCCTCGCTGAGCGATTTCGCCTCGCGCGACCGCAGATGGGCTCAGGGCAATCTTCAGCATCTCGGCGTGATCGGCGCGCGGGGGCTTCGCTGGCCCAGCCGCGCGCATCTGGCGATCGGCATCGGCTCCTATCTCGCGTCGCCGCTCTGGCTCTTGATGCTGCTGGTCGGCTTCGCGCTCACGACGCAGGTACTGCTTTCGCAGCCGGAATATTTCCCGCTGACATATCAGCTGTTTCCTGTCTGGCCACGCTTCGATTCCGAACGGATGACACTCTTGATGATCGGCACGTTCGGGCTTTTGCTGACCCCGAAGCTGATCGGCTTCGCCGAAGCCATGGCGAGCCGCGGGGCGCGGCGCGAGGCGGGCGGCGGCGGTGCGCTGGCGGCCGACGCGCTGCTGGAACTGGTGCTTTCGGCGCTTTACGCGCCGGTGATGATGCTGATCCAGACGCGGCAGCTTTTCGACATTCTGCGCGGACGCGACAGCGGCTGGTCAGCGCAATCGCGCTCCGCCGGGCGGGCCTCATGGCGAGGGGCGCTGGCGGCCCACGCATGGCATTGCTTCGCGGGCGTCGCCATGGTCGGCGCGCTCGCCTATCTCGACCCCGGATTGCTGATCTGGCTTTCCCCGGTGCTGGCGGGCCTTGCCCTTTCACCGGCGCTGGCCCTTGCCAGCGGCTCCGGCGCGCTGGGCGGCTGGCTGGCGCGGCGCGGATTATTGATCGCGCCCGAGCATCGCGCGCCCGACCCGGTGATCGTGAACGCAAGGGCCGCAACGGCGGAGTTTGGCGAAGAGATCACGATGACCGCCGCCGCGCTCATGCGCGCCCCCGATGCGTGCGCCGCCCATGTCGCCACTCTGGATATGTCGACCGCGCCCAACTCCGATGAAGAAACAATGGCCGGGGTCACCGCCCGCGCCAAGATCGAAGCCGCCGCGCTTCTGGGGGACCCCTTCAAACGCCTGACGAAAGAGGAGCGGATAGCTGTTCTCTCCTCCGCCACGCTGCTCTCGCTATTGACGTCCGCGCCCCGCCCTGAACGCGCCGCGGAGGTGGCGCGCGTCGGCTGAGCCGCGCGAGCGCCAAACAAACCTCTCCCTCCGGAACCATCGGCGCGGCCGCGCGTTCCACTCCCAGCCGGCGCTGGCGCCGGCGGCAGGAGAATCAGATGAGCGTGTCTTGCAATTTCAACGCCATGCCGTCGCTCGGCGCTGCGCAATGCGCAGCGGAGCGCGCGGGCCTCCTCCGCATCGCGCAGGAAGCTCTCCTGAATGGCGGCGCCATCGCGCGGCTTTCCCGGCGCGGTTCGCCCCCGCTCCCTCTTCGCATCGCGGCGGAGGCGCATGCCGCGCATCCCCAGCCACCACGCTGAGGCGCCGCCGCCATGGATGTAATCCTGACCGAACTCAGCGCGAATACGACAATGCCGTGGCAGGTCATTCTGTTGCGGCTGCTAGGTGCGGTCATGCTCACCGGACTCATCGGTCTTGAACGCGAGTCGATGCACAGCCCTGCGGGGCTGCGCACCCATATGCTGGTCAGCCTCGCCGCCGCGCTCTTCTGCCTTGTGACGCTCGAGATGGTCGGCCGCGATTATCCTGACAATGTCAGGTCCGACCCGCTGCGCATGGTCGAGGCGGTGACCGCCGGCGTGGCGTTTCTCGCCGCTGGCATGATCGTGTTCTCGAAAGGTGAGGTGAAGGGCCTGACGACGGGCGCAAGCCTCTGGCTCGCCTCCGCGATCGGCCTTTGCGCCGGGCTCGGTCTCTGGCCGATGGCGGTGATGACGACGGTGATCGCGCTGGTCATCATCCGACTGCTGAGGCTGGTCTCCAAACCTGCGGCTGGCGAAAACGGCGAACGGCCCGAACAGCAGGGCCGGTGACCCATATGCCCCCGAACGCCGCCGCCACGGAGCCGAACCGGACTGATGGCGACGCCCCGGTGAACTCGATCCTCAACGCCGTGCATTCGCAGATCGATGGCGAATGGGTGGACGTGGAGACGATCACAGAGCGCCTCGGCGCGGCGTCTTTCGCGCCGGTCCTGTTTCTGCCCGCCGCCGCAGTCGTCTCGCCCCTGAGCGGCGTGCCGGGGTTCTCTGCTCTCTGCGGTGTAATGATCTTTCTCGTCGCCGCGCAGATGGCGGCCGGGCGCAGGCACCTTTGGCTGCCAGGCTGGTTGAAGCGCCGCCGGATCAGCAGCGAACGCCTGCGCGAAGCGGTGCGCCGCTCACGCTCGCTGGCGCGACTTCTGGACCGGAGCACGAAGAGCCGGCTGAGCGTGCTTATGGAGCCGCCTCTGACCGCGGCGCCGGCGATCATCTGCATGCTCTGCGGCGCGGTGACGCCATTCCTGGAGCTTGTGCCATTCACCTCCTCCATCCTCGGTTTCGCGGTCCTGATTCTATCTGTCGCCATGCTGGCGCGCGACGGTCTGTTCTTTATCGCAGCGCTTGGCGTGATCGGCTGCGCCGCGGCGGCCGGGCTGTTCTTCATCCTGTGACACCCGATGCGATACCGCGCTTTTTTTCCGTTGTCGGCGGAACATCGCTCTCCTCTCGGGCGTTGATCAACCGATGGCCCAGCACGGCCGGAAACCGGAGGAAAACATGAGCATCGCCCAGAACCCCACACCGCATCCGATGATCTCCACCACCGATGTGAACGGCGCCGACGTCTATGATTATGACGGCGCGCATATCGGCGATATCGATCACCTGATGATCGACAAGAAGACAGGGCGCATCGCCTATGCCGTGATCGGCTTTGGCGGCTTCCTTGGCCTTGGAGAGGAGCATTATCCTGTGCCCTGGCAGTCGCTCCAGTACGACCCGTCGAAGGGCGGCTACCTCGTCAATGTCACGAAGGAGCAGCTTGAAAGCGCGCCGCCCCGCCGCGAAAACTGGGCGGGCGACCGCAGCTGGGAGGAGAAAACCCACACCCATTTCGGCGCGCCCTACTACTGGATGATCTGACGGGCGAACATGATCCGGCCTGCGCCGCGGACGGCAAGTCCGCGGCG
>JBBDTD010000275.1:7807-19253 GCA_040904645.1 Paracoccaceae bacterium
CAGGCTCGTTCGGTGTTCAATTGGCGAAAGCCGAACACGATGGCGCGCGCCCCATGCGCGCCAAACCCGCGCAACCCGATCACCGCCCTTGCCGAGCATGTTACGCGCGCGGTATCTAGGCCCCGCTCGCGGCGCTGAAGCCCGGGCGCATGACTGATCGGCCGCGACTGGACTGACACGCAGACATCACGACCCCGTAGCTCAGCAGGATAGAGCGGCCGCCTCCTAAGCGGCAGGTCAGCGGTTCGAATCCGCTCGGGGTCGCCATCTTCCAAAACATCCGCGCCTACGTTGGAGACGAAGGCTCTACCCCGCCTTGCGCTTCACCAATCTTGGCGCGTCGCCGATTCCCGCCCGCCCGCGCCCCGAAAGCGAGGGGTTGGCCATGAAGAAATCATGGCAGGCGAAGGGCTCCGCGACATCGGTCAGGTCGCCGCGCCGATAGGCGCCGTCGGGGCCCAGCACCCAGCTTTGCGCTTCGTCCGCAAAATTGGCCGCCATGACCTGATCGATGATCTGATCCTTCACCGTGCTGTTGTCGATCGAGACCAGCGTCTCCACCCGTCGGTTAAGATTACGGCCCATCAGGTCGGCGGAAGTGATGTAGACCCGGTTCGCCGCGCCGCCCATCTCCACCCCACCGCCGAAGCAGAGAACGCGGGAATGTTCGAGAAATCGGCCTATCACGGATTTCACCCTGATGTTTTCCGAAAGCCCCGGCACGCCCGGCCTGACGCCGCAGATGCCGCGGATCACCATGTCGATCCTGACCCCGGCGCAGGACGCTTCGTAAAGCGCGTCGATCATTTCGGGGTCGATCACCGAATTGCACTTGATCCAGACGGTCGCGGGGCGGCCGGCGGCGGCGTGCGCCGCTTCTTCCTTGAGGTTGTCGAAGATGGTCTGCTTCAACGTCAGCGGCGAAAGCGAAAGCCGCTCCAGCCCCTGCGGCTCGGCGTAGCCGGTGATGAAGTTGAACATCCGCGTCGCATCCCGCCCCAGCGCCGGATCGCATGTGAAGAGGCTGAGGTCGGTGTAGAAATTCGCGGTGATCGGATGGTAGTTGCCGGTGCCAAAATGCGTGTAGGCGACGAGCTTGCCATTCTCCTGCCGCACCACGGAGGAGACCTTGGCGTGGGTCTTCCAGTCGACGAAGCCAAAGACGACCTGCACGCCCGCGCGCTCCATCTGCCGGGCGAGGCGGATATTCGCCTCCTCGTCGAAGCGGGCTTTCAACTCCACCAGCGCGGTGACGGATTTGCCTTCCTCGGCCGCGACGCAGAGCGCCTTGACGATCGGGCTGTCGCGCGAGGTCCGGTAGAGCGTCTGCTTGATCGCCAGCACGTTCGGATCGCGCGCCGCCTGTTCGAGAAAGCGCACCACGATATCGAAGCTCTCGTAAGGGTGGTGGAGCAGCATGTCCTTCTGGCGGACGGCGCTGAAGATGTCGCCGTCATGGTCCTTCACCCGTTCAGGCATCCGGGGTTGATATTGCGTCCAGAGCAGATCGGGGCGATCCAGTTTCGCTAGCTCGGAGAGGCGCGAAATGCCGACCAGACCCTCAACCGGGATCACCTCGTCGTCGGCCATGCCCATGGCCTCCGCGATCAGCGCGCGGAGCGGCGGCGGCGCGTCAGTGGTGATCTGGAGGCGGATCGCCTCCCCCCGGCGGCGGCGTTTCAGCGCGGTCTCGAATTCCCGCACAAGATCCTCCGCTTCTTCCTCCACCTCGAGGTCGCTGTCGCGGAGCACCCGGAATTCGCAGCGCCCGACCGGCGTGTAGCCGGGAAACAGAAGGCCGAGATGCAGCTCCAGCAATGTCTCCAGCGGCAAAAGGCGGATCACTCCGTCACGGTCCTCGAGCCGCATGAAACGGTCAATCTGCGGTGGGATCGGCAGGAGCGCATTTAGCGGCGCATCGTCGCGCTCCCGTTTCAGCATCAGCGCCAGCGCATAGCCGAGATTGGGGATGAAGGGGAACGGATGCGCCGGATCGACCGCCAGCGGCGTCAGGATCGGGAACACATGTTCGAGGAAATGCGTCTCCAGCACCGCCCGGTCGGCGGTGGAGAGGACTTCGGGGCGGGCGAGCACGATCTTCTCGCGCGTCAGTTCTTCCTGGAGTTCGGTCCAGACGCGGTCCTGCGCCGTCAGCAACCGGCGGGCCTCCGCCTCGATCAGGGTGAGTTGTTCCGCCGGGCTTCGTCCATCCGCGCTCGGTTTGACGACTCCGGACCGCGCGAGAGAGCGGATGCCGGCGACGCGCACGGTGTAGAACTCATCGAGATTGTTGCCGGAGATGGAAAGGAAGCGCACCCGCTCCAGTAGCGGATGGCGGCGGTTCTCCGCCTCCTCCAGCACCCGCCAGTTGAAGCTGAGCCAGGAAAGTTCGCGGTTGAAAAACCGCTCCGGTCCTGCGTGGTCGAATTCGGGGATCCGCGCCGCTTTGAACGATTCCAGCGGATGGTTGAGAAAGTCGGCGCGCATGGCTGCTCCTGTCGGTTTCAACGATATGCGCCCTAACACAGTCAGGTGACAAGCCGACGACAGTTCAGAGTCCGGTGACCTCCTTCGCGAAAGGCAGGGTGATCGCCCGCCCCTCGACCAGCGCCGCCGCATCCAGCCGCGCGACCACCGCGGCGGCGGCGGCGGCGGAGCGTTCGATCCGCCTGGCGAGAAAACGGCTCACCTCTTCGCCCACCGCAAGCCGCCGGTCGCGGAAGTACTTGTCGAGCAGCGCGCCGATCAACGCCTCGTCGGGCGGCTCCAGCGCCACGGTCAGCATCGCCGAGAGCCGGGATGCGAGATCGGGGATCGCGATACGCCAGTCCCGCGCGGGACCCTGCCCGGTGACGAGAATCGAAGCCCCCTCCGCACGCGCGAGGTTCACGAGGTGAAAAAGCGCCGTCTCCGCCGCACTGTCGCCGCCGATGCGCTCCACATCCTCGACCGCCACCGCGCCAAGGGCGGCGAGCGCAGGCGCATCGCCCGATCCAAGCCCGCGCGCGGAGACGCGCTCCGCCTCCGCCATCTCCGCCCAGACGAGCGCGAGATGGGTCTTGCCGGCGCCTTCCGGACCGGTCAGCGCCAATTGCCGCTCCGGCCAATCGCGCCAGCCATCGATCAGCGCCACTGCGGCGGCGTTGGAGCCGGAGACGCGAAACGCGTCGCGCCCGCGCGCCGGTCGTTTCGGCAGCGCCAGCCCGAGGGGGATTTGCGCGCTCAAGCCCCGCCGTCTTTCGAGTGGTCATCTATCCAGACGTCGCGTTTCTCGCCGCGATAAAGCCCGCCCTGCTTGTATTTCTCGATGGAGAACCTGAGGAAAACCCCGATCACCGCCGCCGCCGGAACCGCGATCAGAAGGCCGGTGAAGCCGAAAAGCGCGCCGAAGGCAGAAAGCGCGAACATCAGCCAGACCGGATGCAGACCGACCGAGCCGCCGACGAGTTTCGGCGTCAGATAATTGCCTTCGACCGCCTGACCGATGCCGAAAATTGCTGCCGTCGCCAAGATCCAGATCGGATCGGACCAGAAATAGAAGAGCGCGATGCCGATCGAAAGCGCGCCGCCAAGGATCGAGCCGACAAAGGGGATGAAGGAGATCAGCCCGGCGAAAATGCCGACCAACAGCCCGAACGGCAGCTGGATCAGCGTCAGAGCGATCGCATAGAACGCGCCAAGTATCAGGCAGACCGTCATCTGCCCGCGCACGAATCCTGCCAGAACCCGGTCGACCTTCTGCGCCAGCCCACGGATCGTCTCCTTGTGCGGGCGGGGCAGCATGTCGTCGATCTGGGCGATCATCCGATCCCAGTCGAGCAGAAGATAGAACGCGACGACGGGCGTGACCACCGCGAGCGCGACGATCTGGAACCCGGCGAGGCTGACAGAGAGCGCGCCCTGCAGCACGCCGACGGAGATGTCCTTTATCTGGCTCTGCGCCTGGTTCATGCCCTGCGTCAACGCTGCGCCAAGCGCGCCGTCCTGATCGAAAAGCGGGAAGACCTTCGTCTCCAGGAATGTACGGCCGGCCGCGAAAAACTCCGGCGCGGCTTCGACCGCCAGCTGGATCTGGTTGATCAGAAGCGGGATCAGCACCATGAGCGCGAGCGCCGCGAAAAAGATCGCGCCGGCGGTGATGATCACAGTGGCGAGCACGCGAGAGCAGCCGCGCCGCTCCAGCCGGTCGGCGAGCGGGTCGGTGAAATAGGCGATCGCAGCCGCGAGCAAGAAGGGAAGCAGAACGTTCGAGAGCAGGACAAGCAGCGCAATGAAGACAATCAGCCCCAACGCCCACCAGCCCGCCTGTTCACGCAAGGTCATCGCACCTCTCCTTTCAGCACTTGATGCGGGTTCCGGCCATCGCGGTCAACTGCGCCGCGCGTCAGGAGGGGTGAGAGGGTCGCGGGCGAGACGCACGCCTTCACGCGCCAAAGACGGGCGCTATTTGTCGCCGAGGAATTGCTCTTTCAGAATGCGTTCGTTCAGCCCGTGGCCCGGATCGTAAAGCAGGTTGATCGCGATCTCGCTGTGAAAGCCGACTTCGACCTTGGCGACCTGCCGCACTTCGGTCGAATCCGCCACCGCCAGCACCGGGCGCTTCGAGTCTTCAAGCACATCGATCGTCACCACTGCGTCATGCGGCAGCACCGCCCCGCGCCAGCGTCGCGGCCGAAAGGCGGAGATAGGCGTCAGCGCCATCAAATTGCTCTCGATCGGCAGGATCGGCCCATGCGCCGAGAGGTTATAGGCCGTGGAGCCGGCCGGCGTCGCGATCAGCGCGCCATCGCAGATCAGCTCCGGCATCCGCTCCCTCCCGTCGACGCTGATGCGCAGCTTCGCCGCCTGGAAGGTCATCCGCAGGAGCGAAACCTCGTTGATCGCAAGCGCCTCGGTTGAAAGCCCGTTCACCGTCGTCGCTCGCATGCGGAGCGGATAGATCGTCGTGCGCTCGGCCGAGTTCAGGCGCTCGACGATGTCGTCCTCGGCGTAGTCGTTCATCATGAACCCGACCGAACCACGGTTCATGCCATAGACCGGCGCCTCCAGATGCAATGTGTCGTGCAGCATGTGAAGCATGAACCCATCGCCGCCAAGCGCGACGATCACATCCGCCTGCGCGGCCGAAGTCTGGCCATACCGCGCGATCATTCGCGACAGCGCATCCTGCGCGCTTGGCGCGCTCGACGCCGCGAAATGGATCTTTCCATATGTCATGCCTGATGCGCCCCCATTGCCTCCCCGACCATGCAGGGCTTTGCGGCGGATCGCAATCACCGGGCGAAACGATCCACCGCGCCACGTGCATTTCCACCAGACCCGGCTCCGAACAGCCTGAGGCCAGCCTGAGGCGCCGCGTCGCATTGGCGCCCTGCGCAACGGTGCTGGGCTTTCTATGGCAAGCACGATATGACCGCATCGCCGGACGATTTTTGAGGAGAGCACGCCCATGGACGCCGCCGCTCGCGACCCGAAATTCTTCACCGAACCGCTCGCCACGCGCGATCCCGAAATCTTCGCCGCCATCGGTGCGGAGCTGACCCGCCAGCGCGACGAGATCGAGCTGATCGCCTCCGAAAACATCGTCAGCCGCGCGGTGATGGAGGCCCAGGGCTCCGTCGCCACCAACAAATACGCCGAAGGCTATCCCGGTCGGCGCTATTATGGCGGCTGCCAGCATGTCGACGTGATGGAGGAACTGGCGATCGCGCGCGCGAAGCAGCTCTTCGGCTGCGAATTCGCCAATGTTCAGCCCAATTCCGGAAGCCAGGCCAATCAGGCGGTGTTCATGTCGCTGATGCAGCCGGGCGACACCTTCATGGGCATGGATCTTTCGGCCGGCGGCCATCTGACCCATGGCGCGAAGGTCAACCAGTCAGGCAAATGGTTCAACGTCGTCAGCTATGGCGTGCGCCGGCAGGACAGCCGCCTCGACTATGACGACCTCGCCGCGAAAGCCGAGGAACATCGCCCGAAGGTCATCATCGCCGGCGGCTCCGCCATCCCGCGCCAGATCGATTTCAAGCGCTTTCGCGAAGTGGCAGACAGCGTCGGCGCCTATCTGCTTGTCGACATGGCGCATTTCGCCGGCCTCGTGGCGGCGGGCGTTCATCCCAATCCGCTCGACCACGCGCATGTCGCGACGACGACCACGCACAAGACGCTGCGCGGCCCACGCGGCGGCATGATCCTGACAAATGACGCGGCGCTGGCGAAGAAGTTCAATTCCGCGATCTTTCCGGGGCTTCAGGGCGGGCCGCTGATGCATGTCATCGCGGCCAAGGCGGTGGCGTTCGGCGAAGCCCTTCGCCCCGAATTTCGCGCCTATCAGGCGGCGGTGGTCGCAAACGCGCAGGCGATGGCGGATCAGCTCATCAAGGGCGGGCTCGATATCGTCACCGGCGGCACCGACACCCATCTCATGCTGGTCGACCTTCGCCCCAAGGGCGTGACCGGCGCCGCGACGGAAAAGGCGCTCGGCCGCGCGCGCATAACCTGCAATAAGAACGGCATCCCGTTCGACCCCGAAAAACCGATGGTGACCTCCGGCGTGCGGCTCGGCTCCCCCGCCGGCACCACGCGCGGCTTCGGCGTGGCGGAGTTCCGCGCCGTAGCCGGCATGATCACCGAGGTGGTCGACGGACTCGCCAAGAATGGCGAAGAAGGCAATGGCGCGGTGGAGGCGGCGGTGAAAACCAAGGTCGCCGCGCTCACGGCGCGTTTCCCGATTTACGAAGGTCTCTGACCGGGCTGCGCCCCCAGCCTCTGTGACGCCATTTGCGCAGTCCCGGCGGGGCCGCGCAAATGGCGCCGCCAGATAGACACGCAGTCGCCGCCGATCCCTCCGCGCCGACCACCCTCCGAATTTGTCTCTCCGCCTTCAGGCTGGTCCTTTGATCTGACTTGTCGCGGAATGCGCGCGGCGTGGCGCCGAGAACGCCATCCCTACGGGGCTCGCCGGCTCCCTTATGGCCATGCCATCGCCCCCGACGCCCAATATCTGGGGCCGGCCCGACGCCTCTACCCTTCCCCTCGCGGCGCGCATATAGTGGCGCCCAATAGCGAAACGGGGGTATCAAGATGCGCTGTCCATTCTGCGGCGACACCGAAACACAGGTCAAGGACAGCCGCCCTGCGGAGGATCAGGTCGCGATTCGCCGTCGCCGCCTGTGCCCCGCATGCGGCGGCCGTTTCACAACATATGAGCGCGTCCAGCTGCGTGACCTGACAGTCCTGAAAAAGAACGGCCGGCGCGAGGATTTCGACCGTGACAAGCTGGCGCGCTCCATCCGCATCGCGCTGCAAAAGCGCGCGATCGAGCAGGAGCGCATCGACCAGATGATCTCCGGAATCGTGCGGCGGCTCGAAAGCCTCGGCGAAAGCGATGTGCGCTCGGAAGCCATCGGCGAGATCGTGATGGAGAGCCTGGCGCGGATCGACACGGTCGCCTATGTGCGCTTCGCCAGCGTCTACAAGAATTTCCAGGAGGCCGACGATTTCGAGGATTTCGTCGCCGAGTTGCGGCCGACAACCGCGAAAGAGCCCTGACATGCCCGGATCCGCCGAGGAGGACCGCCGCTGGATGACGGCGGCGCTCGCCCTCGCACGGCGTGGCCTCGGCCGGGTCTGGCCTAACCCGGCGGTCGGCTGCGTGATCGTCAGGAACGGGCGGCTGCTCGGCCGCGGCTGGACCCAGCCCGGCGGGCGGCCCCATGCGGAGACCATGGCGCTGGCGGCCGCCGGCGCCGCCGCGAGAGGCGCCGACGCCTATATCTCGCTTGAGCCTTGCGCCCATCACGGCCGCACTCCGCCCTGCGCCGATGCGCTGATCGGCGCCGGAATCGCGCGGGCCGTGACGCCGATGGAGGACCCCGACCCGCGCGTCTCCGGGCGCGGGCTGGCCCGGCTCCGGGCGGCGGGCGTGATCGTGGAAACCGGGTTGATGCGCGAAGAGGCGGCGGCGCTCAACGCCGGCTTCCTGATGCGCCAGACTGACGGGCGGCCGATGCTGACGCTGAAACTCGCCGCCACGCTCGACGGGCGGATCGCGACCGAGAGCGGTGAGAGTCGCTGGATCAGCGGCCCCGCCGCCCGCGCCCGCGCCCATCTGATGCGCGCGCGCCATGATGCGGTTCTGGTCGGCGGAGCGACGGCGCGCGCCGATGACCCGGCGCTGGATGTGCGGCTGCAGGGGCTGGAAGGCCGCGCTCCGCACCGGCTGGTGATCGACGCCGATCTTTCCTTGCCGATAACGCTGAAGCTGGCCTCCCCCTCCCCTGCGCCCGCCTGGCGGCTGCATCTCGAAGGCGCAACCTGCGCCGCCGGTTGGGGCGAAGCGCTGGCGGTGAAGCCCGACGCGGATGGGCGGCTCGATCTTGTCGACATGATGCAGGTGTTGGGCCAGCGCGGCCTCACGCGCGTGCTTTGCGAAGGCGGCGGGCGGCTGGGTGCAGCGCTTTTGAAGGCCGGGTTGGTGGATGAACTGGTCTGGGTCACCGCCGGCGCCGCGATCGGGGCGGAGGGCGCGCCGGCGCTCGGCTTGCTCTCGCTTCACGCGCTTTCAGACGCGCCGCGCTTCGCGCCGGTCGCCCATGAAATGCTCGGCCCCGATCTGCTGAGCGTCTGGCGCCCCCTGCCCGCGCGCGCCGCCGCCTGACGGCCGCGCGGCTGGCGCGCAGTCCCGCCTCCACGTCCGGGTGCGGCTTGTAGAGTATTCAGGCGGCGGGCGCCGCAGCGCGGATGGCGCGCAAGAGGTCGGCGGCGGTGCGCGCCGAGGCGGATCGAGACGTCTTCCGCCACTTGCGCGGCGGCGCCGCGAGATCGGGCGCGTCATTGCATTTCGGGGACTTTTGGGCGTGCAGCGCGGCGATTCCGGCGCGCGCCCGGTCCAGATCCTCTTCGCCCGCCGCGATCAGCGCCTTCAGTCGCGAAGCACGCCCGGCGTCGCGATAGACACACGCCGAGGTCGTCGAAGATCAGGCTGAGAACAGGCGCGCCCGCGCTGCGGACGACGGAGCGAAGAAACCCCGTCCGCGATGATCGCAAGCGGCGCCCCGGAGAGCCACGCCGCCCCCCGAATGCCCGCAACGTCCGCGCTACAGAGGCCGCGCCGCGCCATCCGCCCCGCGAAGAGCGCGGCGAAGTTCAGGTTGTCGCAAGAATGCAAGCGACCAGACCCCCAGGCGCCTTTGGTCCCCTCAGGGCACAACGGAGGCCACGGAGGACGTAGCGCCCGCGAAGCCGACCAGCGCAGCGACGGACCCCGCGACCTTCTGGAACCGGGTGAAGGGCGCGTCGGTGATGTAGAGAATATCATCCTCGCGCATCATCATCTGATCGGCCAGGAACATGCCCGAGCCTTCGGTCAGGTCGATCAGGTAAGCGATGTTGCTTGGCTGATCGACGTCGGCCTTCTCGGAGATACGCGTCGCGACCTCGGGCGGCTCCACCCGGAAGATGAAGACACCCGACGGGTCGGACGCGGTGGTCTGCAAACCGCCAACCAGCGCGATGGCGTCCAGGACAGAGACATCCCGCGTCGGGAAGCGGATGCGCCCCTGCCCGATGGCGCCGAGCGTGCGGAAATATCTCAGATCGTTGTTGAGGAAGATCACATCGCCGGCGCGCACCGGAACGTCATACTGGGGGTTCTCGAACAGATCGCGCATCCATATCGAGCCTTCGACCTGACCGCGCCGCACCGTGACGCGGATGACTTCGGGGTCGGGCACCGCGAAGCCGGTCTTGGCCAGCAGGCTCAGAAGGCTCCTCGTCGTGCGTTCGATCGGCACCACGCCCGCGATTCCGGCGCTGCCAGTGATGGTGATGGATTTCGAATCGCCCGTCCGGCGGCGCACTTCGACCTGCGGGTCGAGCGTCTTGTCCGACAAGAGCGCCTGAATATGCCGGCGCAGACCGTCCGCGGTGCGGCCGGCGGCGCTGACATTGCCGAGATAGGGGATATAGATATTGCCGCTTTCCTCGATCTCCGTCGCGAGTTCGGTCGCGCCGCCAATCGGGGAATAGAGGCCGTTTTCGCCCCGTTCCCAGACCGTGACCTGCACGACGTCGCCGACACCGAGAACGGCGGTGCGTTCAGGCTGCGCGTTGATCAGGTCGAGCGAAAAGCCGAGCGGCTCAGCAACATTCACCGCCGAAACCACCTGCGGCGTCACGCGGATCAGATCAAAGCCAGGATCGACGCCGTCATCGCGCTCCTGACTATAGCGCAGATCCTCGTAATACGGACCGGATCGCGGCAAACCGCACGCCGAAACCGTCGCCGCAGCCGCCACCAGCGCGGCGAGGCGCATCGCGCCCCGTAGCTGAAATCGCATCAGCCTGCTCCCTCACGTCCCTCACCGCAGCGCTTTTCGCGCAACTTGGCGAAACCGTAGCCGATCCCCGAAGCCCGCGCCAGCCTTCTCGGCCTCAGCGTTTCCGCGCGGCATGGGCGCGCGCTGCGAAGAAAGTGGTTTTCCGCCCTTCCCCGCCCATGATAGGCCCTCGGCCGGAAACCGGGACGGGAGTCGAAACCGTGAAACGCCCCAATAGCCTCACCTACAAGGACGCTGGCGTCGATATCGACGCGGGCGCAGCGCTGGTCGAGGCGATCAAACCCGCCGCGGCTGCAACGAAACGGCCCGGCGTCATGGACGGGCTCGGCGGCTTCGGCGCCATGTTCGACCTGAAGGGGGCCGGCTACAAGGACCCGATTCTTGTCGCCGCGACCGATGGCGTCGGCACAAAGCTGAAGCTGGCGATCGAGACGGGCATCCTCGACACGGTCGGCATCGACCTCGTGGCGATGTGCGTCAACGACCTCGTTTGTCAGGGTGCGGAACCGCTTTTCTTTCTGGATTATTTCGCCACCGGCGCGCTCGACGTCAATGAAGGCGCAGCGATCGTGAACGGCATAGCCACAGGCTGCGGAATGGCCGGCTGCGCGCTGATCGGCGGCGAGACCGCCGAAATGCCTGGCCTTTACGCCAAAGGCGATTTCGACCTCGCGGGCTTTTCCGTCGGCGCGATGGAGCGGGGCGCCGCCCTGCCCCGCGAAATGGCTCCAGGCGACGTGCTGATCGGCTTGCCGGCCTCCGGCGTTCACTCCAACGGCTTCTCGCTGGTCCGCAAGGTGGTGGAGCGGGCCGGCCTCGGCTGGGACGCGCCCGCGCCCTTCGCCGAAGGCCCGCTGGGCGCCGCATTCCTGACCCCGACGCGCATCTATGTGCCGGGCGCGCTCGCGGCGATCCGCGCCGGCGCCGCCGCGCTCGCTCACATCACCGGCGGCGGGCTGACGGAGAACCTGCCCCGCGTGCTGCCCAAGGGGATCGGCGCGGAGGTTGATCTTGGTTCATGGCCGCTACCGCCGGTGTTCCGCTGGCTGATGGCCGAGGCCGGGATCGGCGCGGAAGAAATGCTGAAGACCTTCAATTGCGGCGTCGGC
>JBBDTD010000276.1:0-3161 GCA_040904645.1 Paracoccaceae bacterium
CAGGCGCTCGGTCGCGCCGGCGGCGCGCTGCAACTCGCCCCAGATTTCCGAAAGCGCGGCGACCGCGCCGGAGACGAGCACCGCATAGATCAGGAACTGCGCCAGCTCGCCCGGGCTCATGACATCGGTGCGCACGTCCCGCGCGCCGATCCAGAGCACGCCGACGATGCCGGTGAACACAAGGAAGATCACGATCGCCGTCATCCACGCCCGCACCGCCACGCGCCGGCGCGCGGCGTCGAAGGCGCCTTCGGTCAACACGCCGAACCGGGCGCGGCTTGCGTCCTCAGCGGTGAAGGACTGCACCGTCTGCGCCGCCAGCAAGGTCTCCGACGCCTGCGCCGCGCTTTCGGCGATGCGATCCTGGCTCTGACGGCTGAGCCGGCGAACCCGGCGGCCAAGGACAAGAATGGGCGCGATGACCAAAGGCACGATCAGAAGCGTGAACCCCGCCAGCTTCGGCGATGTCCAGACCATCAGCCCCATGCCGCCGACAAACATCAGCGCGTTGCGGAGCGCGATGGAGACGGAGGACGAGATCACCGAAAGCAGAAGCGTGGTGTCGGTCGTGAGGCGGGAGATGACCTCCCCCGTCATGGTCCGCTCATAGAAACCCGGGCTCATGCCGATGACATGGTCATAGACCGCGCGGCGGATGTCCGCGATCACGCGCTCGCCCAGCTTCGTGACCAGCCAGAACCTGAGCGCGGTCGCGACCGCGAGCAGGGCGGCGATGGCGATGGCGGCGGCGAAATATTCGTCCATCAGCGCCGCGCTCTCTTCCGAGAACCCGTCGATCACCCGGCGCACGGCGAGCGGCAGGATCAGGCTGAGCGCCGCGGTGGAGACCAGCGCGGCGAAGGCGGCGATGACGGTCCAGCGGTAAGGCGCAAGAAACGGCGCGAGCGCCCGAAGTGGCTTCACTGTCTTTGATTTGTCTCTGATCTCGGCCATGCGTCCTCCCCGACGGCGCGATCTAACCGGCGCGGGCCGCTGGCCGCAAGGCGACGGGGCGCCACGCCTCGCGGCGACGGCGACCAAGGAGGAGGAGATATTGAAACTGGCCGCCGATCGGTGGAGAAGATTCGGGCGGCGCCATTCAGCTCGGAAACATCGCGCCAGAATGATCACGTCAGAAGGGTCGTCATGCGCACTCTCGTCTCCTTCGCAGCGCTTTTCCTCTCAATCACCTTCGTGCAACTCGGATCGGGGTCTCTCGGCCCGCTCGATGCGCTGGCGGGGGCGGCGGCCGGGTTTACGACAGGTCAGATCGGCTTGCTGGGCTCGGCGCATTTCGCCGGTTTCTTTATCGGCTGCTGGCTGACGCCGATCCTGCTCGGCACAGTCGGCCACGCCCGCGCGTTTTCGGCCATGGCTGCGATCGGCGCCATCGCGGCGCTGATGCACCCAGTGATTCGAGACCCGGTCGCCTGGGCTGTCCTGCGGGTAGGAACCGGCTGCGCGGTCGCCGGCGCCTATACGATTGTCGAGGCGTGGCTTCAGGCCAAGGTCACCAATGAAAGCCGGGGGCGCGTGGTCAGCGTTTATCGCGTCGTCGACATGACCGCCTCCGTCGCCGCGCAAGGGCTGGTCGCGCTGGTCGATCCCGCCTCCTATGTCGCCTATAACATCATCGCGGCTTTCTGCTGCCTCTGTCTCATTCCGCTGACGCTCACGCGCGCGGTCGCGCCGGTGTCGGAGGGCGTGCTGCGGCTGCGGCCGCTGCGCACCCTTCTCGTCTCGCCGCTCGCGGCGATCAGCGTGATCATTGTCGGGATGACGAATTCCGGCTTCCGCATGGTCGGGCCGGTCTATGCGCTGAAAAACGGGCTCAACGCCGCCGAGGTGGCGGGGTTCATGGCCGCCGGGGTCGCTGGCGGCGCGCTGGCGCAATGGCCGATGGGATGGATTTCAGACCGGTTCGACCGGCGGACGGTGCTGATCGTCGTCTCCGCGATGGCGGGTTTTGTCTGCATCGGCATCGCTTCGGGTGTGGGGGCGGCGGGGCATGGGGCGATCTATGCGTCGTCATTTCTGTTCGGCGCGGCGGCGTTTCCACTTTATTCGATCGCCGTCGCGCACGCCAACGATCACGCCGCGCCGGGGGAGATCGTGGAGCTGAACGCTGGGCTGATGTTCTTTTATGCGGTCGGGGCCATCGTCTCCCCCCTGACCGCCGCCGAGCTGATCGAGGTTTACGGGCCCAACGCGCTTTTCGTCTATGTCGCCGCCGCCCATATCGTGTTGATCGGATTCGGCCTCTGGCGGATGACGCGGCGCGCGGCGCCGTCGGGGCGGACGCGGCATCGCTACATGCCGCGCACCAGTTTCACACTCGCGCGACTTTTCCGGCAGAACCGTTCAACGGGCGACTGACGCGCCGCGTCGCCGCGGCGCTTCTGACGGCCAGATGAGGCGCAGTGACGTCGCCGGCGGCGATCATCGTCTTCAGCACCGTCGCCGCGCCAGCCTGCGCGGATACGGCGTCAGGATCGAAGACGCCGTCGCGGACGAATTTCCCCGCGCGGTACCGGTCGGAAAAGCTCCAGAGATAGGGGCTTGGCGCGCGCCGGTGCCGATAGCCGAAACCGTTGAACCGCTCCAACTCGAACAGCGCCCGCGCGAGCGACCAGTCCCGGATTTCGTGCAGCCCGTGGCCGCGAAGCGCGTCGGCGGCGCTGAACTCCCAGGTGAAGGGCGGCTCGCCGGCGGCGGGGCGGCCTGCGGGCGCGTGCCGCGTGCGCGCCGTCAGCGGATCGCCGTTATGGAGATGGCGCGAGAAATCGAAACTGGCCTCCAGCCCATGGATGAGGCCGATCAGCACCCAGGGCGCGCCGGTGGCCCGCGAAGCCGCCTCATAAGCGCTCCGGCCGCGCAGAATGCGTGATCGGACCCAGGCGATTTCCCCGGCGCGCTCGGCGTGCGGGCGTGCGGCGGCGAACATCGTTTCGTATTCTGCTGCGATTTCGGCGAAGACGGTCGAGCGGATCACCTCTCCTGCAGGCGCCGCCAGGGCCTCGTTCCTGGGCTCAAGCGCGGATTTCGCGGCCGTCAACGCGCCCTGCGCAAGGGCGCGAAGCTTTTCTCGCGCCGCCTGGCGAAGCGATTTCGGCGCATGGGGATCGCGGGCGACAAGATCCGCCTGCGCCTCTTCGGTGGGG
>JBBDTD010000277.1:0-3154 GCA_040904645.1 Paracoccaceae bacterium
GGCCGCCGCGACCCCGCGCCGGTAAGGGGGGTCGCAGAGGTTTTCACGATCCGGGCGCGGTCAGCGAAGCCTTGCCAGCACCTCCGTCAGGCTTTCGCGCGCGTCGCGCCGGGGGGAAGCGAGCTTGCGGCCCAACTCCACCGCCTTGAAGGTCGCGCCGGTGTTGGCGTCGCCTTGGCCGGCGATGTCATAGGCGGTGCCATGGGCCGGCGTGACGATCGGGAAAGGGTAGCCGGCGATCAGCGTGACGCCGCGGTCAAAACCCAGCAGCTTCATCGCGATCTGTCCCTGGTCGTGATACATGGTCAACACGGCGTCGAACTCGCCCTTGACCGCGCGAACAAAGACCGTATCCGAAGGCACTGGCCCGGTTGCGGCGATCTGCGCCTCCTGCGCGCGTTTGATCGCGGGGGCGAGGATATCCTCATCCTCGACGCCGAAATTGCGGCCGTCGCCGGCATGGGGGTTGAGCGCCGCGACACCGATGCGCGGATGCGGGAAGCCGGACCCCTTCATCACCTCGGCCGTCAGTTTCAGGCTTTCGAAGATCCGGTCTTCGGTGAGCGCATCGGCCACCTCCCTCAGCGGAATATGTGAGGTGACGCGGGCGTTCCAGACCTCGTCGAGGACGTTGAATTCCCGTCCGCTTCGCTCGGCCCCGATCGTCTGGTTGATGAAGCCGATCTCATCGACATAGGCGCCGTTGGCGAGGCGCATGGCGTGCTTGTTGAAGGGCGTGAAGAACACTGCGCTGGCGATCCCGGCATTCGCCGTCAGCAGAGCGGCGCGAAAATTCTCAAGCGCCGCGCGCCCGCCTTCGGCGCTGGAACGCCCCAGCGGCGCCGTCGCCGGGTCGCAATTGGCGAGGTCGATGAAGAACGATCCCGCCGGCGCCTCCGCCGGCGCATCCGCCGCCGCGAAGGTGGGGATGTCGATCTCGATTCCCGCCTGTTTCGCCCCGAGGTCCAGAACCCGCCGGTCGCCGAAAACGATCAGGTCGTTCAGGTTGGCGAGTTCGTCCGCGAGAACGCGCGCCGAAAGTTCGGGGCTGATGCCGCCCACGTCGCCAATCGCGAATGCGATCCTTTGCTGTTCACCCATTTGATCCCTCGTCGTGAAAGTTGCGTCGCCTGATCGCCCGGACAGGGCGCCTGTTTTCTATGCGTCGTCAATCGTTTCGGCGCTCCCGGAGCCGCGGCGCAACCATTTGATGATGGGCGCCGCCCAGAGCGCCACAACCGCAAAGGCCAGCAAACCCGCCACCGGCCGCGAAAGCAGGATCGTCGGGTCGCCATGGGATTTCAGCATCGAAGTGACGAAGTTGAACTCCACCATCCCGCCCAGAACGATGCCGAGGATAGCCGGCGCGACGGGTATGTCATTCTCTTCAAAGAGCCAGCCGACAAGGCCGAACACCAGCATGATTCCGACCCCGAACGCCGTGTTGTTGATCGCGAAGCTGCCGATAATGCAGGAAGCGAGCACGATCGGCAGGAAATAGGACTGCGGTATCCGCAAGAGATGGCGTGAGAACCGGATCACCGCCCAGCCGAGCGGGATCAACAGGAGGTTCGCGATCAGGAACGCGATGAAGATCGCGTAGACCAGTTCGGGCGTCTTGACGAAGATGATCGGCCCCGGCTCCAGCCCTTTCAGGTAGAGCACGCCGATCACCATCGCGGTGATGCTGTCGCCCGGAATGCCGAAAACCAGCGTCGGCACCCATGCGGCCGAAAGCGCGCCGTTATTGGCGGCGCCCGCCTCGATGATGCCTTCGTCATGGCCGGTCCCGAATTTTTCCGGCTCCGCCGAGCGGCGCTTGGCGACGGCGTAGGCGACCCAGGCGGCGATATCCGCGCCAGCGCCGGGGAGGGCGCCGATCAGGGAGCCGGTCAGCCCGCCGCGCAGGAGATTGACCCGCCGGCGCTTCATGACGGGCCCGAGCCCGGCGAAGATCGGCCCGATCCTGGGCAGTTTCACCTGCGGGCGCGGGCACCCGGCGTTGCGGACGATTTCCGCCAGCGCGAACATGCCGATCATCGCGGGGATGAAACTGACGCCGCCCATCAGCTCCATCGAGCCAAAGGTGTAGCGGGCCTGCCCTGCGACTTCGTCAAGGCCGATCATCGCCACCCAGAGCCCGAAGAGCAGCGAAAGCAACCCTTTGAGCGGCGATCCGCGAGAGACGATGGCTGCGCAGCTGAGGCCGAGCAACGCCAGCCAGAAATACTCCACCGACGAAAAATTCGTCGCGAAGCGGGCAAGAAGCGGCGCCGCCACCATGAGCAGGATGACGCCGGTGACGCCGCCGAAACACGCCGCGACAAGCGAAAGGCCGAGGCCGCGCTCCGGCTTGCCCGCGAGAGTCAGGGCGTAGGCGTCATCGACATAGGCCGCCGAGGCCGGCGTGCCGGGAATGCGCATCAGCGCGCCCGGAATGTCGCCGGCGAAGATCGCGGCCGCGGCGAGCGCGGCGATCGCGGCGATGGCCGGGATCGGGTCCATGAAGAAGGTGATCGGGATCAGGAGCGCGACGCCCATCACCGCCGTCAGCCCGGGAATGGCGCCGATGACGATGCCGAGCGCGCTGGCCGCCAGAACGGTGGCGAGGACCTCCCAGCCAAGGACGAGCGAGAACGCTTCGAGAAAGACGCTCATGGCAGCAGCGCCTCAAGCACGCCGCGGGGCAGGGGCACCCGCAGCAGTTCGACGAAAATCAGATGGAAGATGACTGTGGCCGCCGCCGCCGCCGCGCCGGCGGTCCAGATCCGCCCGCCGAGCAGGATGGCGAGACCGGAGATCATCAGCCAGGTCGTCAAAAGGAAGCCGAGCCCCTCCACCGCCGCGAGCCACAGGAGCACCGCCGCCACGACGCCGGCCGCGGATACCGCGCCCTTGCCCCACATCCATGACGGCAACCGCATGAGAGGGGAGGAGACAGCGGTGACGGTCAGCGCCGCCCCGGTCAGAACGAAGATTCCGGCGACGATCTGCGGAAAGAACGCCGATCCGATGGCCTGGCCCGGCACTTCACGAAGATCGAGCGTGCCGACATAGATCAGCACGCCACCCAGAATCGCCAGAATGCCGATGATCCGGTCGTTCAGCTTCACGGTCTGACCTCCTCAAGGCCCTGCCGCCGCGGGGCGGACCC
>JBBDTD010000278.1:0-3152 GCA_040904645.1 Paracoccaceae bacterium
GACGCGATATAGAGGCCAAGGCCGAGGCCCCGCTGCCCGCCGGCGCCGGCGCCCTGCTTGAATGGTTGGAACAGCATCGGGATCTGCCCGGCCGGGATCGGCGGACCGCTGTTCGCGACCGAAATCGTCAGGGTCGAGCCCCGCATCTTCGCGCGGAGCGTGATCGGCGCGCCGGGTGAGCCGTGGGTGACGGCGTTGCCGAGGAGGTTGGAAAGAAGTTGCGCGATGCGCGCGCTGTCGCATCTGATCACCGGCGGCAGATCCACCTCCGCCACGACCTGCTTGTCGCACGACACCGCGTTAAGCTCCGCCACGATCTGCCCCATCAGCCCGTGGAGGCGGTCGTTCGGTTTGGGCTGGATGACGATCCCGTCGCCGAGCCGGGAGCGCGCGTGCTCCAGCAAATCCTCGATCAGCGTCGCCATGCGGGCGACCGAACCCTTCATCAGGGTGACGATCTGGCCGGTTTCGGAGTTGAGGCCGCTGCGCTCCATCACCCGAAACCCGGAGGTGAGGACGCTGATCGGATTGCGCAGATCATGCGCGAGGATGGCGATGAACCGCTCCTGCGCATCCGCGAGATGCCGTTCGTGATCGACCGCGTTTTCGCTCAGGCGCAGTTTTTCGTCGGATTCGAGGCTTTCGCCGATCAGTTTCGCGAACAGCCGAAACATGCTGAGGACGCGAAGGTCGCTGAGGCGCCGCGGAGCCGGATCGAGAGCGCAGAGCGTGCCGAAAAGGCTTCCGTCGGCGCGCCTGATCGGCACCGATATGAAGCTGCGAAAGCCGTATCGGGCGGGGGTGGGGTGCGCGGCGTAGACAGGGTCGGTCGCAGCGTCGTCGATGACGATCTCATCACCGGACAGGCGGACAACGTGGCAAAGTGTGGTTTCCACCTCCAACTCGTCGCCTGGCCCGAGACCAAAGGAGATATTGTCGAGCGCGCGGCAAGTAATCCAGCGCGATTCGGTGACGCGCGCGACGGCCGCGAAGCCCATGCCGGTCGCCAGCAGCACGGATTCAAGAAGCGCCGGAATCTGCGTGTTGCGGCCGATTGCATCGATATCGTCCTGGAAGTCATGCGGTCTGGTGATGCTTTCAACGTCCAATTCTGACGGCCTTCTTTCTCATCGCCTGAACGTCTGGCGCCAGACGTTCAGGCGGCTCGCGGCGCCTGCGCGTTAATCGTGACCCGCAGCGGTAGTCGTTCGCCCGGGCGGATCAAGTATAATAAGCTGAAATCGCACGAAGGTCGATTCGTGTCACGCAGGCGGGTCAAGTTGGGGCCCGATGCGCCCGCAACCGCGCGGGAGCATCGCGGATCACGGCGATTGAGGCGATATGATCCCTCTTCGACCAGTGACCCCGGGACGACGCCCTCGCGCTGGAAAGCCGGATCCGCTGAGCGCCCGGGTCCGGCGCTTGGTTTTCAGCTCCCCCGCGATGTTCATTCCGCAGTGAAGCGAATAGGCTGAGTTTCCGCGCCGGAGCGGCGAGCCTCCGGCGTATGAAGATGGCGAACGCAGGGAGACGATCAGGTGGCGGCGTCACGGGCGGAGATTGCGGCGGTTCGGTTCGGTTACGGCTTCCGGCCGGGCGAGGACGGTCCGGCGAATGCGGGGGCGCTGATGGCGTCGCTGGCGCCGGGGGCGGCGTTCGATGCAATCGGCGGGCCGAGCCTCGATGAGCGGATCGCCCAGTTCCGGCGGTTCGAGACGCTGCGCAAAGCCAATAAAAACAACGCCAACCGCCCGAAGATGGAGGCGGTCCGCAAGCGGATCAAGGCGCGGCATCAGGCGGATATCCGGGCGCGGACGATGGCCTCCGTCATCTCCCCGCACGGCTTTTTCGAGCGGCTGGCCTGGTTCTGGTCTGACCATTTTTCGCTTTCCGGCAAGGGATTGATCGGCAAGGTTGTTGCGGGGCGTTATGAGGCGGACGCAATCCGGCCCTATCTCGCCGGGCCGTTTCGGCGGCTCTTGCGGGCGGCGGCGACCCACCCTGCGATGCTGCACTACCTAGATCAGGATCGCGCGATGGGCCCCGCCTCCGCCGCCGGACGGCGACGCGGGCGCGGGCTGAACGAGAACCTCGCACGCGAGGTTATCGAGCTTCATACGCTTGGTGTCGGCGCGGCTTACGATCAGGACGATGTGCGCCAGTTCGCGGAACTGCTGACCGGGATCGGCGTCGACAGGAACTCCGGGCTGACGACCTTCCGCCCCGGTCAGGCGGAGCCGGGCGCGGAGCAGGTGCTGGGCGAAAGCTATGGCGGCGGCGCGGCGCGGCTGGCGGATATCTACGCTGCGCTCGACGATCTGGCGGCGCATCCGGCGACGGCGCGCCATATCGCGCGCAAACTCGCGACGCATTTCGTGGCCGATGAGCCTTCGGCGGCGCTGGTTTCGCATATGGAGTTGGCGTTCAAGGACAGTGACGGCGATCTTTCAATGGTTTACGCCGCGATGCTGGCGCATGAAGAAAGCTGGGCGCGCTTTGGCGAAAAGGTGCGCCAGCCCTTCGATTTCACCGTCGCGGCGCTGCGCGCATCAGGCCCGCAGCCCGATGAAATCGCTGCGCTCCGCGACGCGAAAGAAGGGTTCCCGGGCCTGATGCGCCCCCTTCAGCGCATGGGGCAAGCGCCGATGAACCCGCCCGGGCCGCAAGGCTGGCCGGAGGATGCGGCTTCGTGGATCACCCCGCAGGGGCTGGCGGCGCGGATCGACTGGGCGTCTCGGCTCGGCCGGGCGGTGGCGGCGCGGCGCGATCCGCGCGAATTTCTTTCCACCGCGCTGGGGGGAATCGCGGGGCGGGAGACGCGCTTCGCCGCGACAAACGCCGCCGAGCGCTGGGAGGGGATCGCGCTGGTCCTCGCCTCCCCCGAATTCAACCGCCGTTGAGAGGGCGCCATGAAATCCATTGACCGCCGCGCGTTCCTGCAGGCCGGGCTGGCGCTGGGCTGCTCCGCCGCCGCGTCGCCGCTGATCACGCCGCTGCGTCTCGCGGCGGCGCCCGGGGACAAGCGGCTTGTCGTCATCATTCTGCGCGGCGGCATGGACGGGCTGGGGGTTTTCGCGCCGCAGGGAGAGCGCGCATGGGCGGCGCTGCGCCGGGGCGTCGGCGGGCGGCTTATCGACCTTGACGACCGCTTC
>JBBDTD010000279.1:0-3145 GCA_040904645.1 Paracoccaceae bacterium
ATTCAGCGGTGTTCTTTACCCCAAGCGCCGCGTCTCCGACCGCTGCGAGGATGGTCTGATCGAAGGAAAAGGCCGGGCCGATCAGCGGCAGATCGAGCCCCGACTGCGCGTATTGCTTCAGGAACGCCACGCCCATGCCGCCGGGCAGGAAGAAGAACACCGAATCCGCGCCCGAAGCGCGGATCTGCGCGATCTCGGCCGCATAGTCGCTTTGGCCAAGCTGGGTGTAAATCTCGCCCACAGGCTCGCCTTCGAAGAAGCGTTTGAAGCCGGTGAGACTGTCTTTCCCCGCCGGATAGTTGGGCGCAAGGATGAAGGTGCTCTTGTAGCCCGCTGTTTTTGCGTAGGCGCCGGCGCCTTCATGCAGGTTATCGTTCTGATAGGCGGCGTTGAAATAGTTCTTGTCACAGCCCTTGCCGGCCAGCGCCGAAGGCCCGGCGTTGGTCGAGACATAGAACTTGCCTTGCCGGACCGCGCCCGGCACCACCGCCATGGCCAGGTTCGACCAGACGATGCCGGTCAGCAGGTCGACGGAATCCGACTGGATCATCTTGTCGGAAATCTGCACCGCGATATCGGGCTTCATCTGGTCGTCCTCGATGACGACCTCGACCTCGGGGTTGGCGGCCTGCTTCACGGCCAGCATGAACCCGTCGCGCGAGTCGATGCCGAGCCCGGCGCCGCCGCCGGAAAGCGTGGTGATCATGCCGATCTTGAGCGGCGCCGCTTCGGCCCCCGCGGTCGCCAACGCGACAAGGGAAAGCGCGGCCGCCAATCTGGTCTTGAGTTTCATTATTCAGTCCTTCCTGTTGTTTTATCGTTTTCGTGTTTCTCAGAACGCCTTGAATGTCAGCGTGGTGAGGGAGCGCGAGATGCCGGGAATGGTCAGCAGCTTTTCGTTGATGTAGCGGCCGACATCGGCTTCTTCGGGAATGTAGAGCTTCATCAGCAGGTCGAAGTCCCCTGAAGTCGAATAAAGCTCGGAGACGATCTCCCGGTCATAGATTTCGTCGGCGACCTGATAGGTCTTGCCCGGCTCGCAGCGCAGCTGAATGAAAACGCAGATCATGTCCGTCCTCCTCAGGCTTTCTTCAACCGGAACCGCTGGATCTTGCCGGTTTCGGTCTTTGGCAACGCCTCGATGAAGATCACGCGGCGCGGATATTTGTAAGGGGCTATGGCGGCTTTCACGTGCTCCTGGAGCGCGCGGGCCACCGCTTCGCCGGCCTCCATGTCCGCCTTCAGCACCACATGCGCTTCTACGATCATGCCGCGCGCCTCGTCCGGTGCGCCGATCACCGCGCATTCCGCGACGGCCGGGTGGGAGAGGAGCGCCGCCTCCACTTCAGGGCCGGCGATGTTGTAGCCCGATGAAATGATCATGTCGTCATTGCGGGCGGCGAAGTGGAAATAGCCGTCTGCGTCGCGGCTGAAACTGTCGCCGGTGATGTTCCAGCCGCCCCGCACATAGCTCCCCTGCCGATCGTCGGCGAGATAGCGGCACCCCGTCGGCCCGCGAACCGCCAGCCTGCCGATCTGCCCGTCCGGCAACTCGTTCATGTCCTCATCCACCACCTTCGCCTCATAGCCGCTCACCGGCTTTCCGGTGCAGGCGGGCCGGTGGTCGTCGAAGCGGTTGGAGATGAAGATATGCAGCATCTCTGTCGCGCCGATCCCGTCCAGCATCGGCTTGCCGGTTTTCGCGATCCAGTCGTCATAGACCGGCGCGGGCAGAGTCTCGCCGGCGGAAACCGCGGCGCGAAGCGAGGAAAGATCGGCGCCCGCCTCCACCGCGGCGAGCATGGCGCGATAGGCGGTCGGCGCGGTGAAACAGACCGTCGCCTTATAGGTTTCGATGATCTCGATCATATTGGGCGGCGTCGCGCTTTCCAGCAGCGTCGCCGCGGCGCCGAAGCGCAAGGGAAAGATCGCCAGCCCGCCCAACCCGAAGGTGAACGCAAGCGGCGGCGAGCCGACGAAGATATCGTCCGGCGTCACCCCCAGAACCTCTTTCGCGTAGCCGTCCGCGATGATCAGCAGGTCGCGGTGGAAATGCATCGTCGCCTTTGGCGCGCCCGTGGTGCCGGAGGTGAAGCCGAGAAGCGCCACATCGTCCCGCCCGGTGCGCACCGCTTCGAAGCGCACCGGCTTGGTCAGCGCCAGCCGGTCCAGTTCCGCGTCGTGATTGGCCGTGCCGTCGAAGCCGATCACCGTCTTCAGGAAGGGGGAACCCTTGGCGCAGATCACCATCTCCTCCATCAGCCTTGTGTCGCAGAGCGCGAGCCGCACCTCGGCTTTCTCGACGATCTGCGTCAGCTCCCCGGCGCGCAGAAGCGGCATGGTGTTGATGACCACCGCGCCCGCCTTGGTCGCGGCCAGCCAGCAGGCGACCATCGCCGGGTTGTTGGCGGAGCGAATGAGAACCCGCTCTCCCGGGCGCAGCTTGAAATCCTCGACCAGCGCATGGGCGAGCCGGTTGGTCCAGTCGGTCAACTCCTTGTAGGTGCGCCGCCTGCCATTGCCGATCAGCGCGGTATGATCGCCGAAGCCCTTTTCGACCATCCGGTCGGTCAGCTCGACCCCGACATTCAGGTAGGGCGGGTAATCGTAGCGCCCGAGCAGAAATTCCGGCTGATGTTCGCCGGGGGGCAGATTGTCCCGCGCAAAGCTGTCGATATGTCCTGTCGGTCCCAACATGGTCAGGCCCCCAGAATCTGGCGCGCGATGATGACTCTCTGCACGTCCGAGGCGCCTTCGTAGATGCGAAGCGCGCGGATCTCCCGGTAGAGGCTTTCGATGATCCCGCCCTTGCGCACTCCGTCGCCGCCATGGATCTGCACCGCCTTGTCGATGACCGACTGCGCGCGATCGGTGGCGAAAAGCTTGGCCATCGCGGCTTCGCGGCTGATGCGGGGGGCACCCGAATCCTTCAGCCACGCGGCCCGGTAAACGAGGAGGGCGGCCGCGTCGACGTCGAGCGCCATGTCCGCGATATGCCCCTGCACCATCTGCATCTCGAAAAGCGGCGCGCCGAACAGCTCACGCGTGCGCACGCGTGAAAGCGTCTCGTCCAGCGCGCCTCGCGCGAAGCCCAGCGCGGCGGCCGCGACGGTGGAGAGAAATACGTCCAGCACAGACATAGCGA
>JBBDTD010000280.1:0-3143 GCA_040904645.1 Paracoccaceae bacterium
CGCGAGCAGGCTCTTTTGGCCGGGGTCGAAGGCGCGGAGGCGGCGCCGGCGCGTAAGGTCGCGGTGGACGCGGTGTTCGACAGCGTCTCGCTCGGCACCACCTTCAAGGACGAGTTGGCGAAAGCCGGGGTGATCTTCTGCCCGATTTCGGAAGCGATCCGCGACCATCCCGATCTGGTGAAGAAATATTTGGGCACCGTTGTTCCCGCCACTGACAATTTCTACGCAACCCTGAATTCCGCTGTCTTTTCGGATGGTTCCTTCGTTTACGTGCCAGGGGGAGTGAAGTGCCCGATGGAGCTTTCGACGTATTTCCGCATCAACGCCGAGAACACCGGTCAGTTCGAGCGGACGCTGATCATCTGCGAAAAGGGCGCCAAGGTAAGTTACCTTGAGGGCTGCACCGCGCCCAAGCGCGATGTCGCGCAGCTTCACGCGGCGGTGGTCGAACTGGTCGCGCTGGAAGACGCGGAGATCAAATACTCGACCGTTCAGAACTGGTATCCGGGCGATGAGGAAGGCCGCGGCGGCATCTACAATTTTGTCACCAAGCGGGCCGATTGCCGGGGCGACCGTTCCAAGGTGATGTGGACGCAGGTCGAGACCGGCTCGGCCGTCACCTGGAAATATCCGTCCTGCATCCTGCGCGGCGACGAAAGTCAGGGCGAGTTCTATTCGATCGCCATCGCCAACAACGCCCAGCAGGCCGACACCGGCACCAAGATGATCCATCTGGGCAAGAACACGCGCTCGCGCATCGTCTCCAAGGGGATCAGCGCTGGGCGGGCGCAGAACACCTATCGTGGCCTCGTCTCCATGCATCCGAAGGCGAAGGCGAGCCGCAACTACACTCAGTGCGACAGCCTTCTGATCGGGGACCGCTGCGGCGCGCATACGGTTCCGTATATCGAATGTCGCAACAATTCCTCGCGCATTGAGCACGAGGCGACGACATCGAAAGTCGATGACGATCAGCTTTTCTATTGCCGCCAGCGCGGCATGAGCGAGGAAGAGGCGGTGGCGCTCGTCGTCAACGGTTTCTGCAAGGAAGTCTTGCAGGAGCTGCCGATGGAATTCGCGGTCGAGGCGCAGAAGCTTGTCGCAATCAGTCTGGAAGGATCGGTGGGATGATCGCGGAGATAACCGAACGCCCGCCCGCGACGCCGCCCAAGGCGACGACGCGTCAGCGGATCACGGTCGGCCATTCCGGCCGTCTCGGCCTGACATGGCGGATGCGCTGGCTGATCTTCGCGCACGCGGCGATCTTCATCGCCTCGCAGATGGTTGACGAGCTTGTCGATTGGGTCGCCAAGCCGCTGGGACTTATCCCGGCGCAGGCCATGGTGCTGGAGATCACGCTCGGCCTGATTCTATTTCTGTTGTGGAGCGCGTGCATGCTTGCCTGGGTCAGTGGCCCGGGCGCGCGCCGAGATCAGGACTGAAGCCTTGATGGCCAAGTGCGCCGGCATGATCGGGGCGGTCGCATGAACGCCTATGTAACGCCTATCGTGCTCCTGTCGCTGTCGAATGTCTTCATGACCTTCGCGTGGTACGGGCATCTGAAGTTCAAGGGGACCGCGCTCTGGATCGTCATACTGGCGGCCTGGGGCATCGCGTTCTTCGAATATTGCCTGGCTGTGCCGGCGAACCGGATTGGCCATCAGGTATATTCGGCGGCGCAACTGAAAACGATACAGGAAGTCATCACCCTGACGGTTTTCGCCGTCTTCTCGGTGGTCTTCCTGAAGGAAAGCCTCAGTTGGGGCGCGCTGGCCGGGTTCGCGCTGATCGCGCTGGGCGCGGCGCTGGTGTTCAGAGGATGAGGCGCGAAACGCGCCGGGAAGGGACTGATGCTTGAGATTTCGAACCTGCATGTGAAGCTCGCGGAGGAGGACAAGATGATCCTCAAGGGCGTCGATCTGAGCGTCGGCGCCGGTCAGGTGCATGCGATCATGGGGCCGAACGGCTCCGGAAAATCGACGCTTTCCTACGTGCTGGCGGGACGGGGCGGCTATCAAGTGACCGAAGGTTCGGCGAAACTGGCCGGTCTCGACCTCCTTGATATGGAGCCGGAGGACCGCGCGGCGGCGGGGCTTTTCCTCGCGTTCCAGTACCCGGTGGAGATTCCGGGCGTCGGCAACATGACTTTCCTGCGCACCGCCATCAACTCGCAGCGCAAGGCGCGCGGCGAGGCGGAACTGAACGCCGCCGAGTTCCTGAAACTGGTGCGCGCCCGCGCGAAGGACCTTCAGATCGATGCGGAGATGCTGAAGCGGCCGGTCAATGTCGGCTTCTCCGGCGGTGAGAAAAAGCGCAATGAAATCCTGCAGATGGCGATGCTTGAACCGAAGATGTGCATCCTCGACGAGACCGATTCCGGGCTCGACGTCGATGCGATGAAGCTGGTCGCTGACGGCGTGAACGCGCTGCGCGACGAAGGGCGCTCCTTCCTCGTCATTACGCATTATCAGCGGCTTCTGGACCATATCCGTCCCGATTTCGTGCATGTCATGGCCGACGGGCGGATGATCGAGACGGGCGGGCCCGAGCTCGCCATCGAGGTGGAGACGAACGGCTACGCAGACCTCCTGGCGAAGGTGGCGTAATGGCGGCGCTTAACAAATCTGCGGTTGAAAAAACGGCGGCCGCGAAGATGGCGGTCGCTGAAAACCTCATCGCCCGCCACGAAGCGCCGCCCGCCTCCGCTGCATGGGCCGCTTCGGCGCGGGACGCGGCGCGCGCCCGTCTTCTGGAGATGGGCGGGCCGGTCAGGCGCGATGAATACTGGCGCTACACGGATCCGGCGTTGCTGGTCGATGGCGCGCCGAAGGCCGGGGCGCTGGACGATGACGCGGCGGTCTTCGAAGGGGTCGACGCGCTGCGGCTGGTTTTCGTCGATGGCGCGTTCCGCGCCGATCTCTCCGACGACATGGTGCTTGAACATATCGAGATCCAGCCGCTGACGGAGGCGCTCTCCGCCGATATTCACTGGGCGAGGGGCGTTTTCGGCGCGCTGGAGGCCGCGGGCCAGACTCCGGTTCCGCGCCCGCTCGCCGCG
The DNA here is from genome assembly GCA_040904645.1 of Paracoccaceae bacterium. Classification (GTDB taxonomy): domain Bacteria; phylum Pseudomonadota; class Alphaproteobacteria; order Rhodobacterales; family Rhodobacteraceae; genus Pikeienuella. Next base: position 3,059 of record JBBDTD010000280.1, read on the forward strand.
CTCAACACCGCCGCCGCCGCCGCGGGTTTCATGATCCGCATCACCGGCAAACCGGCGCGCCCGATCTCGTTCAGCTATCTCCATG
>JBBDTD010000281.1:0-18939 GCA_040904645.1 Paracoccaceae bacterium
CATGCCGGGCGGCGGCGGCACCCAGACGCTTCAGCGCCGGATCGGCTATGGCCGCGCGGCCGAGGTGATCCTCACCGGCAAGCCGTTCAGCGCCGCCGAGGCGAAGGACTGGGGCGTGGTGAACCGCATCTGCGCTCAGGACGCCCTGATCCCGGAGGCGCTGGAGACAGCCGGCGCCATCGCGCGAAACGCGCCGCTTTCGGTGCGTCAGGCGAAACGCGCGATGCTGCTCGGCGCCAACATGGATCTGCGCTCCGGCATGTTCTTCGAGATCGACGCCTATAACCAGCTTGTGCACACCGCCGACCGGCAGGAAGGCATCAACGCCTTTAACGAGAAGCGCAAACCGGCATTCACCGGGAAGTGATGATCGCGCTATGAGGGCATCGTTTCCCGAGCTAAGGGCGCCCGGTTTTCCTGACAGGCCGTGTTTGCCGTTTGATTTTCGAGAGAATCGGCGGCCACGATATAAAACGTTTCATTATGTGAAACCCACATCCGCGACGCGGGCGGCGAGCGCCCCGGTGGACCTTCGCCGCAATGCCGGCCGCGAGGAAACGAAGGCTGAAACCGCATGCGAATATGGCATCAGAGTTACACTGACATCGCCCGTTTGCCCGGCTATTCGGGGATGCTCGCCGAGCATGCGCGCGCGATCTGCGGGCCGGACACCTATCCCGAAGGCGTGCCGCCCATCGCCATGGTCGGATACCGCTATGCGACCCGCCTCGCTGATCTTCAGGTGATCGACAACATCATCGAGGCAGAGCGTGAGGGTTACGACGCGCGGCTCCTGATGTCGGAAATCGGCCGCAGCATTGACGCGATCCGCGAGGAAAGCCGGCTGGCGAAATGTTCCGGGGTGCCGGTGCTCAGGGTGAAGGTGACGATCTTCACCCTATCCTGCGGCATGGCGGGCGTCGCCGGCGCGCTTTCGGCCTTCTTCATCCGCTATATCGACCCGACGTCGTTTTCGATCATCCAGTCGCTGAACCTGGTGGTGATGAATGTCGTCGGCGGCATGTACACGATGGTCGGGCCGGTCGTTGGCACGCTCATTTTCATTATCCTGCCCGAGTTTCTGCGCGGCTATGTCGAATTGCAGCGGGTGATCTTCGGCGTGTGCCTGATCCTTGTCATGGCGTTTCTGCCGGGCGGCATCGCGGAGTTGGCGGCGCGGCTGCGCAAACTCGCGGCCTGGCGAAAATCGAGCGGGAGGGAATGACCATGCTCCTGACGATCGAAGACCTTTCGCGCCGGTTCGGCGGCGTCACCGCCGTAAACGACCTTTCCTTCGAGGTCGGGGAGGGGGAGATCCTGGGCGTGATCGGTCCGAACGGCGCGGGCAAGACGACGGCCCCGAAGGCGGCGGTCGGCTCTTCCTGATCCTTGCGCGCGTCATGGCGGAAGGCGGAGACGAGGATGGCGGCGAGATCGTCGCCCGCTTCTCCGACCGCGCGCGCGAGGCTTTCGCAATCATTATAGACATAGTGGATCAGATGCGCCCGGTCCTCCGCCGTCACGCCGTTCAGCGAAGGGGAACACCAGGGAACCGCGCCGTGATAGGCGCCCTTGGCGACAAGGATCTTGCGCCTGCCCGCAGCGGCCCGCGCGATGGTCACGCAGGTTGTCGTCGCATCGGCGCCGTTCTTTTGAAACATCGCCCAGTCGGCGTGGGGGATCGTCTTCACCAGCAGCTCCGCCAACTCGACCAGAACGTCGGTCGGACCGTTGAGGATCGAGCCGCCGCCCCCGGCCTTCGCGACCGCTTCGCCGACTTCCGGGTCGTCATGACCGAGAATGATTGGCCCGTAGCTGCACATGAAGTCGATATATTCGGCGCCGTCGGCGCTCCAGACCCGGCTGCCGCGCCCGTGTGAGAAAAACTACGGATAGGCGGGGGGGAGGCTGGCGGCGTTCATGTGCCCCCAGAGCCCGCCGGGAATGACCGCCCGCGCCCGGGCGCGAAGCGCGCGGTCATTTGATTGCAGATCCATTGCCGGCTCCCGCCTGATTTATGAGCATAATTCGCAGACTTCGCCTTGAGAGCCAGCGGAGATTCGCAGCGCAGGCCGCCGTGAAGCCTAATAGACGGGCGCGTGCGGGAAACTGTGGACTTGTCGTGCAGAATCCATGACGCTCTCTCCATGTTCGCCCCCGTCATTCGGCGACGCGCCTCAAATAAAGGCGCGCGTCCGGGCGGAGCGGCGGCTTCGACAGGAAGGAGAGAACATGAAAATTTGCTTTGCGCATGCGGCGACATGGCTGATCGCCGGGTTCGCCGCGCTGGGTGTGGGTATGCCCGCAGAGGCCGCCCCGCCGAAAGACACCTTCGTGATGGCGAAGGACTTCAGCGACGTCATCACGCTCGACCCGGCGGAGGTTTTCGAATTTTCCGGCGGGGAGATCATCGCCAATCTTTATGACCGGGTGATGATGTTCGAACCCGAAGACCTGAAAACCCTGGTTGGCGGCGTCGCCGAAAGCTGGGAGATCGGCGACGCGGGCAAATCGATCACCTTCACCATCCGGCCTGGCATGACGTTTTCGTCCGGCAATCCGGTGACGGCGGAGGACGTGGCCTTTTCGCTGCAACGCGTGGTGAAGCTGAACAAGACCCCGGCCTTCATCGTCACGCAGTTCGGCTGGACGGAGGAGAATGTCGATGATCTGATCGTCGTCGATGGCGACAAGGTGAAGATCACCATTACTGAGGAATTCTCGCCCGCGCTGGTTCTCAACGCGCTTTCCGCCGGCGTTGCTTCGGTCGTCGACATGAAGGAAGTCATGGCGCATGAGGTCGATGGCGACTTCGGCTATGCGTGGCTGAAATCGAACGCGGCGGGTTCCGGGCCATTCACGCTCAAATCCTGGAAGGCGAACGAGATCGTCTCGATGGAGGCGAACCCCGATTATCGCCATGGCGCCCCGGCGATGAAGCGGGTGATCATCCGCCACGTTCCCGAACCCTCAGCCCAGCGTCTGATGGTGGAGAAGGGCGATGTCGATCTGGCCCGCGACCTGACCCCCGACCAGATCGAGGGAATCGCCGGCAATGACGCGCTGGCGGTGCAGGCGGACCCGAAGGCCGCGCTGATCTACATGGGGGCGAACGCCGATCACGAGATACTCGGCAACCCGAAAGTCGTTGAGGCCCTGCGCTACCTCGTGGATTACGAGGGCATGGCCAAGAGCTTCCTCAAGGGGCAGTTCCAGGTGCATCAGGCGGCCTGGCCGTCCGGGCTCTGGGCGTCTTATGACGAGACGCCGTTCACGCTCGATGTCGAGAAAGCCAAGGCGCTGCTGGCCGATGCCGGATATCCTGACGGGTTCGAGATCCGTATCGACACGCTCAACTCCTCCCCCTATCCGGAAATCGCGCAATCGGTGCAGGCGACGCTGGCGCAGGCCGGCATCAAGGTCGAGATCACCACGGCGGAGGGCAAGACGCTCTGGCCGATGTATCGGGCGCGCAAGCATGAGTTGATCCTCGCGCAGTGGTCGCCCGACTACACCGACCCGCATTCCAACCTCGACGCTTTCGCGCATAACCCCGACAACAGCATTGAGGCCAAGCTCACCGGCGTTCTCGCCTGGCGAAACGCCTGGGCGGATGAGGCGATGAACGCCAAGGTTGTCGCGGCGCGGAACGAGTTGGACGTGGGGGCGCGCGAAAAACTCTATCAGGAGATCCAGAAAGATCTGCAGATGTCGTCGCCCTATATCATCATGTTCCAGCAGACCGAGCAGTCGGTGAAGCAGAAGACGGTTGACGGGTATGTCTCCGGCTCGACTTTCGATCTGATCTTCTATCGGAACATTACGAAAGAGTGACAGTCGCCACGAATACAGCTGTTGCTGCGACGCGGAGGAGACCCTCCGCGTCGTCGCGCGCGGCGCTCGCCATCGGCAACGCCGCGCTCACGCTGATACTCACCTTTCTCGGCCTCACCGCCATCACCTTCACCATCGGGCGGGTGATGCCCTCGGACCCGGTTCTGGCCGTGGTGGGCGACCGCGCCTCCCAGGCCGCCTATGACCGCGTGTTTCTGGAGATGGGCCTCGACCGGCCGATCTATGAGCAATATTTCCGCTATCTCTCCGAACTCGCGCAGGGCGATCTCGGCACATCGATCATGACGACGCGGCCGGTGGTCGAGGATGTGCTGCGCTTCTTCCCCGCCACGCTGGAACTGGCGACCATCGCCACCCTGCTCGGCGTGTTCATCGGCGTGCCGATGGGGGTCTGGGCCGCGGTCAATCAGGGGAAGTTCATCGACCATGTCGTGCGCGTCTTCGGGCTGATCGGCTATTCGGTGCCGGTGTTCTGGCTCGGTATGGTCGGGTTGCTGATCTTTTACGGAATTCTTGGTTGGGTCGGCGGACCGGGCCGGATAGAGATCTATTTCGATGGTATCGTCGATCCGGTCACCGGCGTGATCCTGATCGACAGCGCCATGGCCGGCGAGTGGGAGATTTTCCGCAACGCCGTCTCGCATCTGGTCCTGCCGGCGGGGATACTCGGGGCGTTCGCGGTGGCCTATATCGCGCGCATGACCCGCAGCTTCATGCTCGACCAGCTCAATCAGGAATATATCCTGACCGCACGCGTCAAAGGCGTGAGTGAGCGCGCCGTGATCTGGCGGCATGCTTTCCGGAACGTGCTGGTTCAGCTCATCACCATCATTGGGCTGACCTACGCCTCTCTTCTGGAGGGGTCCGTGCTGACGGAAACGGTGTTCTCCTGGCCAGGAATCGGCCAATACATCACCACATCGCTTTTCAACGCCGACATGAACGCGGTTCTTGGCGGCACCATCGTCGTCGGAACCTGCTTCGTGGGGGTGAACATGTTCTCCGACCTGCTCTACCGGCTGGTCGACCCGCGGGCCCGGGCATGAGCGTCGCCGCCGAGCGCCCCGGCGGGATCAGGGGCTGGCTTCTTTCGCCCTCGCCCGGCTCCAGGAGGCAGGCACGGTGCCAGCGCGCCTATATCGGATGGATCGCGTTTCGCGCCAACCCGATCGCTATGACCGGCCTGATCATTATCGCCTCGTTGGTCCTGATGGCGATCTTCGCGCCCTTGCTGACGGGGAGCGACGGGCTTCAGCCCGAGCTTGAGAACCGGCTTCAGCCGGCGAGCGCCGCGCACTGGTTCGGCACGGACCAACTTGGCCGCGACATCTATGACCGCATTGTCTGGGGCTCACGCATCACGCTTTATATCGTCGGGCTGGTGTCGATCATCGTCGTGCCGATCGGCATGGCGATCGGCGTCGTCGCCGGATATTTCGGCGGTTGGGTCGATAATGTCCTGATGCGGATCACCGATATCTTCCTGGCCTTTCCGCGGCTCATCCTGGCGCTGGCGCTGGTCGCCGCGCTCGGCGCCGGGATCGAGAACGCCGTGCTCGCGATCGCGCTGACGACATGGTCGCCTTATGCGCGGATCGCCCGCGCCGAGGTGCTGACCATCCGCAAGTCCGATTTCATTCTGGCGGCGCAGGCGCAAGGCGCTTCCAACTTTCGCATTCTCCGCCGGCACGTCGCGCCGCTCTGCCTCGCCTCGGTCATCGTTCGGCTGACGCTGGACATGGCCGGGATCATCCTGACCGCCGCCGGCCTCGGCTTTCTCGGGCTCGGGGCGCAGCCGCCGACGCCGGAATGGGGGGCGATGATCTCCAACGGCCGGCAGCTTCTGCTCGATCAATGGTGGGTGCCGACCGTGCCCGGCATCGCGATCTTCGTCGTCAGCCTGGGCTTTTGCCTGCTGGGCGACGGGCTTCGCGATGTGCTTGACCCGAAGAATTCGGGCGGATGAGCGCGCTTCTGAAAGTCGAGGACCTCCACGTCTCCTTCGCGACGCCGCGCGGGGTGGTGGAGGCGGTGCGCGGCGTTTCCTTCGAATTGGGCCGAGAACGTCTGGGCATCGTCGGCGAATCCGGCTCCGGCAAGTCTCAGACCGGGCGCGCGCTCTTGCGGCTCTCGGCGCGCAACGGGCGCATCGACGCAAAGCGGCTGGAATTCGACGGCGTCGACCTTCTGAAGGCCTCCGAGCGCGATATGCGCAAGATCAGGGGCGCGCGCATCTCCATGATCATGCAGGACCCGCGCTATTCGCTGAACCCGGTGATGACCATCGGCGACCAGATCGCGGAGGCGTTCCTGATCCATGTCGACGCGCCGAAGCGCGAAGCCCGCGCGCGAACCCTCGCCATGCTGGAGACGGTGCAGATCAGGGAGCCGGAGAAGGTCTATGACCTTTACCCGCATGAGGTTTCCGGCGGCATGGGCCAGCGGGTGATGATCGCGATGATGCTGATCCCGAGCCCGGACCTGATCATCGCGGATGAACCGACCTCCGCGCTCGACGTCACGGTGCAGATGCAGGTGCTCTCCCTTCTGGACGATATGGTGCGTGAGCGGGGCATGGGCCTGATCCTGATCAGCCATGACCTGAACCTCGTCGCTTCTTTCTGCGACAGGGTGCTGGTGATGTATGGCGGCCGGGTGATGGAGGTGCTGGAGGCGGGCAAACTGCACGAAGCCCGCCACCCCTATACGCAGGGCCTCTTGAACTGCGCCCCCGAACTCGACCGCCCCAAGGACATGCTGCCGGTGCTGACGCGCGACCCTGCATGGCTCGACGAATGAAAGCGAGCGGCGCGTGATCTCCATCGAAAATCTCGACGTTCGCTTCGGCCATGGCACGGCGGAGGTTCACGCGGTGCGCGATGTGTCCTTTGAGGTGGCCCGAGGCGAAGTTTACGGCCTTGTCGGCGAATCCGGTTCGGGAAAGTCGACGGTGCTGCGGGCGATCGCGCGGCTGACGCCCGGCTGGACCGGCGCGATCCGCGTCGATGGAGAGGCCATCGGCCACCGGCGCGACCGCAAGGCGGCGCGCAAGATGCAGATGGTGTTTCAGGATCCCTATGGCTCGCTCCATCCGCGCCACACCATCGACGACATATTGAGCGAGCCGATGGAGATCCATAACCTTGGCGACCGCACGCGCCGGATTCGCGGCGCGCTTGAGGATGTCGGCCTCGGCCCCGAACTCCGCTTTCGCTATCCGCACCAGATTTCAGGCGGTCAGCGCCAGCGCGTCGCCATCGCCCGGGCGCTGATCCTGGAGCCGGAGGTGCTGCTGCTCGATGAGCCGACCTCCGCGCTCGATGTTTCCGTGCAGGCGGAGATCCTGAATCTTCTGAAGCGACTTCAGCGCGAACGGGGACTGACTTATCTGACCGTCAGCCACAATCTCGCGGTGGTCGCCCATCTCTGCAAACGGGTGGCGGTGATGAACCGGGGCCGGATCGTGGAGGAACTGACGGTCGAGCAACTCCGCGCCGGGGCGGCGAGGCAGGATTACACGCGTCAGCTCATCGCGGCGAGCGCCGGCTTCGACCGCGAATTCGCCCGCTCGCTGGTGACGTTCGAATAGCCGCCGGCGGGCGCGATCGGGTCTGGATCGGTGAGGCCCAAAAATGCTTTAGTGCCGCCAACGCTCCTTTCGGGGCACGATTGCGGGTTCATGTTTCATGAGTGAATATCTTGGCGTCTACGATCATATCGTGGTCGGCGCGGGTTCCGCGGGCTGCGTGCTCGCCAATCGCCTCTCCGCCGATGCGCGCCGGCGCGTCCTGCTGATCGAGGCGGGCGGAAACGACAATTACCACTGGATCAATATTCCGGTCGGCTATCTCTACTGCATCGGCAATCCGCGCACCGACTGGATGTTTCGCACGGCGGAGGAGCCAGGCCTTGGCGGCCGGTCCATCGCCTATCCGCGCGGCAAGGTGATCGGCGGCTGCTCATCGATCAACGGCATGATCTACATGCGGGGCCAGGCGGCGGATTATGACGGCTGGGCGCAGATGGGCTGCGCCGGCTGGGGCTGGTCCGACGTGCTGCCGACCTTCATCCGCTCCGAACGCTATCACCGCGCCGCCGAGGGCCACGGCGTCGAGGGGGAGATGCTGGTCGAGAAGCAGCGCCTGCACTGGCCGATCCTCGACGCGGTGCGGGAGGCGGCGGCGGAACTTGGCATCGAGCCGACTGATGATTTCAACAATGGCGACAATGGCGGCGCCGGCTATTTCGAAGTGACGCAGCGCCGGGGCGTGCGCTGGAGCGCGGCGCGCGCATTCCTGACCCCCGAGGTCCGGAGGCGCAAGAACCTCCGTATTCTGACGGCGGCGCAGGTGACGAAACTGGTTTTCGACGGCGCGCGCGTCACCGGCGTCGAACTGGAGCATGCCGGCCGGCCGGCGCGCGCGTCGGTCACGGGCGAAGTGGTCATGGCGGCCGGGGCCATCGGCACGCCGCAAATCATGATGCTTTCGGGCGTCGGGCCTGGCGACGATCTCAGCGCCCTCGATCTGCCGGTGGTGCGCGACATGCCGGGCGTTGGCGGCAATCTTCAGGACCATCTGCAGATCAGGACCGCGTTCGAAATCATCGGGGCGCAGACCCTCAACGACATGCAGGCCAGCCTGCTGGGCAAGGCGCGGATCGCGGCGCGCTACGCGCTGAGCCGCTCCGGGCCGATGGCGATGGCGCCGAGCCAACTCGGCATCTTCACCCGCTCGCATCCGCGATACGAGACGCCGAATGTCGAATTCCATGTCCAGCCCCTGTCGCTCGACGCGTTCGGAGAACCCCTGCACCGTGACCCGGCGATCACCGTCTCGGTCTGCAATCTTCGGCCGGAAAGCCGGGGCAAGATCGCGCTGGCCTCGCCTGATCCGAAGGCGGCGCCGATCATCGCGCCCGGATATCTCAGCGCCGCGGCCGATCAGGACGTCGCAGTCGAATCCATCCGGCTCGCGCGGCGGCTGATGGCGACGAAACGCATGGAGATGTTCACCCCCAAGGAAAAGATGCCGGGCGCCGATGTCGAAAGCGAGGCCGACCTTCTTCTGGCTGCGGGCCGGATCGCGACGACGATCTTTCACCCCGTGGGCACCGCCCGAATGGGGCCGGAAAGCGACCCGCTGGCGGTGGTCGATCCGCAGCTTCGCGCGCGCGGCTTTGAGAACATGACCATCGCCGACGCCTCGGTCATGCCGCGGATCGTCTCGGGCAACACCCATGCGCCGGTGGTGATGATCGCGGAGCGGGCGGCGGCGAACATCGCCGCGAGATAGCGATTGCGGCTTGTTCCCCGGGCGCGCCGGCCCTTGTCATCAACGGCGGCGGTGCGATGATTGCGCGGGCGTGAACCGACCGCCCGGCCACGGCGCGCCGCCGCGGCCTTCAGCAATTCTCCGCCGGAGTCATCGCATCGTGGCGTATATTCTCACCTTCGATCTTGGCGGCACGAATTTCCGCGCCGGATTGGTCGATCCTGACGGCGGCGTCCACACGCTGGCGACGCATCGCGGCGGCGCAGGGGACGGCGCAAGGGGCGGGGAGGCTGATCCCGAAGACTGGTGGTCCGGACTTCGCCATCTGGTCGAGGAAATCGCGGAGAGGGACCAGCATCGCTTCGCGATGGTCGAAGGCGTGGCGATCACCGGCTTCACCCGTACGCAAGTGCTGCTCGACGCCGATCTGCGCCCGACGAGACCGGCTATCCTGTTCGGCGACACACGCGCCGACGCGGAGATGGATGAAATCCGCCGCCTTGCGCCAAAGTCCCATCCCGAGACCGCCGCGCTTAACGCCTTTCACCCGGTCGCGCGGCTTTTCTGGCTGGCGCGCAAGGACCCCGCGGCGCTCGCCGCCGCCGCGGCGGTGGTGGAGCCGAAGGACTTCCTCAACGCCCGCCTGACGGGGCGCATCGCCACGGACCGCGTTTCTTCCGCCCGCCTCGTGGCGGCGGGGCGGGCGCATGGGGGCGGCGCGCTTTTCGGCGCGCTCGGTCTCGACGCTGCGCTGTCACCGCAAGCCCTTGATCCGCTTCAGGTGCTCGGCCCGGTCCTGCCGGGGCTTCCCGGCGCGCTGGGGCGGCTGGCTGGCCGCCCCGTGATCGCCATGGCTCATGACACATGGGCCGCCGTTCTCGGCCTCGGCGCGCTCAGGGATGGGCGGGCCTATAACCTTTCCGGCACGACCGATGTTTTCGGCCTGATGACCGAGAAGCCGGCCGAGGCCGAGGGACTGATGAGTGTGGATTGGGGACCTGTCCATCAGCTCGGCGGGCCGAGCCAGTGCGGCGCTGACACCCTGCTCTGGGCGCTGCGGCTCGTCGCCGGTGACAAGGTCGGGCCGGGCGATGTCGGCGCGGCGCTGGCGGCGGCGGAGACCGCGCCGGGCGCCGGGCCGCTTATCTTCCTGCCCTATCTCGGCGGGGAGCGCACACCCTGGTGGAACCCGGCGTTAAGGGGCGCCTTTGTCGGGTTGAGCCGCGATCACGGCCCCGGCGACTGCCTCCGCGCGGTGATGGAGGGGGTCGGTTTTCTGAACCGGATCGTACTGGAGCGGGCGGAGGCCGCGACCGGCCGGCGGGCGGAGGAAATCCGCTTCGGCGGCGGCGGCGCTTCGAGTCCGGTCTGGGCGCAGATCAAGGCCGATATCTTTGAGCGGCCGGTCATCGTGGCCGGCGCGGCCGAGCCGGGGCTGATCGGCGGGGCGATGGCCGCCTGGACGGCGCTTGGCCGTTTCGCCACCCTGGCCGAGGCGCAGGAGCGCATGGTCGTCGTAAAAAGGCGCCATGAGCCGGACGCGCTGGCGGCGGGCCGCTACCGGCGGCTGCGCCCGCTGTTCCAGAACGCCCATGACGCGCTGGCGCCGATCTCGGCGGCGCTGGGAGCGCTGAGTATTCCGGCGCCCGAACGGGCTTGAAGCGCGCGCCGTCATGGTGGAGCAATTGCGCGCGCCGAATTCGCGCGAATGGAACGGGACGGACGATGCGCCAGTTTATCGAAACCTATGGAACCGCCGTCGCGGGCGCGGCCATCGTGCTGTTCTTCGTCCTCTTCGCGCCGAAATTCGCGACGCCCGCCAATATCGTGAACGTGCTGAAAGATACGAGCTTTCTCGCCATCATGGGGCTTGGCTTCACGCTGGCGCTGATCGTCTCCGAGCTTGATCTTTCCATCGCGGAGGTCGCCAGCCTCGCGGCCGTGACCTGCGGGGCGTTGGTCCATTCAGGATATCCGCCGATTGTCGCAGTCGGGGCGGCGCTGGCGCTCGGCCTCGCGGCGGGGGCGTTCAACGGCTTTGGAGTCACGAAGCTGAAGATCCCGTCGCTGATCATGACGCTCGGCACCGCGGCGGTGGCCAAGGGGCTTGGCTACATGCTGACGCAGGGCGTCGCCTTCGTGGGGCGCTGGCCGACCGAATTCACCGGCATTGCGCGGGGCGCGCTGTTCGGGGTTCCCTATCTGCTGATCTGGATGCTGCTCGCCGCCGGCGCCGCCTATGTCCTCGTGGCGTGGACCCGTACCGGCGCGCATATGACCGCGACCGGTGAAGCGGTGGAGGCGGCGCGCCTCTCCGGCGTCGCGACCGGGCGGATGAAGCGGCTTGGCCTGACGCTATCGGGCGGGCTCGCCGCCGTAACGGCGGTGCTTCTGGCCGCCAATCTCTCCTCAGCGGCGCCGAGCATGGCGGGGGATTACTTCCTTTACGCCATCGCGGCCGTGCTGCTAGGCATGACCATGTTCCGGCCTGGCCACGCGAATGTGCCGGGCACGATTTTCGCCGCCTTCGTGCTCAAGGCGCTGGGAAACGGGTTGGTTTTGATGGGCGTCGCGTATTATTGGCAGGACATCATTCTCGGGCTGATCATCATCGGCTCGGTCGCGTTTTCAGCCAGCGTATCCAAGAAAGTGGCGTTCACGGTGTGACGCCGGACCAGACGACATCCGATAGAGGGAAACGGAAGATCATGAGTAAGGCATCTCAGTTCGCCGCGGGGGCTTTCGCGCTCGTCCTCGGCGCCACATCCGCCGAAGCGTTCGAGGTCGGCGTCATCGGCTTCCAGTTCACCTCCGAAACCCACGCCCGCGTCGCCAACGCGGCGGCGGCGGCGGCGGAGGCGAAGGGTTGGGACGTAGCGCTGTTGAATTCCGAAGGCTCGCTGCCCAAACATGCCGAACAGTTCGACGCGCTGATCGCCAAGGGCGTCGATGCGATCATCGTCGCGATGGGCAAGCCGGTGGAGGCCGACGCGCAGTTCCTGGCGGCGAAGGAGGCCGGGATTCCGGTCATCACCGTGCAATCCGGCTCCAGCCCGCATGCGCTCCTGGAAATCCAGAGCAACGAATACCAGGTTGGCGCGGCGGCGGCGCTCTATCTCCTCGGGCAGATGGGCTATCAGGGGAATCTGCTGGAATGCCGGTTCGAGATGAACATCGCGTCCCGCATTCGCGGCAAGATCCTCGATCAGGTGCTTTCCGAGAACACCGGCGTAAACGTCGCCGGATCCTTCGCGATGGCCCGGACCAAGAGCTGGCGCGATGAAGTGCGCAGCGGGATGCAGGCGCTACTCCTCCAGAATCAGGGCGAGGTCGACGGCATCTGGGCGTCTTTCGACGGGCAGGCCTATATCATCGACGACCTCCTGATCGCCGAAGGGGTGAAGAAGGGTGAAATCCCGCTCGTTTCCGTCGATGGCGGGCCTGAGACCTATCGGCGGATAGCCGATCCGGAAAGCACGCTGCTCGCCAGCGTTTCGATCCCCTTCGAAGCGATGGGCGTGCAAGCCGTCGACGTGATCAACCGTGTGGTCGCCAAGGGCCAGCCGATCACGGATATCTCCGCCGGTCCCTATCTCTTCGTCGACGCGGTGATGGTCGACCAGAGCAACGTCGCCGATTTCCTGCCGAAATGATCCTGTCGCCCCCGGGGCCCCGCTCCGGGGGCGCATCCAGCGGAGCCGCACCTAATGCCTGAGGCCAGAGCGCCCGAGACGCCGATCCTGAAACTGAGCGGGATCGGCAAGAATTACGGCGCCGTCACCGCGCTCGAAGGCGTCGACCTGGAAGTGCGGCGCGGCGAGGTGTTGGCGATTTGCGGCGATAACGGCGCCGGCAAGTCGAGCCTGATCAAGATCATCTCCGGCGCCCAGAGCCCGGGCGCGGGGGGGATGGAACTGAAGGGCGGCGCTGTGGCGTTCGGCTCCCCGCATGACGCGCTGACCAAGGGGGTGGCGACGATCTATCAGGATCTCGCGCTCGCGCCCCGGCTTTCGATTTTCGAGAATGTGTTCATGGGCGCGGAGTTGACGCGCGGAATCGGCTTGCCGTTCTTCAAGGTGCTGGACAAGCCCCGCATGGCGGAGCAGGCGCGCCGTTACCTCAGCCGCCTCGCGGTGGAGATGGACGACATGCGCCGCCCGGTGGAGGGGCTTTCCGGCGGTCAGCGTCAGGCGGTGGCGATTTCGCGCGCGCTGCTCTGGAACGCCGAGCTTATCATCATGGACGAGCCGACCGCCGCGCTTGGCGTCAAGGAAACGGCGCAGGTGCTGGACCTGATCCAGCGGCTGAAGGCTGAGGGGCACACGATCATCCTCATCAGCCACAACATGTCCGACGTGGTGAAGGTGGCGACGCGGGTCGTCATCCTCCGCGCGGGCAGAAAGATCATCGACCGGGATATAGGCGATCTGACGCCGACCGAGTTGAGCGAAATGATCATGACCGGTCGCGACCGGGCGCACTGACCTATGGCGGCGCCGATCATTATCGATACAGATCCCGGCCAGGATGATGCGGTCGCGATCCTCCTGGCGCTCGCCTCCCCGGCGGAGCTGGAGGTCCGCGCCGTCACCACGGTCGCCGGCAATGTGGAGATCGAGAAGACGACCGCCAACGCGCTGCGCGTGCTTGAGCTTTCGGGCCGGGCGGATGTGCCGGTTCACGCCGGAGCGGCGGGGCCAACGGTTCTGGGCCTGCAGACGGCGGAGTTTGTTTGCGGACCGGACGGGCTTTCCGGCGCCGGGCTGCCGCCCGCCGCCGGCGCGGCGCAGGCTGGCCATGCTGTCGAGGCGATCATCGCGCTGGCTCGCGCCGACGGGCCGCGCGTCACTGTATGCGCCCTCGGCCCGCTGACCAATATTGCGCTCGCGCTCAGGATCGCGCCTGATATCGCCGGGCGGCTCGAGCGGATCGTGCTGATGGGCGGCGCGCTCAATCTTGGCAACATGACCCCGGCGGCGGAGTTCAATTTCTTCGTCGATCCGCATGCGGCGGCTGTCGTCTTCGGCGCCGGAATCCCTATCGTGATGTTTGGCCTCAACGTCACCCATGACGCGGTGCCGAGCGCTGAAAACCTCGCGGAGCTTGCGCGGCTCGACAGCGCGGCGGGGCGCGCCACGCATGGCATGATGACCCGGCCCCGCCCCGGCGGTTTAGGCGCGGTCGCCCATCCGATGCACGACCCTTGCGTGATCGCGTGGATGCTTGACCCGTTGCTGTTCAGCGGGCGCGATTGCCATGTCGAAATCGAAGCCGGTGACGGCCCGCTCAGGGGGCGGAGCACCATCGACTGGAATGACCGCCTGAAACGCCCGGCCAACGCGCATGTGATCGGCGGGATCGACGCGGAGCGGTTCTTCCGCTTGCTGATCGACCGCATCGCCCGCCTACCTTGAGAAAAGAGACGCCGAGATATGACCATCGTCGACGAATTGCGCGCCGAAGCCGAGGACGCGATCACGGAGATGCGGGCGGCGGCGCTGACCGCCCGGCGCACCCATGCGCGGGCTGAACTGCTGCGCCATATGCAGAGCACCGGCGCGAAGGTGAAGGACCTGCCGCTTGATGAGGCGGTCGTGGCGGTCACTGACGAATGGATGCGCGCCTGGCGGCTGGAGGAGCAGGCTTATCCTGAAGTCGCGACGGAGATGCGGGGCTTCACCGCCGCCTGTTGCGCGCTGGCGCGTGCGCCGGGAGCAGACACGGATGCGGCCCTGCGCGCCGCGCTTGCGGCGCTGGACGAAGCGCTGGTCCGCGCCGGCATGACGCTCGCCGATCAGATGGCCTGGCGCTCGGAATGCGCGCATGACTGGTGGGCTTTGGTCGCGCCAGCGCCGGCCGGGATCGTGAAGGATGGGAGGGAGCGCCAGCCGTTCTGGGAGGCGGGCTGCCCGCCGCATTGCCGCTAGGCAGAAATCCACCGCGCCGCCGCATCGCCCGCCCAGCGCCCGGTGGCGAGGCACGCGGTGATCAGATACCCTCCGGTCGGCGCTTCCCAATCCAGCATTTCGCCGGCGCAGAACACCCCCGGCGCCGCGCGCAACATCAGCCCTTCGTCCAGCCCCGCGCGCATGACGCCGCCGGCGGTGGAGATCGCCTCATCAATAGGGCGCGGCCCTTCCAGCTTCACCTCCACCCCCTTGATCCGCGCCGCAAGCGCGCCGGGCTCAGAGGGGAGCGGGCGCGCGAATTCGTTCAGAAGCGCTCGTTTGACCGGGTCGAGCCGCAGGCTCTTGCGGATATGCTCGCCCAGCGAAGCGCCGCCCTGTGGCCGGGAAAGTCGGCGCGCGACCTCCTCCGCTGACAGATCGGGCGTGAGATCGAGAGAAAGCGGCGCGCCATCGCGTAGCGCTCTTGAGACGCCGTAAACGCCGCCGCCCTCTATCCCGCGCGCGGATATCACCAACTCGCCCCGAAGCGATACGCCGCCCGCGCAGAGCGCGACCGTCTTCACCGGCTGGCCGAAATGCCGCGCCATATGCGCCGACCAGGCGACCTTGAACCCCATATTCGCGGGGCGGAATGGCGCGAGCGGCGCGCCCTTCGCCGCCAGCAGCGGCGCCCACGCGCCATCGGAGCCGAGCCGCGCCCAGCTCGCGCCGCCAAGCGCCAGCACCGTGACGGCGGGATAAAGCATCTCCTCGCCTTCGGGCGTATCAAAACGGAAACCGGGGCGCGCGCCGGCGCTCCACCCCGTCCAGCGCCGGTTGCGTCGAAGCTGGACGCCGCCCACCTCCAGCCGCGCCAGCCATGCCCGCAGGAGCGCAGAGGCTTTCATGGCCGTGGGAAAAACCCGCCCGGATGAGCCGGTGAAAACCTCCTGCCCCAGGCCGCGCGCCCAATTCTGCGCCTCTTCCGGGCCAAAGGCGGCGAGGATCGGCGCCAGCCAGTCCTCAGCTTCGGCGAAAGCTGCGTTGAAGGCGCCCGGCGGCTCCGCCTTGGTCAGGTTCAGGCCGGATTTTCCCGCCATCAGGAATTTCCGCCCGGGTGAAGATTTGCCCTCGGCGACGATGACGTAGAGGCCGCGCGTCGCAAGACGCTCCGCGGCCATAAGCCCCGCAGGGCCGGAGCCGATAACGAGCGCCTCCGCGCGACTTGTAGTCCTGCTCTTCATCACAATCGCCGCGCCCCTGCCCACCGTCCGCGTGAAGCGGTTCTCCCTTTTCGCGCTGCAGCTGGAACAGACGCCGCGAAGCCTGGACCGTGCAGATCATCCACGCGTCAGGCTGGAAACCGCCGTCAGCGCACCAGCTCAAGCGTGCGCGCGTCGCCGCCGCGGGTGATCCGCATCGAAGTCGCGTCGATTCGCGAGATCACCCAGCCTTCCACCACGGTGCCTTGCGACACCCGAAGCACCTGACCGCTTGAAAGGCGCAGAAGCGCCCGGCGGGACTTACTCGATCCGAATACGCCGAGAAGATTCATATCGCTTAACGGGATCGCGTCCCGCAGCGTCGCGGCGCTGGCGACCCCGGCGCCCTGCGGCGGCGGCCGACGCGGCGCGGCGACTTCGCGAACATTCGGCTCCCCGGCGGCGATCGCGGCGGAGGGCACGCGCGGTCGGATCGATTTGGGACGGCGTTTCGGCGTTGGCGACAGGGTGGCGATCCGCGCGGAAGGCGTCATGTCGAGCGCGTCCGGACGTGGCCCCGGCGCCGGAGCGCGCCCGACGGCGCCGGGTCCGGGAGGGCCGGATTGGTCAATTTCTTCCGCAGTGATCTGCGCGATGACCGGTGCAGTGACCGGTGCGGCCACCGTATCGGGAGCAGCCGCCGTTTCCTGCCGCGCCCCGATGGTGGCAGGGCGCGGGGTTGGCGGCGTGGCCACTTGCGCCAGTGCGGTCGCCAGCGCCGCCATCGCGTCTCGCGGCGTCTCGGCCGCCGCCGCCGGAGCCTCAACCGGAGTTTCGACCGGCGTCTCCTGGGGCGTTTCGATCTCGGCGGGGGCATCGGCCGCATCTGGCGGCTCCGGCGTTTCTGATGCGTCCCTGACGCGCACCGACCCGCCGGGCGCGCTCGTGGGCGCGGCGGCGAGCGCGGGCTCCCCCGCATGAGTCGGTTGGCGCGCTTGCGCATCTGCGGTCGGCCCGGCGCCGCCATTCTCCATCTGCGCGGGAACGACGACACGGCGCGGCGTTGGCAGGCCCGGCGCAGCGCCGATCACTGTCGTCGCGCCGGCGGCGCCCACGGTGAACGCTGGTTCTCGAAGCGGCGCGGAGAGCGGCGCCGGCGCGGCCAATACCGAGGGCGTGATGACTGGCTCCGGCTGATCGCCTGGAAACACAAGGAACGCCAGCGCCGCGACGGCGAGCGCGCCCGCGCCAAGGAGCGCCCAGGTCAGTCGTCGACCTGTAAGCCGCGCCGATTGCGCCAACGCCCCGGCGATGACGCGGTCCTTCAGACGTGGTTCCGGCGGCGGGGCCTCGGCGGCGGCCTCGCCCGACAGGTGCGCGATCTGTTCTTGCGGTGTGAAATCAGGACCGCCCGGGAATGCCGCAAGCGCAGTGCGCGCCCGCGGGTTGGTCGTCATCCGCGCCGGCTCAAACCCCCACTCCAACGCGTAGGAAAGCACTTCCTCGACCACGACGGACTCAACCGCCGCGACCGCGATCCCGCCCCGCCACGGCGCATGCGCGACGATGAGCTCCGACACCGGCGCCGGCGACGCGTTGGTCAGCGCCGCCGCGATCAAAGAGGTCGGGTCTTCCCCGTCGTCGGGGGCGCCAAATTCCAGCACGAGGATGCGCTCGGTGGGGAGCCATATCTCGAGCGGCGGGATCGTCCCGCCGCCAATCTCGCGGCAGCGCTTGATCATTCGTGGCATCGCGCCGTCCAGCGCCGCGGGCGAAGGCGGCGAGCCGATCGAAATCTCTTCGATCAGCGCCCATTCGCCCCCGTTGTTCTGGAGAAGCGACAGCGCATCGGCGCGAAACTCCAGCGCGAGCCGCATCGCGCGGCTTCCGTCTGCCGTCCCAGCCGCCGGTTTTGGCACAAGCCTGTCCCCTGCCGTTTCATTGAGCGCAAAGTTTAACGGTGCAGGACGCCCGGCGCCAACCGGGTCAGGGCTTCTTTTTCTCGTCCGCCTTCTAGGCGTCAGATTTTACGCCCGCCGTGGCCCGCGCCAGCGCCTGATCGAGATCGGCGATCAGATCCTCCGGGTCCTCAATGCCGATCGAGAGGCGAACCACCTCTGGCCCCGCGCCGGCCGCCGACTGCTGTTCGGTCGTAAGCTGGCGATGGGTGGTCGAGGCGGAATGGATGATGAGCGAACGCGAATCGCCAAGATTGGCCACATGACTGAATATCTCGACTGAATCGACCAGTTTCATGCAGCTTTCGTAACCGCCTTTCACACCGAAGGTGAAGATCGCGCCCGCGCCCTTCGGCGTGTATTTCTTCGCACGGGACGCATAGGGGCCATCCTCAAGTCCGGCGTAAGAGACGTATTCCACGTCCTTGTGCGCGGCCAGCCACTTTGCGATGCGGCGCGCGTTGGCGCAATGGCGCTCCATCCGCAGGCTGAGTGTCTCTATCCCCAGCAGGGTCTGGAAAGCGTTCATCGGCGCCTGGCACATGCCCAGATCGCGCAGGCCGATGGCGATGCCGTGGAACGTGTAAGCGAGCGGGCCGAAGGTCTCGGCGAATTTCAACCCATGATAGGCCGGCTCGGGTTCGGTCATCGACGGGTGCTTGCCGGCGGCGATCCAGTCGAATTTGCCTGAATCGACCACGATCCCGCCCATGGAGGTGCCGTTGCCGGAAAGATATTTGGTCGTCGAATGCACGACTTGCGT
>JBBDTD010000282.1:0-3115 GCA_040904645.1 Paracoccaceae bacterium
GGATGCCGGTCGACCCCGGCAACCTGCTCTTCATCGGCGAGCTCGCCGGCCGGCCGGTGCTGGGGCTGCCGGGCTGCGCCCGCTCGCCCAAACTGAACGGCGCCGATTGGGTGCTGGAACGGCTGATCGCCGGCCTCGAGGTGACCGGCGCCGATATCGCGGCGATGGGAGTCGGCGGGCTCCTGAAGGAGATCCCCTCCCGCCCGCAACCGCGCGACGGCGGCGCGCCGGCGGGCCGGCCGCATATAGCGGCGGTGCTGCTGGCGGCGGGCGCCTCAAGCCGCATGAGGGGTGCGGACAAGCTTCTTGAACCCGTCGGCGGCCTCGCGCTTTTGCG
Organism: Paracoccaceae bacterium; assembly: GCA_040904645.1. Lineage (GTDB taxonomy): Bacteria > Pseudomonadota > Alphaproteobacteria > Rhodobacterales > Rhodobacteraceae > Pikeienuella. The sequence goes on from JBBDTD010000282.1 coordinate 338, forward strand.
CCACGCAGCGAATGCGCTGGCCGCCAGTCAGGCGGATGAGCTTGTCGTCGTGCTCCGCCCCGGCGACGACGCGCGCCGCGCCGCGCTTGAAGGCCTGGCCGTCCGGATCGTGGAAAACGCGCAGGCGGCGGAGGGGATGGGCGCCTCGATCCGCGCCGGCATGGCCGCGATTTCATCCGGCGCGGACGCTGCGTTGATCGCGCTCGCGGACATGCCCGAAATCGCCGCCGGCGATATCGACGCGCTGATCGCCGCATATGACGCTGAGGAAGGGCGCGAAATCATCCGCGCCGCCGCCAGCGACGGCGCGCCGGGCAATCCTGTCCTGTTCGGACGAAGGTTTTTCGAGCCCTTGCGCGCGCTCGAAGGCGACGAAGGCGCGCGCGGGATTCTGGCCGCGCACGCAGATCTGATCCGGCTGGTTCCGCTTGAGGCGAACGCCGCGCGCACCGATCTCGACACGCCTGAGGATTGGGCCGGCTGGCGGGCGGGCCGCGGGCCGGGCGCCTGAAAACAGCGCCCGGCGATCTTCATCAATCGTTCAGCCGGGGTTGGCGGTCAGCACGAATTCTTCCAGCCCAATGGCGGCGCCGATGCCCTCGCTGCCCGAAACCGAAGCGGGCTGAAGCGTGATGGACTCGTCGAGCCCGCCGACAAGCACCTTCACGCCGGCCCCGACGCCAAGCGCGACATCGGCGCTGGCGCCGACATAGGTGCCGGCCAGCGCGCCCGGCTTGCCGGTGGACGGGGCGAATACGAGCCAGACCAGCGTTTCCACCGTCGCGACGGAAAGATCGACGCCGATCTTCTGCACCTTGCCGGTGTAGGCCACGTTCTCGCCCTCGGTCGGATCAAAGTCGCAAACGTAGGTCGCTTTCGAGAACACGACGAGATTGGTGCTGTCCGACTGCTTGCAGGTCAGCACGCCGACCTCGACGTCGTCTGCGGAAGCGACAGCGGGGAGCATGAGCGCGGCGGCGGACATCGCGGCGGCGAAGCATTTTATGATGCGCATTTCAGAAAATCCTCTTTCTGGGGCCTTGAGCGTAGAAACCAGCATGAGAGATCGCCGCGCGCCGTCAATCCCTTCCGCGCGGCGACTGTTAAAAATCACACGCGGGTCAATGCGCTTTCGCCTCCTGCCGGCGGCGATGAAGAATCGGCTCGGTATAACCCGACGGCTGCGCCGCGCCCTCGAAGACCAGCTCCCACGCGGCGCGGAAGGCCGGGCCGTCAAAACCCGGCGCCATCGGCGTATAGGCCGGGTCGCCGGCGTTCTGCGCGTCGACCCTGGTCGCCATCCGCTCCATCGCCGCGCGGGCCTCGGCCTCGCTGACGACGCCGTGGCGCAGCCAGTTGGCGATATGCTGCGAGGAGATGCGGCAGGTGGCGCGGTCCTCCATCAGCCCGACATCGTGGATATCCGGCACCTTGGAGCAGCCAACCCCCTGATCGACCCAGCGCACCACATAACCGAGAATGCCCTGCGCGTTATTCTCCACCTCGGCGCGGACCTCATCCTCAGACCAGTTCCGCCCCTGCGAGACGGGGATGCGCAAGAGATCGGCGCGCAAAGCCCGCCGCCCGCCCGCGGCCAGTTCAGCCTGCCGCGCCACCACATCCACCTCATGGTAATGCATGGCGTGCAGCGTCGCGGCGGTCGGGCTCGGCACCCAGGCGCAGGTGGCGCCCGCCTTCGGATGACCGATCTTCTGCACCAGCATATCCGCCATCATGTCAGGCGCCGCCCACATGCCCTTGCCGATCTGCGCCTTGCCCGCCAAGCCGGCGGCGAGGCCGATATCGACGTTCCAGTCTTCATAGGCGCCGATCCACGGCTCGGCCTTCATGTCGGCCTTGCGCACCATCGGCCCGGCTTCCATCGAGCTGTGGATTTCATCGCCGGTCCGGTCGAGGAACCCGGTGTTGATGAAGCAAACCCGCGATTTCGCGGCGCGGATGCATTCCTTCAGGTTCAGCGTCGTGCGGCGCTCTTCATCCATGATGCCGATCTTGACCGTGTTGGGCGCCAACCCGAGCGCGGCTTCGACATGGGCGAAGACCGCGTCCGCGAACGCCACCTCTTCCGGCCCGTGCATCTTGGGTTTCACGACATAGATCGAGCCGGCGGGGCTGTTGGCGCGGGCGCCGCGAATGTCATGCAGGGCGCAGAGCGTGGTGATCATCGCATCCAGCAGCCCCTCCGGCGCTTCGGCGCCATCACGGTCGAGAACCGCGGGGGTGGTCATCAGGTGGCCGACATTGCGGACCAGCATCAACGCCCTGCCCTTCAACTTCACCTCGCCGCCGCCCGGCGCGGTGAAGACGCGGTCGGGGGCCAATTCGCGGGTGAAGGTCTTTCCGCCCTTCTCCATTTCCACCTTCAGATCGCCCCGATTGAGGCCGAGCCAGTTGGAATAGGCGAGGACCTTGTCCTCCGCATCGACGGCGGCGACGCTGTCCTCGCAATCCATGATCGCGGAAATTGCGGATTCGAGCGCGATATCCGCGACGCCGGCACGGTCGTCGCGGCCAATCGGGCGGTCGCGGTCGATGATGATCTCGATATGGAGGCCGTTGTTCCTCAGCAGAACCGACGAAGGCGCGGCGGCCTCCCCCGCATAGCCGGCGAACCGCGCCGGATCAGCCAGCGGCTTGCGCCCGCCGGGCGTCTCGGCCAGCAGCGCCCCGGCTTCGACCAGATAGCCCGCCGCGTCGGCGTGGCTCGCCCCATAGAGCGGCGCGGCGCGGTCGAGAAAGGCCTTGGCCGCCGCGACC
>JBBDTD010000283.1:0-3107 GCA_040904645.1 Paracoccaceae bacterium
TTTCGAGCGGCTTCACCACTCAGCGCCCATGTCCAGATTTCCTGAGCCACCTCTTCACTTCCGCAAGACCATCGCGGCCAGTCGCCGCCGCGGGCTCGTTTGGCCGGCGCGCGTCTCGACCAGGCTGAGGCCGAGGGCGTTCAGGAAGCCCCGCCGCGCCCTGATCAGATTGCCGGGCCGATTGGGCGAATCCGGAATTCCTCATGGCTGCTTCTCCTGGGTTCAACCGGCGATATTATGGGGAAATTCCCGCGTCAAATGGCCCAGCTTCCAGTTTGCGGGGAAGAGAGGACGGGCGAACAATGCCTCCGGGCCGTCGATGAAGTCAGAGAGATTCGTTCGCAGCTGATTCGCCATGATCCGGCGCCCGCAACAACGGACGACCGGAAAACCCACGGCAAGGCGGTGGTTCGCCATGCGACTTGACGCAGGCGCCGCCACGGCCGATGGGTTCGCCATGGCAGCTCCCGATATCGCGCCCGACGTCGCACCCACGTCTTCGCCGCGCTACGCGATCGACAATGCGCGCGGAGCGGTGTGGATGCTGCTGTCGGTCGTGACTGCTTCGGTGATGACGCTCGGCGTGCGCTGGGCGGCGGTCGAACTCGACAGCAGAGTGATCGTCGCGCTCCGCTCCATCGGTGGACTGGGACTTTGCCTCATCGCGCTGGCCCTGGCGCCCCGGCTTCGCCGGGAGCTGCGCTTTTCGGCGCCCTGGCTGCACATCTGGCGGGGGGCGCTGCTAGGCTGCTCCACGCAGCTCGGCTTTTATACGATCGTCAACCTGCCGCTCGCGACATCGACGGTGCTTTTCTTCAGCGCCGGCATCTTCACCGCCCTGCTGGCGATCCCACTGCAGGGGGAGCGTATTGGCCCACGGCGCGGCGGCGCGATCATCGCGGGTTTCGCAGGTGTGCTGATCGTCATGCGGCCCGGCGCCGAGGCGCTTGATATCGCGATGCTGGCCGCAATCGCCTCTTCGGTGCTTTTCGCGCTGGCGCTCCTGTCGTCGCGCGGTCTGGCGACCCATGACGGGGCCTTCAACGCCTATATTTCCTCGGCGGTGATGACCGCCCTCGTATCGATTCCGCTAGCCGCCCCTGTCTGGGACATTCCGGATACCGGGTGGGTCTGGGGCGCGCTTGGCGTGATCGTACTGGCGTCTCTGGTGCGCAACATCGCCGACATTCAGGCCTATCGCTGGGCCGAGGCGGCCGTGATGGCGCCGCTCTCCTACCTTCGGCTGGTCTTCATCGCCGCCGCCGGCTATTTCGTTTTCGACGAAAGGCCAGACATCTACACCCTGGTCGGCGGCGGGGTGATTATCGGCGCTGCGCTCTATATCGCGCAGCGCGAACGGTTGCTGGCCCGGCCGGCTAAAGCTCAGAAGCGCTGATGGCGCGCGCGGGCGCCGCGCTCGATCGCCGCGGCGGCGAGCCGCCCGACGCCGAGATCGTGGCGCAGCATCTCCAGCAGACGCATTTCAGTCAGCTTGACCGAGCCATCGGCCGCCGCGATATCGCAAGCGAGCGCATAGGCCGTCTCATTGAACCGCTCCGGCAACGCGTCCGCGACGAGGCCGATCAACGCGTCGATGCCGTCCTCCTCGGAGAAGAGGTCGCGGACGATGTCGTTGACGCTTCGCACCCGGTCCTTGTCATAGCCGTCGAAGGCCGGCAGCGCGTCAATGGTCCGGTCGATGGAGAGAAGCTCCTCCGTCGATTGCACTTGGTCCGCGGCGGAAACCGCGATCATGACGGCGACAAGCGCGTCCTGCGGGCTTAAGACATCGGACATTTCAGGTCTCCGGTTCATCATTCGCGAACCGGGAGATTATTGACCGGCGTGCTGCGCCGCAATAGGAGAGGCGCGCCTTTCACTAAAGGATGACAATCATGAGCGAATTGCGCGCCCTTGCTGAAGCCTCCCGGGCCTGGCCCTTTGAAGAAGCGCGCCGGCTCGTCAAACGCTACGAAAAAGCGCCGCCAGCGAAGGGTTACGTGCTGTTTGAGACCGGCTATGGCCCATCGGGGCTGCCGCATATCGGCACGTTCGGCGAAGTCGCGCGCACGACAATGGTGCGCCGCGCCTTCGAGGCGCTTTCCGACATTCCGACTCGGCTCCTCTGCTTTTCCGATGATCTGGACGGACTGCGCAAGGCGCCCGGCAATGTCCCGAACCGGGAGATGCTGGTCGAGGATCTGAACCTGCCGCTGACCAGGGTCCGCGACCCGTTCGGCACGCATCCGAGCTTCGGCGCCCATAACAACGCGCGGCTTTGCGCGTTTCTCGACAGTTTCGGCTTCACCTACGAGTTCGCATCATCGACCGAATACTATCGTGGCGGCCGGTTTGACGAGGCGCTGCTGAAGGCGCTCGCCACCTATGACGAGATCATGGCGATCATGCTGCCGACGCTGGGAGCAGAACGCCAGGCGACCTATTCGCCCTTCCTGCCGATCAGCCCGAAAACCGGCCATGTGCTTCAGGTCCCGACGCTGGAACGCGATGTCGCGAAGGGCGTGATCGTCTATGAGGAACCGGATGGCGAGCGGGTGGAGATCCCGGTCACCGGCGGCAATGTGAAGCTGCAATGGAAGCCGGACTGGGGCATGCGCTGGGCCGCGCTCGGCGTCGATTACGAAATGTATGGCAAGGATCTGATCCCCTCGGCGGTGCTTTCGGCGAAGATCTGCAAGGCGCTCGGCGAGCCGGCGCCAGAGCTTTATAATTATGAGCTGTTCCTTGACGGCGAGGGGCAGAAAATCTCCAAGTCGAAGGGCAACGGTCTCTCGATGGAGGACTGGCTGACCTACGCCGCGCCGGAGAGCCTCTCCTATTTCATGTATCAGAAGCCCAAGACCGCGAAACGGCTGTTCTTCGATGTGATCCCCAAGGCGGTGGACGAATATCACCAGCAGTTGAACGCCTATACGGGGCAGGACGAGGCCGCGCAGCTGATGAATCCGGTCTGGCATGTCCATCAGGGCACGCCGCCGGCCTCGGATATGGTGGTGAGCTTCGCCATGCTGCTCAACCTCGCCTCGGTCGCCGGGGCGGAGGACAAGGACGCGCTTTGGGGCTTCATCCGGAAATACGCGCAGGGC
>JBBDTD010000284.1:0-3097 GCA_040904645.1 Paracoccaceae bacterium
AGGCGGTCGACGGGTTCGAGCCGGTGGTCAAACCCATCGCCGCCGAGCCTGAACTCAGCGCGGAGCTTGACGCCTGGACCCGCTCGCGGGCCGATTTCCTCCGCAATCAGGCCGCTGGCGATCCCGAGACGCTGAAACAGCGTTGGCAACGCCATTACTACAAGGGTGAGAGCGTCGCCGGCGGCGCCCCGGCCGAGAGCCACATCGCCCGTCGCCGGCTCCGGCCGCCCCGCCCCGCTTTAGAAGGAGAGTAGACCATGAGCTTCGATTTCGCCCCGTTCACCCGCGCGGGCGTCGCCCCGAGCGCGCGCTGGACCGGCTTTCCGGCATATAATTTCGTCGGCGGCCACAATGACGAAGGCTCCGTCCCGGTCGAGGAGCTGCGCGCCGCCGCCGACGCCGTGCTGGCGCGTGAGGGGCGGACCCTCGGCACCTATTTCCTTCAAAGCGGCCCGCTCGGCTATCGTCCGCTCCGTGATGTGCTGGCGGCGAAGCTCAAGCGCCACGCCGGGATGGATGTGGACCCGGACGATATCATGCTCACCTCCGGCTCGCTTCAGGCCATCGACCTCGTCAACGCCGCGATGCTGGAGCGGGGCGATACGGTCATCGTCGAGGAATCGAACTATGGCGGCGTCTTTCCCCGGCTCGACCGGCTCGGCGTGCGGATGATGATGATCCCGGTCGATGAGGGCGGCATGGATATCGGCGCGCTCGAAGCCGCGCTGGAGAGGCTGAAGTCGGACGGCGTGAAGCCGAAATACATCTACACCATCCCCACCGTCCACAACCCCACCGGCACGATCATGGGCCTTGAGCGGCGCCAAGCCTTCGTCGCGCTGGCCGCGAAGCACGGCGTGCCGATTTTTGAGGACGAGTGCTATTCCGACCTGATCTGGGCGGGTGAGCGCCCGCCCGCGCTTTACGCGGTGGACGGCGAGGGGCTGGTGATCCAGGTCGGCTCCTTCTCCAAATCCATCGCGCCGGCGCTCCGCGTCGGTTACATCGTCGCGCCCTGGGACATGCTTTCACGCATCCTTTCGGTGAAGCACGACGCCGGCTCCGGCGCGCTGGAGCAGATGGTGCTTGCGGAATTCTGCGCCGGACATTTCGACGCCCATGTCGCCAAGCTGAACCGCGCGCTTGAAGCGAAGCTCGACGCGCTGATTGGCGCGCTGGATGAGTATTTCGGTTCCTCGATCGAATATTCACGCCCGCCAGGGGGCATTTTCCTCTGGGTGAAGCTGCCGGAGCGCGTCGAGACCACGAAGCTGGCCGAGGTCGCGCTCGCCGGAGGCGTCGCGATCAATCCGGGGCGCGAATGGTCGAAAGGCGCCGATGCGGGGCGCTGGATCCGGATCTGCTACGCCAACCCCGAACCGGCGACCATTCGCGACGGCGTCGCCCGGCTCGCCGATATCTGCCATGCGGAGTTCGGAACGCCCGAGATCAGCGCCAATCGGCGGCGCTGACAGGCGGCGCTGCTTGACGTTTTTGTGACAAAGCCTGACCCTGCGCCATCGCACCATCAAGGAGGCAAAGATGCCAGCCCCCCGTTTTCTTTCCGCCTTACTCGCTTCCGCCGCGCTCTCGGCGGCGGCTGGCGCGGCTCAGGCCGATTACCGGCTGACGCTGCTGCATTTCAACGATTTCCACAGCCGGTTCGAGTCGGTCTCGAAATATGACAACACCTGCTCGGTCGAGGATGAGACCGCCGGCGAATGCTTCGGCGGCGTCGCCCGGATGAAGACATTTCTCGACGAGCGCCGCGCCGCACTCGGGGACGCGAATGTGCTGACCCTCTCGGCCGGCGACATGTTTCAGGGCTCGCCATTCTATTCGACCTACAAGGGCGCCGCGACGGTCGAGATGATGAACCAACTCGGCCTCGACGTGATGGCGCTCGGCAATCACGAATTCGACGATGGCCCGGAAGTGTTGTCCAGATTCATGACTTCGGCGGGGTTCCCGATCATTTCCGGCAACACTGACGTCACGGCGGAGCCTGTGCTGGCCGGGCGGCTGCCGGGCTATGTGATCGTGGGGGTCGGCGGTGAGCAGATCGCTGTTGTCGCGCTCCTCGCCACCGACACGGACGAGATCGCCGCGCCGGGGCCGAACGTGAAATTCGAGGATGAACTCGCCTATCTCGCTCGCGTCGTGCCTGAGATCGAGGCGAAGGGCGTCAACAAGATCATCGCTCTCACCCATGTCGGGCTGACGCGGGATATGGAGATCGCGGCCGCCGCGGCGGGCGTCGACGTGATCGTCGGCGGGCACAGCCACACCTATCTCTCCGCCTCTGATCCGAAACGCGAAGGCGCCTATCCGACCTGGGTGACAGGCCCGACCGGCGCGCTGGTGCCGATCGTGCAAGCCTACGCCTATTCCAGGTATATCGGCGAGCTGACCATCGATTTCGACGATGACGGCGACGTGATCTTCGCCGATGGCGACACGGCGCTGCTCGACGCGTCCGTCAAGCCCGAACCGGCGATCGCCGCGCGGGTCGCCGAACTCGGCGCCCCGATAGCCGAGGCGATGTCCAGGGTGGTGGCGGAGGCCGCCGCGCCGATCGACGGCGACCGCGCAAGCTGCCGCGCCCGCGAGTGCGAGATGGGCGCGCTGATCACCGCCGCGATGCTGGAGCGCGCGGCGGGGCAGGGCGTGACCCTCGCCATCGCCAATGGCGGCGGCATGCGCGCTTCGATCCCTGCCGGCCAGGTGACGATGGGCGACGTGCTGGCGGTGCTGCCCTTCCAGAACACCATCGCCACGATGAAGCTGTCCGGCGCCCATGTCGTCGAGGCGCTCGAAGGCGGCGTCGGCAAGGTGGAGGAGGCCGCGGGCCGCTTCCCGCAGGTCGCCGGGCTGCGCTTCGCGTTCGATCCGGCGGCGAAGCCGGGCTCGCGGGTCACCGCGGTCGAGATCAAGAACGGCGACGGCTGGGCCCCGATCGACCCCGCCGCGATCTATGGCGTCGTGACCAACAACTACATGCGCCAGGGCGGCGACGGCTACGACACCTTTCGCGATCACGCCATTGACCCCTATGATTACGGCCCGAATCTGGAGGAGGCTGTGGCGACCTATCTGG
>JBBDTD010000285.1:0-3068 GCA_040904645.1 Paracoccaceae bacterium
CTTTGTCCGCACCCATGCCGGGCCGGGGGACATGGTGGTCTGCCTCGGCGCCGGCACGATTTCGGGCTGGACCAACGCGCTCCCCGCAAAGCTCGCCCGGTGATCCCGCCTTTACAACCCGCCGCGCGGGCGGAAGGGTGAAGCCATGGCCGACCCGCTAGAGATAGAAGACCGCGACGCGCTGAAGCGCTGGTTGCGCGATCTCATCGACGAAGCGGGGGAGGAGGAGGGCCGCCGCGTTGCGGTGGCGATCGCGCACCGGGCGGCGATGCGGGTGCTGCCGATTTTCTGGGCGTGGGTGCGGGAAAGCGAGAGCGCGCGCAAAGATGATTTTTCGGCCTTGCCGATTCTGCGTTTGAGTCTGACCGGCGGGGTCGCGAGCGTATGGCCGACCCCGCCGATCAGGCGCGCCGCCGTCGCCGTCGCCGACGCCGCTGGCGCCGACTTCACCGTCGACGCCGCTGACGCCGCCGCCTCCGACTTCGCCGCCGCCTCCGACTTCGCTGACGCCGCCTCCGCCTCCGCCGCCTCCGCCGCCGCCTCCGGCTCCGCCTTCGCCTCCGCCGCCGCCGCCGACCTCGTCACCGACTTCGCCACCTTCGCCGCCGACGCCGCCGCCGCCGTCTACGCCGCCCTCTGGAAGACCGTTTCGCAGGACGCCGCCGCCGCGCGGGACCGCGACATGGTGGCGAGGTCGCTATGGCCAGCGGTAAACCCGCTCGCTTCCCGTTGGGCCAGGCTGAAAGGTGAAGTCGGGGCCGCCCCCGACGCCGCCGACTGGGCCTTCTGGATCCGCTGGTATGAAGACGCGCTCGAAGGCCGGCTCTACCGGCCAACGAACGAGGCGCTGCTGAGCGAAATCGCGCTGCTGCCGGATGAGGAGTGGGAGAAGGGGCCGGCGCATGTCGCGGGGCTGATCCGCGAGATGGAGGCGGAACGGGGCGCCGGCGGGGCGGGGCGGACGCCGCTCGCGGAGGCGAGCCTATACGACTACAGCTTCGATGCGGCGCGGCGCTGGATGAAGCTGGTCGGATATGACGAGGATCTGCGCTTTCTGGAAGACCCGCCTCGCCTCGCCGCCTTCAATCGCGATGCGGCGGATCTGATCGAGGATCTTCGGAATTTCATCGACTACGCGCGCGATGCGCTTCGCGGGACCAACGAAACCCCCGGAGTGCTGCGCGCCGCCGAAGATGTGCTGAAGGAGCTCGAGCGCGCCGGTTCGGCGGAGCGGCTTCGCGCCCGGGCGCTGATCGAAAGGTCCGCCTATCTCAACGCCTTCGCGCTGGAGAGCGACCCGGCCGCGCTGTTCGGCGAACCCATCGCCGCCATGCTCTCCGACCGGATCGCCGATCTCATGGCGTTGTCGCGCACTCATCTGGCCGCCGGGCTCTTGAAATTGCGACCGCTTTCCGAGCTTGAGATCGGCGACCGCGCGCCGGACGCTCTGGTCCGCGATCTGCGCTACGCGGTCGCCCCCCTGCTGACCGAAATCGGCACCGGCGGTCTTGCTCGGCTGTCCGATGAAGGGCTCGCCGTTTTCTCCGACATGCTGCGCGATCTCGAAAGAGTGGCCGCCGCCATAGAGGGCGCCCCGCCGGATGGCGTGCGACGCGAGTCGCTGAAGCGCGACTTTGCGGAACGCTATGGCCGGACGGTCGTCGCGCTCGGCCGATATATGGAGACTTCGCGCAAGGCGCCGAGCGACTGGGCGGACCGCATTGTGGCGATATTTCAGCGGGTGGAAGATTTTGACGATCTCGTCGTACTGGTGGAAGCGATCAAAACGCTTCTGAAAAATGTTTCGTAGACATGACCACCCCCTTTCTCCCTCCCACGCGCGGTCGCCTGCACCCCGACCGCCCCATGGCCGACCTCACCTGGCTGCGCGTCGGTGGGCCGGCCGAATTTCTGTTCTCGCCCGCCGACGAGGACGACCTCGCCGCCTTCCTCGCCGCTTATGACGGGGCGCTGACGGTGGTCGGCGTCGGGTCCAACCTGATCGTGCGGGACGGCGGGCTGCGGGGCGTTGTCCTGCGCCTTTCGGGCCGCGCCTTCGCCGGGATCGAGGCGCTGCCGGGCGCGCGCCTTCGCGGCGGCGCGGGCGCGGTCGACGCCCGTGCGGCGAAGGCGGCGGCGGCGGCGGGGATCGCGGGGCTGGAGTTCCTGCGCACCATTCCCGGCGCCATCGGCGGCGCGGCGGCGATGAACGCGGGCTGCTACGGCGCCTACATGGCCGACGTCTTCGAAAGCGCGGAGGCGGTGACGCGCGACGGGCACATGATTCGGCTGGCGCCGGCGGAGATGAATTTCGCCTATCGCGCGACGCGGCTGCCCGAAGGCGCGATCATCACTGCCGTGACGCTGAAGGGGGTGGAGGGCGCGCAGGCGGATATCGAGGCGCGGATGCAAGCCGCCCTCGCGCGACGGGCGCAGACCCAGCCGGTGAACGACAGGACGGCCGGATCGACGTTTCGCAACCCGGCCGGCTTTTCCTCGACCGGGCGCGGCGATCACGGGCAGGAGATGATGGCCTGGAAGCTGATCGACGCCGCCGGATGCCGGGGCCTTCGCCTCGGCGGGGCGGTGATGAACGAGAAGCATTCGAACTTCCTCACCAACGCCGGTGGGGCCACGGCGGCCGATCTGGAAAATCTTGGCGAGAATGTTCGCGAAAGGGTTCTCAAATCATCCGGGATAAGTTTAGAGTGGGAAATCAGGCGGATCGGAGCTACCCTGACCGCATGACTGCTCCGGCTCCGGCCGGATGGAAAGCCGGCCAAACAAGAAAAACGGCCGGATAAATACAGGCGAATGCCCCCTCGAAGGGGCGAAAAAGCCCCGAAAAAGGGGCGGAAAGAGGCGCGGATGTCGAGCAGGACACCACGCGTGGCGATGCTGAAAGGCGGCTGGTCGGCCGAACGCGAGGTTTCCCTCGTTTCGGGCGGCGAATGCGCCAAGGCGTTGCGGAGCGCGGGTTTCGAGGTTGTCGAGATAGACGCCGGGCGCGATCTGGCGGCGGCGCTTGGCGCGGCCGCGCCCGATGTGGTTTTCAACGCGCTTCACGG
>JBBDTD010000286.1:0-3062 GCA_040904645.1 Paracoccaceae bacterium
CCCCCCGCGAAGCCGATCAGGAGAAATCAGCGAAAGCCGACCGTCTTGACGCCGTCCTCGATCTCGATCTCACGGTAACTTCCGGCGCTTTCGCCGGCTCCGACCAGTTCGACCGCCGACGCGCCGACATAGTCGACATCGCCCCCGCCGCGGATGATCTCCAGCGCCTTGGCCAACTCGCCCGGCAGGATCTGCTCGCCCGGCGCGTTGGCGACATCCATCACCTTGTCCTTGAAGACAGCGCTGTCGGTGGAGCCCGCGGCTTCCATCGCCAGCATCACCAGCGCCGCCGCGTCATAGCTTTCGGCGGTGAAGGCGCCGGTGGCGAAGCCGGCCGCCTCGACCATCTCGGCGAATTTCGTCGCGCCTTCGCTGTCGGTGCCGGGCAGCGCGCCATAGGAGTTGTTCAGGTCGGGTCCGATCGCGGCGGGGAGCGATTCGCCCACCATGCCGTCCGGCAGGTAGAAGGTGTCGAAGGCCCCGGTGTCGAGCGCGGCCTGGATCACCCCCTTGCCGCCCTGGTCCAGATAGCCAGCGACGACCAGCACCTCGCCCCCGGCGGAGGCGAGCGCGCCAACCTCGGCGGAATAGTCCGCCTTGCCGTCTTCATGCGGCGCGTTGATCGTCACCTTGCCGCCGGCGCCGGTGAAGTTGGACTCGATCGAATCCGCCAGCCCCTTGCCGTAATCGTTGTTGGTGTAGGAGATCGCGATCTCCTTCACGCCCTTGTCCATCAGGATCGTGGTCACGATCTCTCCCTGCCGCGCGTCCGAAGGCGAGGTGCGGAAGAACAGGCCATTATCCTCGATGGTGGAAAGCGCGGGCGAGGTCGCGGAGGGCGAAATCATCACCACGCCGTTCGGCATCGCGACATTCTGGAGGATCGCGGTGGTCACGCCTGAGCAATCCGCGCCGACGATGGCCGCGACGCCGTCCGAGGTGATCAGCCGCTCGGCCGCGGCGGACGCGGCGGCGGCGTCGATACAGGTCGAGTCGCCCCGTACCGGCACGACGGCGGAACCGCCGAGAATCCCGCCCGCATCGGTGACTTCCTTCATCGCCAGCTCGGCGCTCGCGGCCATCGCGGGCGTGATCGACTCCAGCGGGCCGGTATAGCCGAGGATGACGCCGAGCTTGACGTCATCGGCGGCGGCTGCGCCTGCAAGAGCGAAAGACGCCGCAGCGGCGGCGATCAGGGTCTTTTTCATAGGTCCTCTCCCGTTGAGGTCTGGATTATTGAGCTCGCGGACCGATCCGCGGGACTGCAAGGATATGACGGGAGATTGGCGCAGGTTTCAAGCGGGGCGTCGCATGGGGCGCACTGACATCGGCCTCAACGTCGCGCCACCCGCGATCGCCGCGAAAGCCGGTTGAGCGGTGACGGCGACCAGCAGGCCGGGCATGGCCAGCCGAAGGAAAATGCGCAGATCGATCACGTCGCGAAAATCCGCCTTCATCCGGAATGAGGAAGAATGAAGCAACTAGAGGGCGGAACGGTGATCGGGCGTCGCGCCGAAGGTCAGCCCCAGGTCGGGTGGAATTTTCCGGCGGGCGAAAGGGTGAATATCTCCACCCCGTCCTCGGCCACGCCGACCGAATGTTCGAACTGGGCGGAGAGCGACTTGTCGCGCGTCACGGCGGTCCAGCCGTCGGAGAGGATCTTGGTTTCCGGCCGGCCGAGATTCACCATCGGCTCGATGGTGAAGAACATTCCGGGCCGAAGGACAGCGCCGGCGCCGGGGCGCCCGTAATGCAGGACGTTCGGCGCGTCGTGGAACACGCGGCCGAGCCCGTGGCCGCAGAAATCGCGCACGACGCCGCAGCGTTCCCCCTCCGCGTAGCGCTGGATGGCGTGGCCGATATCGCCAAAGGTCGCGCCGGGGCGAACTTCCGCGACGCCTCGCATCAGTGCCTCGTGGGTGATGTCGATCAGCCGCTCCGCTTTCCGGCTCGGTGCGCCGGCGACATACATGCGGCTGGTGTCGCCGAACCAGCCGTCCAGAATGACGGTCACGTCGATATTGAGGATATCGCCCGGCTTCAGCGCGCGCGCCCCCGGGATGCCGTGGCAGACGACATGGTTGATCGAGATGCAACTGGATTTGGTGTAGCCGCGATAGCCGAGCGTCGCCGGTGTCGCGCCATTGGCGAGAATGTGATCGTGGATCAACTGGTCAAGATCGCCGGTCGAGACGCCGGGTTCGATATGGCGCGCGATCATGTCCAGCACCTCGGCCGCCAGCCGCCCGGCGGCGCGCATGCCGTCGAAATCATCGGCGGAGTGGAGCTTGATCCCCTCCGGCGTCCTGTCCGTGCTTCTGCGCTCCACCTGCGTGATCCTTTCTGAGCCGGGCGCTATTGTCCAATGATCTGCGACTTCGATCAAGACGCTTCCGTCAACAGCCTTGCGGGCGTTTGGATGGATCGCTTTTGCGCCTGAATCGAGTATATCGTCTGACCCCCAGTGCAGGAGCCGAACCGATGAGCGAGCCCGAGTTCACACAAGCAGCCCAGCCCAGCGCGGCGATGATCGTGATCGGCGACGAAGTGCTTTCGGGCCGAACGCGGGAGGGCAACGCCTGGTATCTTGCTCAGGTGCTTACCGAAATTGGCGTCGCGCTGAAGGAGATCCGCATCGTCGCGGATGATCGGGACGCCATCGTCGAAGCGGTGAACACGCTCCGCGCCAGGGTCGATCATGTCTTCACCTCCGGCGGGATCGGGCCGACGCATGACGATATCACCGCCGACTGCATCGCCGCCGCCTTCGGCGCCAGCATCGGCGTGCGCGATGACGCCCGCGCGATCCTCGAAGCCTATTACGCGGCGGGGGAGCTGAACGAGGCGCGCCTGCGCATGGCGCGCATTCCCGAAGGCGCGGCGCTGATTCTGAACCCGGTGAGCCAGGCGCCGGGGTTCATCATGGGCAATGTCCATGTCATGGCCGGGGTGCCGGCGGTGTTTCAGGCGATGGTGGAGGAGATCCGCCCGACGCTGAAGGGCGGCGCGCCGCTCCTCAGCAGGGCGCTTCGCCTGGCGGCGCCCGAGGGCGTGATGGCCGG
>JBBDTD010000287.1:0-3058 GCA_040904645.1 Paracoccaceae bacterium
ACCTCCGGCCCCTGCCTCCCGAAGGCAGTGCTCTACCAGGCTGAGCTACACTCCGAACCGCGAGGCGCGTATAGCGCCCCGCACATCGTCGCGCAAGCGGGCGCATGCTGATTTCCTGCGCTTGCGCGCAAACGGGCTGGGCGCTAGGAGTTCCCCAATTGCTGGGGCGTCGCCAAGTGGTAAGGCAGCGGCTTTTGGTGCCGCCATTCGCAGGTTCGAATCCTGCCGCCCCAGCCAACCAGTCCGACGCGTTGGCCCCTTTCTGCGCGTCCTCCCGAATATCCCCCTGTTTCCGGGGGTTAGCGGTGCGGCGCGATGCGGGAGACCGGTCTCGGTAGACGAAATGGACCGGAATTCGGCCCCGGTCTCCTTCGCCGAATGATGCGGACGGCGGTGGGGATTCGGCGATGGCTCAGAGGTTGTCGGCCCAGGCCTGCTGCTCGGACCAGAGCGCGACATGCGGGGATTTGAAGATCGCATTGACGGTGAGTCTCTCGGGCTGACGCCCGGATGCGACGCCGTCGACGATCGACGGCGCGAGCCAGGCAAGCCGGAGCATCTGAGCGACGCGGTCTGGACTGATCGCGTTGCGAGCGGCGATCTCCTTGATGGAGGCGCCACGCTTGATCTCCTCGAACCATTGCAAACCCTCGCCGATCTTCGCGATGAGGTTGCGGTCGATCTCCGGAGGCGCGTCGCCAATGACGATGCGGGTCTCGACGCCGCGCCGGCGGATCTGGATGGGGGCGACGATGGCGAGTTGCGGAAGATCGATACGGGCGACGTCGATCTCGAACAGGTGCGCCAGAATGTCCGGCTCAAGCTCGATTGTGATCGCATCCGGCGAGACAGAACCGCTTGCGATCAGCTTCGCCAGAAGCTCATTGCGACGTTCGCTCCGGAGATCGCCGGCAAGCTGCGCGGCAGCGCGGCGAACCCGATCAATCTCGACCACCGCCGGGCTGTCGATGAGCCGGATCGCGAAGCCGGTCTCCTCCATACGGCTGGCGATCGCCTCGGCGAAGGCCCGCTCCAGGCGTTCCGCGGACACGCGCCATCCCGATGCGTCCGGCTCGCCCTGGGGCGCGATCAATCGGTGCGAGACATAGTAACGATACCGGCGTCCCTTTTTGTTCGCGTGGCTCGGGGTCAGGCGATCGCCGGTCTCATCGATGATCTTGCCCGCGAGCGGCGATGGCGCCGAGGCGGCGCTCCGACCGCGAGCTTTCGCGGACTGCCCGATCAGCTTTCGCTCCGCAGCCTCCCAAACGTCCAGGTCGATGATCGGACGATGCGCGCCGTCATAGGTCTTCTCCCGGTGCCGGATGCGGCCGATATAGACCGGGTTGGTCAGAAGATGCTGGAGATGGCCACGCCCGAACCGCGCGCCGCCCTCGGCCGTCCCCTTCAGTCCCGGCCGATGCTTGGTTCGCAGGCCCATGCGATCAAGTTCGACCAGCACGCTACGGATCGTCCCCTGCTCGAGATAAAGCGCGAAGATCTTCCGGACCGTCGCGGCTTCCGGTTCGTTCACCACCAGCGTCCGATCCTTCGCGTCATAGCCGAGCGGCGCGACGCCGCCCATCCACATGCCCTTCTTCTTCGACGCGGCGATCTTGTCGCGGATCCGTTCCGCCGTGACCTCCCGCTCGAACTGGGCGAAGGACAAGAGCACGTTCAGCGTCAGCCGCCCCATGCTCGTCGCCGTGTTGAACGACTGGGTGACCGAGACGAAGGAGGCCCCGGCCTTGTCGAACCGTTCCACCAGCTTGGCGAAGTCGGCGAGAGACCGGGTGAGCCGATCAACCTTGTAGACGATCACCCGATCCACCCGACCGGCGTCAATGTCGGCGAGAAGCCGCTGGACGGCTGGGCGCTCCAGCGTCCCGCCCGAGATCCCGCCATCGTCATAGCGCTCCTTCACGAGCGCCCAGCCCTCGTGCTTCTGGCTGGCGACAAAGGCGGCGCAAGCCTCATGCTGGGCGTCGAGCGAGTTGAACGCCTGCTCCAGGCCCTCCTCGGAGGATTTTCGCGTATAGATCGCGCAGCGGATCTTCGCCGTCTTGCTCATGACCGGCTCGCCAGGCCGAAGAACCGCGGGCCGGACCACTTGGTCCCCGTGATCTCCCGCGCGACGGCCGAGAGCGAAGGCCAGGTCTCGCCGCGCCATCGGAAGCCCGTCTCCAGAGCTTCCACCTCGTAGGTCGCCCCGTTCCACTCGCGGACGAGGCGCGAGCCGGCGGAGGCGCCGCGCGGAGCCGCCTTGCCGCCAGCCGCCGCCTTCAGCGTCCGGCGGGTCTTCGCCGACAATCCGCCGAAGGCCCGCGCCTGGATCTCCCAGGCGAGGGCCTTACGCATCAGCGGCGCGGAGATGTCTGGAGCGGGCGGCGCGCCATAGCTCGCCGCCCATCGTTGCGCCAGCACGGCGCGAGAGAGGCCGCAAAGGATGGCGACCTCCCGTTCCGCATCTTCCGGCGTCACGCCGCCGCCTGCGCTGGCTCGTTCACGATCCGGTACCGGGTAGGCCCGCCCTTATCCGGCTTCGTCGCCTCCAGCGTGAAGCCGGCCTTCCGCAGCCCGGTCAGCGCCGCCCGCGTCGAGTGCGGCTGCCACCCCATCTTCTCGCTGATCGCCGGCACGTCCGCGCCCGCCTTGCGGCGGAGCATCTTGATCAGCTGATCACGCCTGGTCTCGCGCTTTGCGGGCGTGGCGGTCTTGGTCGCCGCGGCGGTCTCGGTTGTTTGGCTTTGGGTCATGCTTCATCTCCAGTCTCCGGCTCGGGTCATTCCGCGCCTTGTACTGGGACGAGCCCGGAGGAGCCGGGAGGAGCCGGGCAGCGCGCCTCGGCAGCCTGTCAGCCCCGAAGCGCAGGCACAGCAATGCTTCCGGGTGGGGAGAAGTCCAGTCGAAAGGACCATAGTGAACCAACGGCGCGGGTGACGCGGTCAAAGTCCCATATCGGCGCCGTTGGAGGTCAGGGTCGGTGGGTTTGGGCGGATAGCGGCCGCTCCGCGGCAATGGCGCCCGTGGCTGGCGTCGGCCGGTCATTCCAACGTTT
>JBBDTD010000288.1:0-3053 GCA_040904645.1 Paracoccaceae bacterium
GTCCCGCGTGCACCACCAGGCCGATGTTCATGAGCCCCCTCCCCGACCGGCCGCCTGCATCTCGGCCACGCGCTTTCAGCCCTCATGGCGGCGGAGGCGGCGATGGCGGCGGGCGGCGTCTTTCGCCTTCGGATCGAGGATCTGGATCAAGGCCGCGCGCGGGCGGAATACGAATCCGGAATATATGAAGACCTCCGCTGGCTCGGCCTGAAATGGCCCGAGCCGGTCATGCGCCAATCCGAGCGGACCGGCGCCTATCGCGCGGCGCTGACGGTGCTGACCAGCCTCGGCGTCACCTACCGGTGCACGTGCACCCGCGCGGATATCGCCGCAGCCGCTGAAGCCCCGCAGGAAGGCGCCGGCCTTGGGCCTGTCTATCCCGGCACTTGCCGGGATGGCGGCGGCGCCCCCGGCCTGCCAGCGGCGATCCGCATCGACATTGCCCGCGCCGCGCTGATCGCAGGGCCGCTCACCTTTGGTGAAACTGGCGCCGGCCCGAACGGCGAAACGGGCAAAATCGCGATCACGCCGGTGCAACTGATCAGTGAAACCGGCGATATTGTCCTGATGCGCAAAGATGGCGCGGCGGCCTATGCGCTCGCGGTCGTCGTCGATGACGCCTTTGAAGGCGTGACCCATGTAACCCGCGGCGAAGATCTTTTCACCGCGACCCCGGCGCAAAGAGTGCTTCAGGCGCTGCTTGGCCTTGCCGGGCCGGTCTATCGCCACCACCGGCTGATCCGCGACGCGGCGGGGCGAAGGCTGGCGAAGCGCGCCGACGACGTGTCCCTCGCGACGCTCCGCGCCGAAGGGTGGTCACCGCAAGACGTGCGCCGCGCCGTCGGCCTTACCCCCTGACGCTTTCCTCGCGCGGATAGGCCGCTTCGAATTTGGCGCGGAAAACCAGCGCCAGCAGAAGCAGCCCGCCGAGTTGGTGAAGGATGGCGATCTCCAGCGGCGCCGCCAGCAGCAGCGTAAAGACGCCGAGCGTCGCCTGCGCCAGAACGCCTCCCAACGCCGCCTGCGCCCAGAAGCGGGAGCCGCGATGCGCGCCGCGCCGGGCTTTCAGGGCGACGAGAAGCGCGGCGACGACGACGAGCGCCGCTATGGTTCGATGGACGAATTGCGTCATCGCCTGATTCTCGAAGAAGTTCGCCCAGAACGGCGTCATGGCGAAGGCTTCGGGCGCGATCAGCGCGCCATCCATCAATGGCCAGGTGTTCCACCCGGCCCAGCCCTTGGTCCCAGCGAGCAGGGCGCCCGCGAGAATTTGAATGAACAGCACGCCGGAAAGCACTGCCGCAAAACTAAAAAGCCCCTTGTCACGCCGCCGGCGGGCTTGCAGCAGCGCCCATTCTTCCCGCCCCAGTTTCAGGATGAACCAGAAGATCAGCGCGAAGATCAGGAACGCGATGCCAAGATGGGTCATCAGCCGGTAGGGCGCGACATCCACCCGCGCTGAAAGCCCGGACCAGACCATCCACCAGCCGATGGCGCCCTGCAATCCGCCCAGCACGCCGACCATCACCAACCGCAAGCCCCAGCCGCGCGGGATCATCCGGCGCGCCGCGAAATAGAGCAGCGGCAGCAGCCAGACCAAGCCGATCAACCGGCCGAGGAACCTGTGCGCCCATTCCCACCAGAAGATTTCCCTGAAATCGGCCAGCTGCATCCAAGAATTCTGCAGCCGGTATTCGTCGGTGGTCTGATAGGCGGTGAAAGCCTTGCTCCAGTCCGCCTCCGAAAGCGGCGGCATCGCGCCCATGATCAGGTTCCATTCGGTGATCGAAAGCCCGCTATCGGTCAGCCGGGTCAGCCCGCCGACAAGCACCATGAGCGCGACGAGAAGAAGCAGCGCGATCAGCCAATTGCGCACCTGCCGCCGCGCACCCGCCTTGGCCGCCGCCGCCGCGCCGGGCGCCGCAGGCGCTTTCGCCGCTTCGCCAGGCGCCACTTCCTCGAATACCGCGCGCTTTTTCATGACGCCTCCGCTTTTCGCCTAGCGACATAGCCGCGAGGCTCGTGCCCGACAAGCGCCGCGCCGCCGCAGGCGCGACAGGCGGGCGGCGCGGTGCTAGCATGACGTGAAGCAGGAGACATGCGCATGGCCTATTCCGAAAGCGTCTATGAGGCGATGTCGCTCCATCTCGGCGCGATTCCGGATTTGAGCGAAAAGCGGATGTTCGGCGGGATCTGCTTCATGCTCCATGGCAACATGGTCGGCGGGGCGATGAAGAGCGGGGCGATGATCCGCGTCGGCAAGGCGCGGGCGGCGGATGCGCTGGCGCTGCCGGGGGTCGAGGGGACCTCTCCCGCAGGCCGGAAGATGGGCGGCATGGTCTGGCTGCCGGACGCCGGCGACGAGACGGAGGAGATTCTGGCCGCGCTGATCGGCATGGCCCTTGGCTTTGTCGGCTCCCTGCCCCCGAAGCCCTAATCGCGGTTGGGGCGCGGCTTCGACGCCAGCGCGCGAATTACGCCGCGAAGCGCCCGGATATCAAAATCGGTCAGCGGCGCGCGGTGAAAGAGGTTCCGCAGGTTTTCCTGCATCGCGCCGCGCTTCGCCTCGGGGAAGAAGAAGTTCACCGAGTCCAGCTCCCCGATCAGGTGGTCCAGCATCCGCTCCACCCCCGCCGCTTCGGCGGGGATCGTTTCGGGCGCGACGGCTCGCGCCGGCTCCGCCGCCAGTCGCCGCCACTCGTACGCTATCAGAAGCACGCATTGCGCCAGGTTCAGGGAGGCGAATTCCGGGTTCACCGGAACCGTGACGATGGTGTTGGCGCGCACGATATCGGCGGTCTCCAAACCCGAGCGCTCCCGCCCGAACAGGAAACCGACGCGCTCGCCGGCGGCGATGCGGGCGCCAGCGTCGCGCATCGCAGCCTCCGGCGTCAGCACGGTCTTGGTCATGCCGCGCGGGCGGGCGGTGGTGGCGTAGACATGGTTGAGGTCCGCGACCGCCGCGGCGGTGTCGTCGAAGCTCTCCGCCTCATCCAGCAAGCGCCCGGCGCCGGAGGCCATGGCGACGGCGTGCGGGCTTGGCCAGCCGTCGC
>JBBDTD010000289.1:0-3046 GCA_040904645.1 Paracoccaceae bacterium
GGCCGGTAGAGGCCGACCGTCCCCGCGCCGCCGCTGTCATAGGCGCTGACCGGCTTCCCGGCGAACACCTTGCGATTGAACGCGGCGTCGAGGCGCGCGGCGGCCAGCTCGGTCCGCGCCGCCTTCGCTTCGGCGCTCTCCTTCATGCCCGCGATACGGCCTCCGAGTTCGCCGGCGACCTCGGCCTTTATCGCTGGCGTTCCGAGGGTCAGCTCCTGCGCCTGTTTGGCGAGAGTCGCTTCGATCACATGATCGAACTCGATGTACTCGCCGACCCCCTTGGGCGCGGCGCCATGCACGCTGTAGGCGCCCTCGACCTCGGCAAAGTCGGGAATCCCGGCCGCCGGATCGCCATCGAGCGGCAGATTCGAGCCCTTGCCGTCTTCGGCCGCGCCTTTCGCGATCGCGGGCGCCGCGCCCGGCGCCGCGCCGTAGAGCGCCGAATTGAGCGGGCCGAGCGTCGCCATCCCCGCGCGGACCTTGCCGCGGATCAGCTCGGACGCCGCCTTGTCGGCGCCATATTTGGCGGCGACGCTGTCGAGCCCGGCTTGCAGCTCAGTGACGACGCCTTCGCGAAGCTTGGCGATCTTGGCCTTGGTCGTGCCTTGCGCGCGGGCGGCGGCGATGATCGCGCCGTGATTGCGCTGCTTGGCGTCCTCATTGGATTTCTGGCGGTGGATCGGCCTGTAGATGGTGATCGCAGGCAGTTTGTCACCGCTTTCGCTGAAAGCGCGCGTCGCGATCTCGCCGAGCAGGGGCTCTTCGAGCGGCGCGTCCCTTTCGCGGTCGCCTTCTGCGGCGTCCCTGGCCAGTTCGCCCTGCACATAGGACTGCACGGCCTTCGCCATGCTGACCTCCGCGATGTGATCGTTCTCATAGTAATCCGAGAGCTTCTGCAGCCCCCGCGGCCCGAGGCCGGCGAGCTCGCTCTGCTGCTTGATGATCTGAGCCGTGATCTCGCTCCGGTCCTTGTGAAGGCCGGAACCGCCCTCGACCTCGGGGATGCGCGGCTCACGTGCGCGGATGAAGCCTCCCTCCTCCGGCTGGTCGTCGAAAAACGGGTTGTCGGCGATGCAGGGGCCGAGTTTCGTGAGTTTCGCGCCGGCGTCCTTCATGTCCTCGCCGGCCTTTTTCGCGGGCTTCTTGGTTGAATCCTTCTGCTGGTCGAACCTGACTTTCGCGGCGGAGATCTCCGCCTCGTCGATCTCACCCGCGAAGGCGGCCTTGAACATGCCGAAGCATTTGGAATCGTCGCCGAACTCCTCCGCCCGCAGCGCTTCTTCCGCCAATTCGCTCTGAACGGCGTCGGAGCGTTTCGGCTCCTCGCTCGCGATCATGATCTGGAAGCGGCCGTCCTTTTGCTCGGCGAGGATCGAGTGGTCCTCCTCACCGACCTTGAAGCCGTGGCCGGGCAGCTTGCGCTTCTTGTTGACGGTGCGCAGGATCTTCGAGAACAGCTTCTTGGCTTTCTTCACCAGAAAATTGACCATCTTTTTCAGCGCGTCATCAACCGGCTTGCGAAGCTTGGTGATGATCTCCTTGATCGAGCGCGTGACGCCTGACACCGGGATCAACGCTGCGACGAAGGCGAGAACGACCGGGATCGTCGAGGCGATGGTCGTTTCGATGAAATCGGCCGCCGCCTTCACCTGACCCTTCGCGATCGCACCGATCGAGGAGAAAATAGCGCCGGCGACGTCGAGGATCTGGTCGATGCGCTCTATGAAGGTCTTGATGATGTTATAGATCGAGAGCGCGACCTTCACGATGCCGCCGATCGGGTTGGAGAGACCGGCGATCCAGGTGACGGCCCCCTTCACGAGAGACTCGGTCACGAACTTCCAGATGCCGTCAATGACCGTGGTCCTGAAGCCGTCGATCATTTGAAGAAACCGCTGCCAGAGGCCGAGAAACCCTTCCTTCAGCAGGATCTTCACCACCTCGACGGACTTTTCGAGATAGGCGACCTTCTTTTCGCCGCTGGCGCCGAGTTGCGTTACCAGCATGGCCCGAAACCGGGCGTAGGTGAGGCCGACGACCTGCAGGCCGATGGAGACGACCCCCTTGAAGTCCAGTTTGGCCGGCAGTTCGATATCGGCGCCCTTCAACGCCCCGAAGAGCCAGCCCATCAGGCCCTTTTTCAGATGGGCCCCGATCCTGTCCTTGAACTGTATGAACCCCTGCACCACCGCCTTTACGAGATTCCTGGCGAAGCCGAGCGGGTCTTCGAGGATCAGCGATATCGTCTCCCGCGCCTGTTCAATGACGGCCCATATCCGCTCGGCGGTGGAGGAGGAGCCGACCAGCGCCAACGCGCCCCGGATGATGAATTCGAGGATCTTGTCCTTGACTGCGCTGATGAAGCTGACGATGTCGTCGATCAGCGGGCGGAATATCCGCTTGGCGGTCGCGAGGGGCGAGAAGCTCGGCATCTCGTCGATGAAGTCGGAGACGAGGCCCGTCACCCGGCTCCATGTGATGTTGAGCTCGGAAAGCTTGTCCGTGACCCACTCGAAGGCGCGCTGAAGCGCCCGGGTTTCCTTCAGGCGCTGAAAGATTTCCTCGCCAATGACCGGCAGGAGGCCGAGAAACCCGCCGATCAGGTTCTCTGCCGTGCGGCTTACGGGCTTGTCGGTGATCGGGCTCTTGCCGAGGATAACACTGAGAAGCGTATAGCCGGGCACGCGCCGCGCGACGCCCTCCGCCTTGTTGGCGAGCCAGCCGCGCTGAAGCTCGGGTTCCGCGGGCGCGCCCACACGCATCGCAAGCCCGGAGCGAAGCGGCGTCCGCACGGTCTGCTGGACGACATGGGTCAGCTCATGGGCCATAAGCCTGCGGTTTTCGGCGCTCTCGCCCGCGCCCATCCATATATGGCGGCGATGGGTGAAGGCGCGGGCGCCGATCCGGTCCGCGGCGACGCGGTCGGCCGGCGCGTCGTGCACGCGCACATCCGAGAAATCGACGCCGAAGCGTGGCTCCATGAACTGGCGGAGCGGCGCGGACAAGGGGCGGCCCGCGCCGGGCTGGGCCACCGCGCGGGTGACGC
>JBBDTD010000290.1:0-18524 GCA_040904645.1 Paracoccaceae bacterium
TATGGTCATCGTCTCGACGATCGCGCTTTCGACCATGGTCTCCAATCATATCGTCGCGCCTGTCTCGGTGCGGCTGTTGGCGGTGGTGGGGAATCAACGCTCGGGCGATGTGCAAAGCGCGCTTTTGCTGTCTCGCCGCGTGGCGATCCTGTTGATCCTCGGGCTTGGATACACCTATTTCCGGATCGCCGGCCGGTCGGACGCGCTGGCCGCGACCGGGTTGATCGCGTTTTGCGGCGTCGCGCAGTTCCTGCCGCCGCTGATCGCGGGGGTGTTCTGGCGCGGCGCGACGCGGGCCGGGGCGGTGAGCGGCCTTGCGCTTGGCTTCGCGCTCTGGCTCTGGACGCTCTATTTGCCGAGCTTCGGCGGCGATGTCGCGATTTCGGCCGCCGCGCTGGCGGAGGGGCCGTTCGGGCTCGGCTTCCTGCGCCCTTACGCGCTTTTCGGTTCGGTGAGCACCGATCCGCTGGTGCACGCCACGGCGTGGAGTCTCGGGGCCAATATCACGGCTCTGATTGTCATCTCCCTCCTCACCCGGCTCAGCCCGTTGGAGCGGCTCCAATCGGCGCTGTTCGTCGATGTGTTTCGCGCCGAGCCGCTACGCGCCTTCAGCCTCGTGCGGCGTTCGGCGGCGTCCTCCGATCTCTATGTTCTCGCGCAGCGGATTCTGGGCGAGAGCGCGGCGACGGCGGTTTTTCGCGCGGCTGCGGCGCGGCAGGGCAAGGCGGTCGGACTGCCGGATCCGACGCCGGTCTTCATCTCCGGGCTGGAGCGCAATCTGGCGGGCTCGGTCGGCGCCGCATCGGCCCATGCGATGGTCAACCGGATCGCGGGCGGCGAGACGATCTCCATGGCGGAACTGGTGGATATCGTCGATGAGAACGCCAAGCTCCGCCGCGCCACCGAAGCGCTCCGGGCCAAGACGGTGGAGGCGGAGCAGACGGCGCGCCAGCTTCGCGCCGCGAACGAACAGCTCAAGACGCTGGATGCGCGAAAGGACGATTTCCTCAGCCATGTCAGCCACGAGCTGCGCACGCCGATGACCTCGGTGCGCTCCTTCGCGGAGATACTGGAGCAGAACCCGAATCTGGACGCCGCGCAGCGCGGCCGCTTCGCGCATATCATCCAGTTGGAAAGCCTGCGGCTCACCCGGCTCCTGGACGAGATTCACGATCTGAGCTTTCTTGACGATCCGCTGACGGCTGCGGAGTTGCAGCCGGTGGAGGCGGACGCCGCGCTCGCCGCCGCAGCGGAGATCGCGCTCGCGCCCTACCGACCCGCTGGGGTGGAGCTCAGTTGGGAGGCGCGAGCCGGCGAGGCCTGGATCCTCGCCGACCCGGACCGGCTTTCGCAGGTCTTCATCAACGTCATCGCCAACGCCGTGCTGCACAACGACAAGCCGACGCCGCGCATCGAACTTCGCACGTCCGTCGAAGGCGGGGAGTACGTGGTCGAGGTGATCGATAACGGCCCCGGCGTTCAGGAGGCCGACCGGGAGCGGATTTTCGAGACGTTCTTCCGCCGCTCCACCAAGGGCTCCGCCGGGCTCGGCCTGCCGATCTGCCGCAAGATCATGCGGCTTTTCAACGGCTCGATAGAGCTCGGCCCGGCCAGCGGCGAAGGCGCGCGTTTCGTGCTCCGCGCGCCGATGGTGACGCCGTGAGGCTCATTCCTGAAGCGGCTCAGGCCGCGTCGCGGCCGCGGCTCCGGTTCGCATAACCCGGCTCGAACTCGAAACCGTAATCGAGCGAAGGCGGCGGCGATGGCGACAGCGCATAGGTCGCATCGCGAAGGTAATCCATCAGCGCGCGGGCGTCGGTGGCGCGGGCGGTCAGTTCCGCCGCCGGCAACGGCGCGCCGATCGACGCCTCTATCGCGCCGCCCACCCGCGCGCCGAATTCCTTGATCAGAAGCGCGACGCGCAGGGTCGAATGAAGATGGCTGGCGATCTGGAAAAGGCGGCTGTTGGCCCCGTGGAAAAACACCGGCACGACTGCGGCTTCGGACCGCGCCACCAGCCGCGCGGTGAAATTCCGCCATACCGGGTCCATCGGATAACCGAACGGCCGCTTCGCGGTGGAGACGGTGCCGCCCGGAAAAATCCCGATCGCGCCGCCCGCCGCCAGATAGTCGAGCGCCGCGCGCCGCGTCTCCAGATTGACCGCCTGCGCTTCGCGGGTCTCTTCGAAGCTGACCGGCAGGATCATTTCCTCCAGATCGCGCGCGCGGTGAAAAACCTTGTGGGCGACGATACGAAAATGCGGGCGCCGGGCCGAAAGCAGCCGCCCCATGGCCATGCCGTCGAGAATTCCGAATGGATGATTGGCCACGACGATCAGCGGGCCTTCCTCCGGTATCCGCCGAAGGCCGTCCTCCGCGCCAAGGTCGATGGTGACGCCATAGCGCTCTGTCATCACCTCCCAGAAGTTCCGGCCGGCGGAAACCTCGCTCTCATAGCCGAGAGCCATGCGGATCAGGCGCGGCCGGCCGGTCAGGTTCTCGATCGAACGGATCACGGCGCGCCCCGCGCGTGAGCGGGCGCTGTAAGCATAGGAAATTTCTCTCGGGGTCCGCCCCGACTCTTCAATCGCGCCGCGCATGGTCGAGAGATAACCCGCGATTGTGACAAAACCTAGTGGCCTCAGTCGCGGTTTCGTCGCCGATCGTTGCGAAACGACAACCAGCCTGCGTCGCTTCGCCTAATTTGCTGCGGCGCCGAAATTAAAGGTTGCGCCGCCGTCGCGAAAACCCTATCTGCCCACCTCCACAGGGTCGCCGATCCCATCTTCGAAGCTTTCGGGGGGGCGCTAAGGGACCGCTGGGCTTGGTATTTTTGGTTGGAAGGATGCGTCATGGAAAGCGCGAGCCTTTTCCGACTGGGGACCGACCTGGAATATGGCGCCACCCACGAGGAAGCGGAATTCCGCGACGGTCAGCCCGTTGCGGTTCTGGAAGAAGCGGCGAACATCGCCCCGGACATTTTCGACGACGAGCGGCAGGATCACTTCATCCGCCGCGACGGCAAGGTCTTCGCCGGCACGCATCTGATCATCGAGGTGGTCAGGGGCGAAGGTCTGGACGATCAGCGCCGGATAGAGGATGCGCTTCGCGACTGCGTCATCGCCTGCGGCGCGACGTTGCTGCATATCCACACGCACAAGTTCACGCCCCAGGGCGTCAGCGGCGTCGCGGTGCTGGCCGAGAGCCATATTTCCGTCCACACATGGCCGGAAATCGGCTATGGCGCGTTCGACGTCTTCATGTGCGGCGAAGCGGAACCGTCCCGCGCAATCGAGGTGCTTCGCCGCGCCTTCGACGCCGGCGAGGTCAGGGTCAAAGAGCTCCTGCGTGGCGAGGGCATCGTAGGAGCGGCGCTGTGAGCGCGTGGTTCGACGAAACCCTGCATGGCGGCTACCGTCAGGGCCTGAAGATCGGCCGGCTGATCTATGACAGTGAGACCGAGCATCAGCGCCTCCGGCTCTTTGAGAACCCGGTCTTCGGGCGGGTTCTCACGCTCGACGGAGTCGTGCAGGTCACCGAAGGCGACGAGTTCATCTATCATGAGATGATGACCCATGTGCCGCTGCTGGCGCATGGCGCGGCGCGTTCCGTGCTCATCATCGGCGGCGGCGATGGCGGCATGGCCCGCGAGGCCCTGCGCCACAAGACCGTGAAGCGCGTGGTGATGGTGGAGATCGACGCCGGCGTGGTCGAATTCTCCAAGCTCCATCTACCCGGCATTTCCGCCGGCGCCTTCGACGACCGGCGCCTCGATCTCGTGATCGCGGACGGGGCCGAGTACGTCGCCAGGGCGAAGGAGCGTTTCGACGTCATCATCATCGATTCGACCGACCCGGTTGGGCCGGGCGAAGTGCTTTTCACCGACACGTTCTATGGCCGCGCCAAGCGGCTGCTGAACCCCGGCGGCGTGCTGGTCACGCAGAACGGCGTGCCGTTCATGCAAGGCGACGAGTTGACCGGGACGCTGCGCGCCTTCTCCGCGCTTTTCGCCGACGCGAGCTGCTATCTCGCGTCCATCCCGACCTATGCGGGCGGGCCGATGGCGTTCGGCTGGGGCACGGATGGCGACGCGCGCGATACGCCGGAAGACGTGCTGGCCGGGCGGATGGAGGCGGCGGGATTGACCGGGCTGCGCTATTATACGCCAGCCGTTCACAAGGCGGCCTTCGCGCTGCCGGGGTATGTTCAGGCGCTGTTTCCCTGAACGCGGGCCGGGCCCCGCCCCGCTCACTGGCCGCAAGCCTTCCAGCCGCTTTCGTTCTCCGCGCCGATACGTCAGGATGGACGTCTTCACCGGCCATGGAGGCGCGCCGCGATCTGGTGCGCCAGAATCCGGCGCGGCGCGGAAAGCTCTTCGGGACCTTCGCGCTCAGGTCGCCGGTTCGCCCGAACCCGATCGGCGCCTCGACCGTCAGCCTTGTCTCCATCGAGGGCGCCCTGCTTACCGTCCGCAGGCTCGACTGCGTGGACGGCACGCCGCTGCTCGACATCAAGCCGGAGCGGCGCGCGTTTCTTGAAGGGCAGGCGCAGGGCTGACGGGGAAGATCGGCCCGGCCAAGAAAAAAGCCCGCCGAAGCGGGCTTTTCTCGGTGATTTCGCGGAGTTTCCCGCTGGAGGTTTCCAGCGGGGATTTCCGGTGGGGTCAGCGCTTGGAGAACTGGAAGCTCCGACGCGCCTTCCGGCGGCCATACTTCTTACGCTCAACAACGCGGCTGTCGCGGGTCAGGAAGCCCGCCGCCTTGAGCGAGGCGCGCAGCGACGGGTCATAAAGGCTGAGCGCCTTGGCGACGCCGTGCTTGACCGCGCCGGCCTGGCCGGAAAGCCCGCCGCCCTTCACCGTCGCCGTCACGTCGAACTGACCGTCGACATTGGCGACCGTGAACGCCTGCTTCAGCACCATGCGGAGCACGGGGCGGGCGAAATAGGTTTCGACCGTCTTGCCGTTGACCATGACCTTGCCCGAGCCGGGCCGCACCCAGACGCGGGCGACCGCGTCCTTCCGCTTGCCGGTGGCGTAGGAGCGGCCCAGCGCGTCGCGCTTCGGCTCACGCGGCGGCGCGGCGGGCTCGATTCCGGCGACGACGCCTTCGACAGCGCCCTTCAGCTCATCGAGCGATTTGATTTCTTCAGCCATGGTCATGCGCTCCGGGTGTTCTTTTTGTTCATCGACCGGACGTCCAGCGTCTCCGGCGACTGGGCCTCATGCGGATGCGCCTCACCGGCGTAGACGCGGAGGTTCGACATCTGCTTGCGGGTCAGCGGCCCGCCCGGCATCATCCGCTCCACGGCCTTGATCATCACGCGCTCCGGATGGGCGCCGGCGAGGATCTGTGCGGCGGTGCGGGACTTGATGCCGCCCGGGTGCCCGGTATGCCAGTAATAGGTCTTGTCGGCGCGCTTGTTGCCCGTCATCTGCACCTTTTCAGCGTTGATGATGATGACGTTGTCGCCCATGTCCATATGAGGCGTGAACGTCGCCTTGTGCTTGCCGCGCAGGCGCATCGCCACGATCGAGGCGAGACGGCCGAGAACGACCCCCGTCGCATCGACGATCAGCCATTTCTTCTCGATATCCGCCGGTTTGGCGCTAAAGGTTTTCATCATCCGTCCGGTCCTCAGCGAAACTCAAGCGCCACAGGCGGAAGCCGGCGGCGGTTGGCGCGTTTTAGCGATTCGGGCGGCGAAGTCAATCCAAGGCCATCATAGAAATATCTTGTATTTCAACGTGATAGAGATTGGGTATTTGAGTACCCCACTATTTTTGCGGTGGAATCGCGTAAGTCAGCGTCGCATGGGCGACCGGACGGTCGGAACCCTCGGACCAGAGCGTAGCGTCGCCGGTGGCCAAGAGCTTGCCAAGTTTCAGAATCCGCGCCTCGCAAAGCAGCGCGGCCGGTTGCGGCTTGTTCAGGAAATTGATCGTGGCGTTGGTGGTGACGGTCAGCGCCTCACGGCCAATCATCGCCAGCAGGATGACGTAGAACCCGCAATCCACGGCCTCGAACATCGCGGGGCCGGAAACGGTGCCGCCGGGCCGGATGTCAGCCGGGCCGACCTCCCTGCGCATCCGCACGCGCATCGGCGAAAGATCGTCGATGGCGAACTTGCCGTGAACCGCCGGGAACACTTCCTCAAGATAGGCGAAGACTTCTTCTGCGTTCAGTTTCAGCGGCGCGTCGCTCATGCGCGTGTCCTTCCTGGTGATCAGCAGCGGACCTTAGCCCGAGAAACGCCGCCGCCGCCATATCCGTGCGGCGCTCAGATCCACCAGCGGCGCGCGCCGCGCCGGGCGAGCCAGCCGCCGGGGCTGAAGTGATTGCGCCGGATCAGCAGCGCCAATGCGATCATCGCGCCCAGCACGGCGAGGTCGATCACCTGATTGCGGTGGATGGGAAAGCCCCCGTCGTTCAGCGCGAAGGAATCGAAGCCCTCCCATCGCCGGCTGACGGTGAAAAGATGCATCACGAGCAGGCCACCATGGCTGAGGACCCGAAAGACCCCTATGGGCGCCAGCGGCGCCGCAAACCAGCGCCAGACTCATATCGAGGCCATCGTAACGCCGCGCGAGCCCCTGATGCTGGCCGCCCGGAGAAAGATGAGCCAGACCAGCCCAACCCTGAGGATCAGCGCCGCGGCGCCGTCCAGCTTGTCGACTCGGGTCGTCGCGTTCAAGGTTCCTCCACCCTCATGATCTCGACCTCGGCGCCGCCCTGAATGGCGGTGTAAAAGCAGCTTCGCCGATTGGTGTGGCACGCCGGGCCGGTTTGATCGACCTTCACGAGCAGACAATCGCGATCACAATCCACACGCATTTCCATGAGTTTCTGAACATGGCCGGATGTTTCGCCCTTGCGCCAGATTTCCTGCCGGGAGCGCGACCAATAGGCGACCCGGCCGGTCGCCAGCGTTTCCGCGACGGAGGCGGCGTTCATCCACGCCATCATCAGCACTTCGCCGGTTTGCGCGTCCTGCGCGATGGCGGGGATCAGACCGCGCGCGTCATAGGTGAGGCTCGATGGATCGAAGGGAAGGGTCAAGGCGAGCTCCTCTCATGAACACCGCGGCCCTTTGCGCGGGGCTTTCGCTGCGCTATCTATGACAGTCTGCGGGAGAGAGAAATGCCTGACACCGACCTGATCCAGCTCTACTCGAAGCGCATCCTCGCGCTCGCGACGGATATTCCGCTGACCGCGCCGCTCACCGTCGTCGATGGCGCATCGAAGAAACGCTCGCCGCTGTGCGGCTCGACCGTCACGGTGGCGCTCAATGTCAGCAACGGTCTGATCGCCGGGTTTTCGCAGGATGTGAAGGCCTGCGCGCTCGGTCAGGCCTCCGCCTCGGTCCTCGGCGGCGCGGTGATCGGCCGGAGCCGTGAAGAGATCGCCGCCGGGCGCGAAGCGCTCCGCGCGATGCTGAAGGATGGCGCGCCGCCCCCGGGCCCGCCCTTCGAAGCGCTGGAAGTGCTGGAGCCGGCGAAGGACTACAAGAACCGTCACGCCTCCATCCTTCTGGCCTGGGACGCGACGCTCGCCGCGCTCGACGAGGCGGCAGGGCGGCACGCCTGCGGGTAGGCGCCGCCGAGCGGCGCGCATGACCTGACCAGAGGAGATTGAAATGCCCCCCCGCCGTTTGCTCCCCGGATTGCTCATCCTTCCCCTTCTCGCCTGCGCGCCGGCGCCGGCGCCCGAGGATTCGGCCGCCGCGCCCGCGCCGCGGGCCATGGAGCCCGTGGCGGAAGCGCGCGCGGCGCCGGCGCCTCCGCCCGCCGCCCTCCCCGCCGCCGCGCCGGGGCAGGAGCTGCTCGGCGACGACTTCTTCGCTTATGTCGGCGGCGGCACGTTCGCCTGCGAAAAGATCGACGGCTCCGACGCCTACACGCTGGCGTTCGAAACCGCGAAGAACCGCAGGATCAGGTATGATGGCGGCAGCTTTTCTGGCCGTTACTCGCTCAACAGCGACGGCCGGCCAGTCACCCGCAGCGGCAGCGTCTACGCCTATTACGCCGCGGCGCATGGCGGGCTGAACCTTGGCGGCCCGGACAGGCCACCAACGACCAGATGCGCCCGGACGAGCGCCTGAAAACGCTTCGCCCGACGATATTCTGGCGCTGCGTCGGCGCGTGACGCTTGATCAAGCCTGGACCACGCCGCGCAACCCGGGTCGTTCTCATGAAAAAGGCGCCGCGGTCTTTTCACCGCGGCGCCAGTGCGCCGGCTTTCACCTTTTCGGCCGAGGGACAGAACCCGGTGGGCGCCGCGCGGGAGAGAGAGAGGGCGCGCACGCAAGCCGGCGAGATCTGTGACCGGTTTCAGGCCACGGAAGTCATCGCGAATCCGGCGAACACCATCAGGCAGATCAGCGCGAGGCCAAAGACATCGGCGAGCGCCGCGCCGGGGCGCGCTGCGGCGAGTTCGATCAGGCGGCGTGCTGCTCTCATGGCGTAATCCTCGGCCTCCGGTTGCATAAATATCTTTCTGTTTTTGATTTGTTCACATTTGGTTTCATCTGTCAAGAACATTTACGGAACAAACAAGATCACGCCCCACGCAGATACCGGATCGCCGCGTCCCGTTCCTGAAGATACAGAAGCGTCCGCAGCGCCGGGCCTCGCGCGCCGTCCAGATCCGGCTCCCGCTCCAGCACCAGCCGCGCATCGGCTTGCGCGATGCGCATCAACTCGCCATCGCTTTCGAGATCGGCGATGCGGAAAATCGGCAGTCCCGATTGCGCGGCACCGAGCAGATCCCCCGCGCCGCGCAGCTTGAGATCCTCCTCCGCGATGCGAAACCCGTCCTCCGTCTCTCGCAGAACGGTCAGGCGCGCCCGCGCCGCCTCCCCCAGCGGCCCCCGGAACACCAGCAGGCAGGTGGAGGCGCCCGTTCCCCGGCCGACCCGGCCGCGCAACTGATGCAACTGCGCCAACCCGAACCGCTCGGCCTGTTCGATCACCATGATCGTCGCTTCCGGCACATCGACACCCACCTCGATCACCGTCGTCGCGACCAGCACCTGCGCGGCGCCCGACTGGAACGCCGCCATCGCCGCGTCCTTTTCCGCCGGCGGCATCTGGCCATGGATCAGCGCCACCCGCCCCGCTCCCAGCGCATTTTTCAGCGCTTCCGCCCGGTCTTCGGCCGCCGTCATGTCGGACACGGCGCTTTCCTCGACCAAAGGGCAGACCCAGTAGGCGCGCCGCCCGGCGTCGACCGCCGCATGGAGCCGCGCCACCACGTCGTCCAGCCGCGCGGCGCTGACCAGCCGCGTGTCGATCGGCTGGCGGCCGGGCGGTTTTTCGTCCAGCACCGAAATATCCATGTCGCCATGGCTGGCGAGCGCGAGCGTGCGCGGGATCGGCGTCGCGGTCATCGACAGCACGTCGACGCCGACGCCCTTTTCCGCCAGCTCCATCCGCTGGCGGACGCCGAAGCGATGCTGCTCATCGACGACGACCAGCCGCAGATCGGCGAATTCGACGCCCTTCTGAAAAAGCGCGTGCGTGCCCACCAGGATGTCGATCTCGCCCGCCGCCAGCGCCGCGAGTTTCTCCACCCGGGCGCCGCCCTTGTCCCGCCCGGTCAAAAGCTCGAGCCGGGCGCCGGCGGCTTCCGCCAGCGGCGCGAGGCTGGCCTGATGCTGACGGGCCAGGATTTCGGTCGGCGCCATCAGCGCCCCCTGCCCGCCCGCCTCCACCGCGCCGAGAAGCGCGAGCATCGCCACCAGTGTTTTGCCCGCGCCGACATCGCCTTGCAAAAGCCGCAGCATCCGCTCCGGCGCCGCCATGTCCGCCGCGATCTCCGCCGCCGCGCGGGACTGCGCGCCGGTAGCCGCGTAGGGCAGCGCGGAAAGCAGCCTGGCGCGAAGCCGCCCATCGCCGCTGGAGGCGCGCCCCCGTCCGCGCCGCATTTTCGCGCGTGCGAGCGCCAGCGTCAGCGCATGGGCGAGAAGTTCGTCATAGGCGAGCCGCCGCCGCGCCGGCGCGGATCTCGAGAGCCCGGCCAGCCCTTCAGGCGCATGGAGCGCGCGGAGCGCGGCCAGCCAATCCGGCCATCCTTCACGCGCGGCCAACGCGGGGTCGAGCCATTCATCAAGCGCCGGCGCCAGCGTCAGCGCCGCCTCCGCCGCCTTCGCCACCTGGCGTTGGCCGAGCCCGGCTGTCAGCGGATAGACCGGCTCGAAAGCCGGCATCGTCGACGCCTCGGCCTCGGTCATGACGTAATCGGGATGGGTCATCTGCATGACCCCGTCGAAAATCTCGACCTTGCCGGATACGATGCGCTTCTGACCGGTGGGCAAGGTGCGGCGCAGCCAGTCTTCGCGCGCGTGAAAGAAGGTCAGGATGAACTCCGCGCCCGCATCGCGCGCCATCACGCGATAAGGGCGCCCTTTCGTGCGCGGCGGGTGATGCTCTCCGATTTCGGCCAGCACCGTCGCCACCTCGTCCAGCGGCGCGCCGGCGATGGAGGGGCGGAGCCGCCGGTCGATCAGCCCGGCAGGCGCGAGGAAGAGGAGGTCGCGCGGGCGCTCCGCGCCCAGCCTGGCGAAGAGCTTCGCGGTTTTCGCGCCGACGCCGGGCAAGGTTTCGATATCGGCGAAGATCGGCCAGAGGATTTCCGGCCTGCCGCGTTCCGGCGCCGTAGCCATCTCAGCCTCCGACCAGGGCGAGCCAGCCGTCTTCGTCGACCACCTCGACCCCGAATTTTTCCGCCTGTTTCAGCTTCGATCCCGCCCCGGGGCCCGCAACCACCAGATCCGTCTTGGCGGAGACGGAGCCGGAAACCTTGGCGCCCAGCGATTCCGCCCGCGCCTTGGCTTCGGCGCGTGTCACTTTCTCCAGCGTACCGGTGAAGACCACGGTCTTGCCCGCGACCGGGCTTTCCGTCGCCCGCGCCTCCGGCGGCGACGGCGTCAGGTGTTTGAGAAGAGCATTGATCGCGCATCTTTCCTTGTCGTTCGCGAAGGCGTCAGAGAGCGAGAGCGCCATCACCGACCCGACGCCGTCCGCGCTGATGAGGTTCTCCCAGGCGGCCTGCGCCGCTTCCGGCGCCCCGGCCGCCGCGATCGCCGCCTTCCGCGCCTCGGCTATGCGCGCGCGCCGGCCTTCATCGGCGGCTGCGGCGCGCTCCACCGCCTCCGCCTCGTCCGCCGCCCGATGCGCCAGCGCCGCCGGGCGCGCGGCGTCGAGCGCATCGGTCATCGCTTTCCAATCCCCGAAAAGCCGCGCCAGACCGTCGGCCGCGACCTCGCCAACATGCGGGATGCCGAGCGCGAAGATGAGGCGGGTGAGCGGAATCGTCTTTCGCTCCTCGATCGCGTGGAAGAGATTGCGCGCCGATGTCTCGCCCCAGCCGTCGCGGTTCTTCAGCCGCGTCAGCCCGGCCTCATCGCGCGATTGCAGGGTGAAGATGTCCGCCGGCGCCCGGATCGCCAGCGTCTCCTCATTATAGAACGCCTCCACCTGCTTTGCGCCCAGCCCCTCGATGTCGAAAGCGGCGCGGGAGACGAAGTGCTTCAGCTTCTCCACCGCCTGCGCCGGGCAGATCAGCCCACCGGTGCAGCGCCGCGCCGCGCCGCCTTCCTCACGAATCGCGGGCGAGCCGCACTCGGGGCAAGTCTCGGGCATGGCCCAGGGCCTGGCCCCCGCCGGGCGCTTCGAGAGGTCCACGTCCATCACTTTCGGGATCACGTCGCCCGCGCGGTAGACCGTCACTGTGTCGCCCGGGCGCAGGTCGCGCCCCTCGCGAATCGGCGCGCCCTTGCCGTCCCTGCCGGCGATGTAATCCTCATTATGCAGCGTGGCGTTGGAGACCGTCACCCCGCCCACCGTCACCGGCCGCAACCGCGCGACGGGGGAAAGCGCGCCCGTGCGCCCGACCTGAATGTCGATCCCCTCAAGAATCGTCGTCGCCGTCTCGGCCGAGAATTTATGCGCCACCGCCCAGCGCGGATTATTGGCGCGAAACCCGAGCCGCGCCTGAAGGTCCAGCCGGTCCACCTTGTAGACGACGCCGTCGATATCGTAGCCGAGCGTGGCCCGCTGGGCTTCGATCTCCCGATACTGGGCGATCATCTCCGCGACGCTTTCGCAGCGCTCCGTCAGCGGATTGACCGGGAAGCCGAGCGCGCCAAGCCGCGCCACCGCGCCCATCTGCGTTTGCTCCAATGGTTCAGACAACACGCCCCATGAATAGGCGAAGAAGCGCAGCGGGCGCGCGGCGGTGATTCGCGAATCAAGCTGGCGCAGGCTTCCGGCGGCGGCGTTTCGCGGATTGGCGAAGGTTTTCGCTCCCTCCGCTTCCGCGCGCTCATTGAGGGCGGCGAAATCGGCATGGCTCATATAGACTTCGCCCCTGACCTCCAGAACGCTGGGCGCGCCGGCGGGAAGACGGTCGGGGATATCGGCGATAGTGCGGGCGTTGCGGGTGACGTTCTCCCCCTCCTGCCCGTCGCCGCGCGTCGCCGCGACGACCAGTTCGCCATCCTCGTAGCGCAGTGAAAGCGAGAGCCCGTCGATCTTCGGCTCCGCCGTGTAGGCCAGCGCAGCCTCAGCCCCGAGCCCAAGAAAACGCCGGATCCGCGCGTCGAACTCCGCTACGTCCTCATCGGTGAAGACGTTGCCGAGAGACAACATCGGCGCCTGATGCCGCACCCTCGCAAATGTGTCCGAAATGGGGCCGCCGA
The DNA here is from genome assembly GCA_040904645.1 of Paracoccaceae bacterium. Taxonomy (GTDB): domain Bacteria; phylum Pseudomonadota; class Alphaproteobacteria; order Rhodobacterales; family Rhodobacteraceae; genus Pikeienuella. Next base: position 12,700 of record JBBDTD010000290.1, read on the forward strand.
CCCGTTTCGAGGGGCTGTCCTCACGTATCAGCGCCGGGAATCGCGCCTCGATTTCAGCGTTCCGGCGGCGCAGCGCATCATAGCCGGCGTCGTCGATCGAAGGCCTGTCGTTCAGATGATAGGCGCGGTCATGGCGCAGGATTTCGGCGGCGAGCGCCTCAAGCGCCGCCGCCGCTTCCGCTTCGGTTAGTTTCCTGACAGGTTTCTCCACGCGCGCCTTCACTCCGCCCAAACGTCAGGGCGAACCTTCCGCGACCGCGCGACGCCGTCAAGCGCGATCAGGCCATCGCCGGATGCGCCCGTTCCTGGATCGGCGACGGATCGCGCAGCACATAGCCGCGTCCCCAGACCGTTTCGATATATGTATCGCCGCCCGTCGCGGCGGAAAGCTTCTTGCGCAGCTTGCAAATGAACACGTCAATGATTTTCAGCTCCGGCTCGTCCATGCCCCCATAGAGATGATTGAGGAACATCTCTTTCGTCAGCGTCGTGCCCTTTCTCAGGCTAAGCAGCTCGAACATCTGGTATTCCTTGCCGGTCAGATGCACGGGCGCGCCGCCGCAGTCCACGGTTTTCGCATCGAGATTGACCGCGACCTTGCCAGTCGCGATCACCGATTGCGCGTGGCCCTTGGAGCGCCGGACGATGGCGTGAATCCGCGCGACCAGCTCATCGCGGTTGAAAGGCTTGGTCATGTAATCGTCCGCCCCGAAGCCGAACCCCCTCAGCTTGTCGTCCGTGTCCGATAGACCCGAAAGAATCAGGATCGGCGTGTCGACCTTCGCGACCCGCAGCGCCTTCAGCACATCATAGCCGGTCATATCCGGCAGATTGATGTCGAGCAGGATCAGGTCGTAGTCATAGAGCTTGGCCAGTTCGATCCCTTCTTCGCCCTGGTCGGTCGCATAGACATTCAGATTCGCCTTCGACAGCATCATCTCGATGCTGCGGGAGGTCGAATGATCATCTTCGATCAGCAATACCCGCATTACGTCTTCCCTTCCGTGTCACACCCGTTAAGATTGATGCCACGTTATGGACAAAATGGTAAACGAGATATTACCTGAGGTTGAATTTTTTTGCCTTAATGCGTTCTTTGGTTGTTGCGAAAATACTTCAGCTTGGTCACCAGCAGCGCCGCCGGCCCATGCTTCAGCAGTGAGCGGCGCCACTCCTCCAGCTCTTCCGGGCTGAGCTCGTACCGGGTGCAAACCTCCTCCGCGCTGACGGCGCCGGCGTCGACGGCGGCCACGACAGCGGCCTTGCGGCTTGCGACCCAACGCTGCGTTCCCGGCGGCGGCAGATCCTCCCGCATGCGTTTCAACTGCCGCACATCGCGGCGCTCTTCAAATGGCACAATTTTTTGCATCCACCTTCTCCCACACACACTACATCGAGCGGCGATCATGCGGCGGCCGGGCTAACAGCCAGTGAACGGGCTTGAGGCGAGGGCTCCGCGCCGCTATCTGAGCGCGATGGACGGAATGGCCCCCCTCAACTCGCTCGGCTTCGCGAAGCCGCCCGCCGAGACCCGCGTCGTCGTCGCCATGTCAGGCGGCGTCGACAGTTCGGTCGTCGCGGCGATGCTGGCGCGCGAAGGCTATGACGTGGTCGGCGTCACGCTCCAGCTATACGATCATGGCGAAGCGCTGGCGAAAAAGGGCGCGTGCTGCGCCGGGCGCGACATCCATGACGCGCGCCGCGTGGCTGAGACGATCGGCTTTCCGCATTACGTGCTCGATTATGAGACCCGGTTCCGCGAAGCGGTGATCGAGGAATTCGCCGATCAGTACCTGGCCGGCTTCACCCCGATTCCCTGCGTGCGCTGCAACCAGAGCGTCAAATTCCGCGACCTGCTGAAGACCGCGCAGGACCTGGAGGCTGATTGCCTCGCCACCGGGCACTATATCCGCCGCGTCGAAGGCGCGGCCGGGCCGGAGCTCCACCGCGCGGCGGACCCGGCGCGCGATCAGAGCTATTTCCTGTTCGCCACCACGCCGGAACAGCTTGATTTCCTGCGCTTTCCGCTTGGCGGTCACGCCACGAAGGCTGAGGTCCGCGCGCTGGCCGCCGAATTCGGCCTGTCGGTGGCCGACAAGCCCGACAGTCAGGATATCTGCTTCGTGCCGCAGGGCCGTTATGCGGATGTCATCGAAAAACTCCGTCCCGGCGCCTCTGAGCCGGGCGAGATCGTTCATCTCGACGGCCGCGTCCTCGGGACCCATCCCGGCGTTCTTCACTACACCATCGGCCAGCGCCGCGGCCTTGGCCTTGGCGGCGGGGAAACGGGGGGCGATCCTCTCTTCGTTGTCCGGCTCGACCCCGCCGAGCGGCGCGTGGTCGTCGGCCCGCGTGACGCGCTGGCGACGCGGCGCGTCAGGATCGCGGAGGTGAACTGGATCGGCCCCGCCCCCTTCGCCGACGCGCCGAAGGGCGGCTGGGAGACACGCGTAAAGCTCCGCTCCACCCGACCGCCGCTCGAAGCGCGCATCCACCCGACACATGAAGGCGCGGAGGTCGAGTTGCTGACCGCCGAAGAGGGCGTCGCCCCCGGGCAGGCCTGCGTTTTCTACGCGCCCGAAGGCGAGCGCGTGTTCGGCGGCGGCTGGATCATGCGCGGCTGAGGCGGCTCACCCCCCCGCCAGGACGCCTTCGATCCGCCCGGTGACTTCCGGCGACATCGGCTTCGCGCCGGAGCCCCAGCTTTCGACATACTCGCCCTCGGCGTCGAGCAGCACCTTGTTGAAATTCCAGCTTGGCTCGAAGCCCTGCGTCGCCTTCAGCCATGCGAAGAGGGGATGCGCGCCTGCTCCCTTCACCTCGGTCATTTCGGTCATCGGGATGGTCAGGCCGTAAGTCACTTCGCAGAATTCCTTCACCTTGTCGTTCGATGAAAGCTCCTGATTGAAGGCGTCCGACGGCACCGCGAGCACCACAAGGCCCCGGGCGCGATAAGTGTCGTAAAGCTGCTGCAGGCCTGCATACTGATAGGTGTACCCACAGCGCGAGGCGGTGTTGACGACAAGAACCGGCCCGCCGCGATAAGTCTCAAGCGAGATCTCGCCGCCTTCGATCGAGGAGAAGGTGAAAGCCGGCGCTGCGGCGGCGACCCCCACCGCCATCACCGCGCCTGCAAGCCCGACAAGAACATGGCGCAACATGCCGCATCTCCCTTTCAACCAGGTTGTCCCCTTCATACGGCGCGATGCGGGCCGGAGTTTCAAGTCTCCATACAAGCGAAAGGTCAAGGAGCCGGTGGACAGCGACGCCATGGCGCGGCATCGTCGGCGCGCCAGCCGAAGGAGCCCCCGAATGTCAGAACTGGACGCCGTCCTCGCCCATCTCGACGCCGACGCAGACGCGGCCGTGGAGCGGCTTTTCGCGCTTCTGCGGATGGAGAGCGTCTCCACCGACAGCGCCTTCAAGGGCGAGTGCCGCAAGGCCGCCGAATGGCTGGTGGCGGATCTCAGATCCATCGGCTTCGACGCCAGCATCCGGGACACCCCCGGCCATCCGATGGTCGTCGCCCATTCCGGCGGCGAGGGCCCGCACCTGCTCTTTTACGGCCATTACGACGTGCAGCCGGTGGACCCGCTCAATCTCTGGACCGCACCGCCCTTCGAGCCGGTGATCGCCGAGGGCGATGAGGGCCCCGAGATTCGCGCGCGCGGCGCCTCCGACGACAAGGGCCAGGTGATGACCTTCCTTGAGGCTTGCCGCGCCTGGAAAGCGGTGACCGGCAAGCTGCCGGCCAATATCTCCATCCTCTTCGAGGGGGAGGAGGAATCCGGCTCACCTTCGCTCGTGCCCTTCCTCAAGGAGAACGCGGCGGAACTGAAGGCGGAGCTCGCCCTCGTCTGCGACACCGGCATGTGGGATTCTGAAACCCCGGCCATCTCCACCATGCTGCGCGGCATGGTCGGAGAGACGATCACCGTGAAAGCCGCCAGCCGGGATCTTCATTCCGGCATGTATGGCGGACCGGCGGCGAACCCGATCCGGGTTCTGTCGAAAATCCTCGCTTCCTTCCACGACGACGCGGGGCGGGTCGCCCTGCCCGGCTTTTATGACGGCGTGCCGGATACGTCGCCTGAAATCCTCGAACAGTGGCGCGCGCTCGGCTTCAGCCATGAAGCGTTTCTGGACGCTGTCGGCCTCTCCCACCCCGCGGGGGAGGAGGGTTATTCGGCGCTGGAGCAGATTTGGGCGCGCCCGACGCTGGAATTCAACGGCGTCAGCGGCGGCTATACCGGCGAAGGCTTCAAGACGGTCCTGCCGGCGGAGGCGTTCGTCAAGATTTCCTGCCGGCTGGTCGGCGATCAGGACCCCGTGAAAATCCGCGAGGCGATCCGACAGCGGTTCCGGGAGATGCTGCCCCCCGACTGCACGGTCGATTTCGACGCCAAGGACGGCGGCTCCGGCGGCATCACCATGCCGGTGGACGATCCGCGCTTCGAAGCGGCGCGGCGCGCCCTCTCCGACGAATGGCCGAAAGAGGCCGCCTTCGCGGGCTGCGGCGGCTCGATCCCCATTGTCGGGCATTTCCAGTCGATTCTCGGCATGAACTCGTTGCTGATCGGCTTCGGGCTGGATGACGACCGCATCCATTCCCCGAACGAGAAATATTCGCTGACCAGTTTTCAGAAGGGCGCCCGAAGCTGGGCGCGGGTGCTCGCCGCGCTCGCCTGAGGGCGCGAAAGACGGCGGTGGGCGTTCTAGCCGCGCCGCCTGGCCCGCCGGCGCGGCGGCGGCGCTTCGGCGCCCTCTCGCAGCACGGCCGTCATCGGATGATCAGGTTCCAGCGGCGCATAAAAGGCGAGGAGCGCCGCGGCGTCCGCCGCCAGATCCCGGCCCGCCTCGGAGCCTAACGCCCAGTCGAAAAAAATCGTGCGGCAGTCCGCCGCGCCGATCCCCTCGATCCGATAGGCTTCAAGGATCAGCGCGCGCGGATCGAGGTCGCCGGTCGGGCCATCGTTCTTTCGCACTGATCCCCCGCGCCCGCCTCAGCCGCGGCCTTTGTAGATGTCGACGATCTGGCCCAGCATCTTCAGCGCGTCCTCGCGCGGACGCTGGAAGGTGTTGCGCCCGATGATCGAGCCGTTGCCGCCGCCGTCGCGGATGGCCCTCGCATCGTCGAAGACCGAGTTCTCACCCTTTTTCGCGCCACCGGAAAACACCACGATGCGCCGGCCGTTGAAGGCCGCCTGCATGCAGTGCGCGACCCGCGCCGACTGCGCGCTGATATCGATCTTCTCGTCCTCGTAGACCTTCTTGGCCTCTTTCAGCTCCAGATGGTCGGTGGAGAGCTTGATCTTGATGATATGCGCGCCGAGCAGCGCCGCCATCTGCGCGGCGTAGGCCGCGATGTCGATCGCGGTCTCCCCGTCCTTGGTCAGCGCCTCGCCGCGCGGATAGGACCAGATGACGGTCGCCACGCCCTTCGCCGCGGCTTCCTCCCGCATCGCCGAGATTTCCTCGAACATGTCGAGCCCGGCGGTGGAGCCGGGATAGATGGTGAAGCCGATGGCCGAGCAGCCGAGGCGGAGCGCGTCATCGACCGACGCGGTGATCGCCTGATCCTTCAGCGCGTCGCTCGGCATCAGCGAATTGGCGCTGTTCGCCTTGAGGATCGTCGGGATCTGGCCCGCGAAGGTGTCCGCCCCCGCTTCAAGCATGCCGAGCGGCGCGGCGAAGGCGTTGAGCCCGGCGTCAATGGCGAGCTGGTAATGGTAATGCGGATCATAAGCCGCCGGGTTCGCCGCGAAGCTGCGCGCCGGCCCATGCTCGAACCCCTGATCGACCGGCAGGATCACCATCTTGCCGCT